>NZ_SZWS01000048.1:67240-101555 GCF_005281245.1 Citrobacter sp. wls826
CTACAAATGTGTTATGCAGCTGGCTGAGCAGCGGGTTTAGCGGTGTCGTGTTTTACGGCTTTTTTGGTGTGTTTTTTAGCTGCCTGAGCTTTCTGCTCTGGTGCTTTTTGTTCTGCAGCGGGTTTGGTCGCTGCTTTTTTGGTGTGTTTTTTAGCAGCCTGAGCTTTCTGCTCTGGCGCTTTCTGTTCTACAGCCGGTTTTGTGGTGGATTTTTTAGCGTGTTTCTTGGCAACCTGCGCTTTCTGCGGCGCTGCTTTGTGCTGTTTTTTATGATGAGTGGTTTTTGCCGGAGCTGCTTTGGTGGTTGCAGCAGCAGCCGGAGCGGTGGTAGCAGTTGTTTCAGCAGCAAATGCAGCAGAAGACAGACCCATAGCAGCGGCAACAACCAGAGCTAATACTTTTTTCATTCTCATACCCTCGATTTGGTTTTTCATTCAACCCCACTGCGGGGCCGTTGAAATAACTATATCGCTGTAATCACAGGGCTTCCGTGAGTCATTGGTTTCGGCGTGTAACGATATGTACAATGACTCACGGTATGAGATTACAAATAGCGGGCTTCCAGATGAGCGCGGAAATAACGGCTGCTGAGCGGCTCTCCGGTGGCCTGGGTAATAAGCTGTTCAGTGGTGAAACGGCTGCCATGCTGCCAGATATTCTGACGTAACCAGTCAAACAGGGCACCAAACTCACCTTGCGCAATAGACTGCTCTAAATCAGGCAATGCGCGCTTAGCGGCACTGAATAACTGCGCCGCATACATGGCGCCTAAAGTATAAGAAGGGAAGTAGCCAAAGCCGCCATCGGTCCAGTGAATATCCTGCATACAACCGTTACGATAGTTGCCGATGGTTGACAGCCCCAGCCAGGACTGCATTTTCTCATTCCACAATGCCGGGATATCATCCACTTCAATATCGCCATTAATGAGCGCGCGTTCGATTTCATAACGCAGGATAACGTGAGCAGGATAGCTCACCTCGTCGGCATCAACACGGATAAAACCGGGTTTAACCTGCTGGTTCCAGGCGATGAAATTGCTTTCTTCAAACGCAGCCTGATCGCCAAAGTGGCGCGTCACAGCAGGAATTAACCGCGTCAGAAATGCTTTACTGCGCCCCAGTTGCATCTCAAAGAACAGACTCTGGGACTCATGAATAGCGGTTGAGCGTGCCAGTGCGATAGGTTGCCCTGACCAACTGTGCGGCAGATTTTGCTCGTAGCGGGCGTGACCGGTTTCATGGATCACGCCAAACAGCGCGCTAAGTAATTCGTTTTCATCATAGCGGGTGGTGATACGCACATCTTCAGGTACGCCACCACAGAAGGGGTGCGCACTGATATCCAGTCGACCAGCCGTAAAATCGAATCCCAACTGCGCCATCGTTTCAAGGCCCAACTCTCGCTGGATTGCGGTTGGGAAAGGACCAACCGGGGCGATGAGCGACTGCTGAGACTGCTTTGCCACCACTTTGTTGAGCAGATCCGGTAGCCAGCTTTTAACGTCTGCAAACAGGACATCCAATTGGGCACTGGTCATCCCTGGTTCGAATATGTCCAGTAGCGCGTCATAAGGCGAACAGCCTGTGGCTTCGGCACGCAGCCGGGCTTCTTCACGGCTGTGTTTCACGACCTCTTTCAGGTTTTCGGAAAATCCCTCCCAGTCATTGGCTGGTCGCTGGCTGCGCCAGGCATGCTCGCAGCGGCTACCCGCGAGTGATTTCGCTTCTACCAACGATTCAGGTAGTAAGGATGCCTGATGATGCAGTCGCGACATTTCGCGCAGGTTGGCCTGCTCAACATCGTTAAGGTCCTCCTGTTGGGCTGCGGCGATCCACGTTGCCACTTTCGGGTCGGTTAGCAGCTGGTGCTCAAGCACGCTCAGCTCGGCCAGTGCTTCGCCGCGAGCTTTGCTGCCGCCAGATGGCATCATGGTAAACATGTCCCAACTGGCGATTGCCGAGAGGTGGGAGAAGCGAGAGAGCCGCTGGAACGTGCGGGTGAGCTGATGGTAATTATCATTGTTACTCATTTTTTGTTCTCGTTCTGTTTAGGTGTGGTGAGAAGTTTACCGTGATTCATTCACTTTTCATAAACACACCTTTGTACCCGACTTTGCGTAACAGCTTTTTATAGCGAAAAGCCAGTAGCACGAGAAAACAGAGGGCATAAATAATGGGGAGCGGTGATAACACTTTTACCGACCACAGATAATGCAGCGGAAGCAAAACGGCCGCCAGGTATACGTAGTTGTGCAATGTTTGCCAGCGTTTGCCCATTTTACGTTGCGCGGCTTGCGTGGAGGTCAGCGTCAGCAGAAATAAGATTATCCAACCAGTCATGCCCAACGTTAGCCATGGGCGTGAAACCAGTTCACGTCCCAATAATCCCAGATTTTGTATACCCAACTCCAGCAGCGCATAGCTGGTCATATGCAGCGTGGCCCATGCAAAACACCATAACCCTAATAATCGACGGGTGCGATACAACAACGGCTGCTTTGCGTAGCGGGCAAGCGGTGACACCAGCAGGGTAGCAAGCAGAAACTTCAGCGCGGTGATGCCCGTAAAGTGCTGGATATCTTTACCCGGGTCGGCCCCCAACTCACCATGCTGCGCGGCCCAGAAGAGCCATAGGAGGGGTAATAAACCGGCGAGATGCAGCAGTACTTTCAGGCCGGTTATCTGTTTTGCGGTTAACCTCACTTAAAAATACTCCCGTAGATCCATGCCCTGATATAAAGAAGCCACCTCATCGGCATAACCATTAAAAGGCAAAGTGGGCTGTCGCTGAACATCGAGAATGCCACCCGAACCGATAAAACGCTCAGTGGCCTGAGACCAGCGGGGGTGATCGACTTGCGGATTGACGTTGGCGTAAAAACCGTATTCGTTAGGTGCCGACATATTCCAGGTCGTCGGCGGCTGTTCACGCGTCAGCTTAATACTGACTATCGATTTAATGCCCTTGAAGCCGTACTTCCAGGGTACGGTCAGGCGTATTGGCGCTCCGTTTTGCGGCGGCAACGCTTTGCCATACACGCCCACGGTCAGAAGGGTAAGCGGGTGCATGGCCTCATCCAGACGTAAACCTTCAACATAGGGATACTTCAACCCGCCACCAATGAAGCGATCTTTCTGGCCGGGCATTTCATCAGGCGCGTAGCGTGTTTCAAAGGCGACGTATTTGGCGTGGCTGGTGGGCTCAACCAGCGCCAATAATTTATGCAAAGGAAAGCCGACCCACGGTACAACCATCGACCACGCCTCAACGCAGCGCATCCGGTAAATACGCTCTTCTAATGGAAAACGAGTCGTCAGCGCATCATGATCCAACGTTAAAGGTTTGTTCACTTCACCGCTGATGGTTAACGTCCAGGGATCGGTTTTCAGGCTACCTGCATTCGCGGCAGGATCGGCTTTATCCAGACCAAATTCGTAGAAATTGTTGTAGCCCGTGACCTTGTCTTCCGGCGTCAAGGGCAGATTGTTTTGCCAGATCTCGGGTTTTGTGAACTCGAGCGGTTTGCCCGCTGGTGCAGACGGGCGATCGTTGCCTTTAAACCAATTCAGCAGACCGGCCTGTGTCGGGGAAGAGAACGAAGCCGCCGCCGCGCCTATCCCAAGAGCTTTGAGGATCTGTCGTCGTTGCATAAAAAAAACGGACTCGGCGGTAACATCAGCTTCCCGAAGTGGATGTTTTTTCTGCATAACTTTTCCTTTTTATTTTCATGTTAAGGAAAACAAATCGACGTTTCCCTGTTGATGCCTGACCTATCTATAACGACATACTGGACGCATGCGTATCCCTGATTCCTCACGAAAAGTTAAAAATTTTGTGATAACTTCCGCCCCTTGCCTGAGGTAAGCTTTCAGCATGACGAGAGGGGGATGACACTGATGGCAGGCGCAAAAAAGATATTTTTGGTGGAAGATGACAGCGATATTGCCTCACTTTTGCAACTTAGCCTGAAGGATGAGGGGTACGAAATTATTCATGAGGCTGATGGGGCACGAGCGGTCGAGCGACTGGAGAAGCACGTCTGGGATGCCGTTATCCTCGATTTAATGCTGCCGGGGGTGGACGGTCTGGAAATTTGTCGTCGCATTCGGCAAATGAGTTTCTATCTACCTGTCATTATTATCAGCGCTCGCACCAGTGAAACTCACCGCGTACTGGGGCTGGAAATGGGCGCTGATGATTATTTAGCCAAACCTTTCTCGGTGCTGGAATTGATGGCCCGGGTGAAGGCGTTGTTTCGCCGTCAGGAGGCGATGAGTCAGAACCTGCGTATGGAGGCGGGGATTATCACCGTCCATGGTGTGGAGATTGATCCATTAGCCCGGGAAGTCCGCCTGCAGGGTAAATCCCTCGATTTAACGCCGCGTGAATTCGATCTGCTCTATTTTTTCGCCCGCCATCCCGGCGAGGTCTTTTCGCGTCAGGCGTTGTTAGACCAGGTGTGGGGCTACCAGCACGAAGGATATGAGCATACGGTGAACAGTCATATTAATCGCCTGCGCACTAAAATTGAAAAAGATGCTGCGGAGCCGGAAATTATTCTTACCGTTTGGGGACGGGGCTATAAGCTTGCTGCGGTTAACGCGGAGCATCAACCATGATTTATCGATTGTCGCTGAGCCAGCGTCTGACCCTGGTCTTTACCGCTATTATGTTGATTTGCGCGGTTGCGGTCAGCGTTGTCCAGATCCGCAGCAGTAAACAGTATGGCGACGCCATGGTGCAAAGGCTCTCGCTGGAATTGGCGAGCAAGATTGTCAAAAGTGAGTCGCTTATTGATGCCAGCGGGCAGGTTAATCGGCAGACCTTAAAAGGACTGTTCAATCACCTGATGACGCTAAACCCAAGCGTGGAGCTGTATCTGGTTTCACCGTCAGGCGAGATACTTGCTGATGCCGCTCCGCCTGGGCATATTCAGCGCCAGAACATTAGCGTACAGCCGATTCAGGTTTTCCTTAATTCGGACGAGTTGCCCGTCTATGGCAATGATCCGCGCAGCAGCCTGCAAAAGGTATTCAGCGCCGCGCCAGTTTTATTTAACGGCAAGCTGCATGGCTATTTATACATTATTCTCCAGGGCGAAGATCTCAATATATTGGCGAATGCCGCCTGGCAAAAAACGCTTTGGAACACCGTGACCGGGACGTTAATACTGGTTTTATTAGCCGGTGCAATCGCGGGGTACCTGGTGTGGAGATGGGTGACGAATCCGGTGAAAAGGCTGACCGGTCAGGTGGTTAATCTGGAGCAGGACAGCATTAGCGTCATCAAACAGTTGGCGCAGAAAAAGCCCGATTTAGCTCCGGCGAATGAAATTGCGTTGCTGAACAATGCATTTATCGAGTTAGCACAGAAAATTGCCCACCAATGGGATTTATTAGCTGACAGCGATCGTCAGCGCAGAGAGTTTATCGCCAATATTTCGCACGATTTACGTACGCCGCTCACTTCACTGCTGGGGTATCTGGAAATGCTGTCGCTGAAAGCCGATACGATGACGCCGGAGGAAAACCGGCATTATCTAAGCATTGCACTGCGCCAGGGGCATAAGGTTCGCCATCTGTCACAACAGCTTTTTGAGCTGGCGAGACTTGAGCATGGCGGCATAAAACCACAGCGTGAACGTTTTGCTATTGGCGAGCTGATCCAGGATGTGGCACAGAAATTTGATCTACCCGTTGCCACGCGTCATTTGCAGTTGCACCTTGACGTAATTGGTCCGTTACCGCTGGTGAATGCCGATTTATCGATGATGGAAAGAATCGTCACGAATTTGCTGGATAACGCTATCCGTCATACGCCTGACGGGGGCGAAGTGTGGCTAAAAGTCTGGCGTGATGAAGACCGCTTGTTAGCAGAAGTGCAGGACAGCGGGCCTGGCGTCGAAGAGGCTGTTCGCGAAGTATTATTTCAGCGCCCGACGGCGTTACTACCCCGTGAGCAGCGGGCTGAGCGTGGTGGTCTGGGCTTACTGATCGTGCGCAGAATGCTCGAACTGCATGGGGGAGATATCCGCCTGATTAATTCAACGGCAGGGGCCTGTTTCCGTTTTTCGTTGCCGCTGGCGGATTCCCCACTGAGTAGCTGATGAGAATGTTCCGCTGAAAAGAGTCTGTAACGCTATACGCGTTGTAAACCGTGGGCATTGCGTAAAAGTTGGTAGGTTGCCAGTGATAATGAGAATTTTTATCATATATTGATAATTCATCAAGTTATCTTTGATAAGCGCAAGGAGATCGTATGTCACTGGATGCCGACAACCTGTATATCGTCAGGACCCAAGCGGTTGCTGGCTGTTTTACCATGTTTTTGCTGATGTTTGGCCTCACGTTTCTTCCGTTGTTTTTCCCCGCCAGCCAGGTTCTGCTTGCCAAAGGGCTACTTTTTCCGCTGCTGTTTGCGCTGGAATTTGTTGTGCTGGTCCCGCTGTATTACTTCTTCTTCAGAAAAAGAGAGGGGCTGGGAAAGGGAATTTTCAACGCCAGATGGTTTGCCATTTTGTTCGTGGCGCTGCTGTTTATTCAGCTTATCCTGCCATGGTTTCTGGGCCTCAGACAAACCGAAGCGTGGGTGACCAGCCAGATATCCCTAAACAGCTACGCGCTGTGGTTATCCACTCTGACCCTGATATTTATTGCGCCAGTGTATGAAGAGATTGTTTTCAGGGGCTGTTTATTCAATGCATTCCAGTATTGGTTCAATAATAAAACCTGGCTGTCGTCGGTGGTGGTATCGGTCATTTTTGCCATCATGCATACCCAGTATGTGGATCTGCGCACGTTGCTGATGCTGTTTCTTGTGTCGCAGGTTTTGATCATCGCCAGAATGAAAAGCAACGGCCTGCTGATGCCGGTTATACTCCATATAGCGATGAACGGGACGGTTATAGCCCTGCAAATGGGGGCTCAGACGTTACAGCATGGTTGATGAAGGCGATGCCCGGAACCCGGGCATCGTGGATTATACGTGCAGACGATGGTGCAGACGTGCACCGACCAGCAACGCCAGCACCAGCATCAGGGCGATAAATCCGCCCACGCCGTTCCAGCCGTAGCTGTGCCAGAATACGCCACCCAGCGTACCGGCAATACTGGAACCCAGATAATAGCTGAACAGATACAGGGAAGATGCCTGGCCTTTAGCGCGTTTTGCCCGTGGTCCAATCCAACTGCTTGCCACAGAGTGCGCAGCAAAGAACCCGGCTGAAAAGAGCAGCATCCCGGCGAAGATCAGCCACAGCGACGTGAACAGGGTCATCAACAGTCCAATCAGCATCACGCCGGTTGAAAAGAGCATTACCGGACCACGTCCATAGCGGGTGGTCATCGACCCCGCTTTCGGTGAGCTCCAGGTCCCGGTCAGATAGGCCACGGACAACAGACCGACAACCGCCTGGCTGAGTTCCCACGGCGAGAGCATCAGACGGTAGCCGATGTAATTAAACAGCGTGACAAACGACCCCATCAGTAAAAAACCTTCCGCAAACAGCAGCGGCAACCCTTTGTCGCGCCAGTGCAAACGAAAGTTGATAAACAGCGTTTTCGGTCGCAGCGACGTTGGTCTGAAATGACGAGATTCCGGCAAGATTTTCCAGAACATCAGCGCGGAGGCGAGGGCAAAACAACCGATCGCCGCCAGCGCGATACGCCAGTTAAAAAAGTCGGTAAACACGCCGCTTATTAAACGGCCACTCATACCACCAATCGAGTTACCGCTGATATATAAGCCCATTGAGAAGGCGACGAAGCTGGGATGTATTTCCTCGCTCAGATAGGTCATTCCCACTGCCGCCACGCCGCTGAGCGAAAGACCTATCAGCGCACGCATGATTAAAATACCGTGCCAGCTGGTCATCATCGTCGAAAGCAACGTACAACAGGACGCGAGCAGTAGGGCGGTAACCATCACCGGCTTGCGGCCTATCGCATCGGAAAGTGGACCGGTAAACAGTAAACCGATCGCGAGCATCGCCGTTGAGATGGAAAGCGAAATACTGCTGCTGGCGGGAGAGACCCCAAACTCGTGCGAGAGCACTGGCAGTATGGGTTGCACGCAATAGAGGAGAGCAAATGTCGCCAGTCCGGCCGAAAACAGCGCCAGCGTGACGCGCATAAATGGGGATGTTCCGCGTTTGATAAAACTATCCGGCGGGGTAACTCTCTGTTCATCAACATTGCTTGTCGGCGCGGTATCGACAGTTGTTGTACGGCTCACTTGAAATCCTTGCTCAATCAATTACCTCTACATGACTAGCTTTAAGAGTATGAAAATCGCATTATTCTGTCTAATATATTAATAATCTCAAATGATATTTTAAAAATATGAATATCGAGCTGCGTCATTTACGTTACTTTGTAGCGGTTGCCGAAGAATTGCATTTTGGCCGGGCGGCGGCACGGCTGAATATTTCGCAACCGCCGCTGAGCCAGCAAATCCAGATCCTCGAGCAGCAGGTCGGCGCCCGACTTCTGGCGCGCACTAACCGCAGCGTGGCGCTGACCTCAGCCGGAAAGCAGTTTCTGGCAGACAGTCGGCAGATCCTGGGGCTGGTTAATGAGGCCGCTGCCAGGGCTGAGCGTCTGCATCTGGGTGAAGCGGGGGAATTGCGTATCGGCTTTACGTCATCGGCACCGTTTATCAAAGCGGTTTCAGATACGTTATCCCTCTTTCGCCAGAGCTACCCCGCTGTACATATGCAAACCCGTGAAATGAACACGCGCGAGCAAATTGCCCCGCTCAATGAAGGAACGCTGGATTTGGGACTTCTGCGCAACACGCAGCTTCCGGAAACGCTGGAGCGTGAAATCATTCTGCATGAGCCGCTGATGGCGATGATCCCGCGCGCGCATCCGCTGGCGCAAAAGCCGGTGGTCACATTGGCGGAGTTGGCCAATGAGCCATTTGTCTTTTTTGATCCGCATGTGGGGACGGGGTTGTATGACGATATTCTTGGCCTCATGCGTCGCTATGGACTGAAGCCGACTATCACTCAGGAGGTTGGCGAGGCGATGACTATCATCGGGCTGGTGGCCGCAGGATTAGGCGTTTCCATTCTTCCCGCTTCCTTTAAACGGGTGCAATTGTATGAAATGTGTTGGATCCCGATAGCGGAAGAAGATGCCGTTTCGGAAATGTGGCTAGTGTGGCCAAAACATCATGAGCAAAGTCACGCCGCGCAACGCTTTCGCGAGCAACTGTTGGCGGCCGTTCAGGCGATTAATTTAGTTTAAAAATGGGCGAAAATGTGCAGTAAATCACAAGGCTAAGTAAAAAGTTGACGGAAGCCATTGAAGTGCTTCACCATAGCCCGCAGATTATTTCGGAGCGCGAAAATAAAGGGAGTAAGTGGTGGTTGCTGATAGTCAGCCTGGGCATATCGATCAAATTAAGCAGACCAATGCGGGCGCGGTTTATCGCCTGATTGATCAGCTGGGTCCGGTATCGCGTATTGATCTCTCTCGCCTGGCACAATTGGCGCCTGCCAGTATTACTAAAATTGTCCGCGAAATGCTCGAAGCGCACCTGGTGCAAGAGTTGGAAATCAAGGAAGCGGGCAGCCGTGGACGTCCGGCCGTTGGGCTGGTTGTGGAAACGGAAGCCTGGCACTATTTATCCATTCGTATCAGTCGCGGCGAGATCTTTCTGGCGCTGCGCGATCTGAGCAGCAAACTGGTGGTTGAAGATTGTCTTGAAATGGCGCTGGTCAGTGAAACACCATTGCTGGAACGCGTTATTACCCAGGTCGATCAGTTTTTCATCCGCCACCAGCAAAAGCTGGAGCGCTTAACCTCCATCGCCATTACCTTACCCGGCATTATTGATACTGAAAACGGTATCGTTCATCGCATGCCATTCTACGACGATGTCAAAGAGATGCCGCTGGGTGAAGCGCTTGAAAATCATACCGGCGTGCCGGTCTATATTCAGCATGATATCAGCGCCTGGACTATGGCCGAGGCGCTTTTTGGCGCATCGCGCGGCGCACGCGACGTCATTCAGGTGGTGATCGATCATAACGTGGGGGCCGGAGTAATCACCGACGGTCATCTACTGCATGCCGGCAGCAGTAGCCTGGTGGAAATTGGTCATACCCAGGTGGACCCCTACGGCAAACGCTGCTATTGCGGCAACCATGGTTGCCTGGAAACGATCGCCAGCGTCGACAGCGTGCTCGAACTGGCACAGGTACGCTTGAAGCAGTCAATGAGTTCTTCTCTACACGGGCAACCGTTAACGGTAGACGCGCTGTGTCTGGCGGCGATGCAGGGGGATTTATTGGCGAAAGATATCATTAGCGGCGTCGGGACCCATGTCGGACGGATTCTGGCCATCATGGTGAATTTGTTCAACCCGCAAAAGATATTGATTGGTTCTCCGCTCAGTAAAGCGGCGGATATTTTGTTTCCCACTATTGCTGACAGCATTCGTCAGCAAGCGCTCCCGGCCTACAGTCAGCATATTGTCGTCGAAAGTACGCAGTTCACCAATCAAGGGACGATGGCAGGGGCGGCGCTCGTGAAGGACGCGATGTATAACGGTTCTTTGTTGATTCGTCTATTACAGGGTTAACATTTTTTAACTGTTGTACGAAAAATTGCGCTATCTCAAGCCGATTCTCGTCGTCATACCTTAGACTTTCTCCACTGTATTATTTTCCTGACTTATATTTTCAAAGCATAACGGTGGAGTTAGTGATGCTGAAGCGTTTCTTTATTACAGGTACAGACACTTCTGTTGGGAAGACCGTGGTTTCCCGCGCATTACTACAAGCGTTAGCGTCAGGGGGTAAAAGCGTTGCGGGCTACAAACCCGTGGCCAAAGGAAGCAAAGAGACACCTGAAGGTCTGCGCAACAAAGATGCGCTGGTGCTGCAAAGCGTGTCCACTATCGAATTGCCCTACGAGGCGGTCAACCCGATAGCGTTGAGTGAGGATGAAAGCAGCGTAGCGCATAGTGGTCCGGTCAATTACACCCTGTTATCCAACGGCCTCGCAAGCCTCAGCGAAAAAGTGGATCACGTTGTCGTTGAAGGCACCGGAGGCTGGCGGAGCCTGATGAACGATCTGCGTCCGTTATCTGAATGGGTGGTGCAGGAACAACTGCCGGTGCTGATGGTGGTGGGTATCCAGGAAGGCTGTATTAATCATGCCATCCTCACCGCACAGGCGATTGCCAGCGACGGACTGCCTTTGATTGGCTGGGTCGCGAACCGAATCAACCCGGGGCTAGCGCATTATGCGGAAATCATTGATGTGCTGGGCAAAAAATTACCCGCACCGCTGATCGGTGAACTGCCTTATCTGCCTCGCGCAGAGCAACGCGAGCTGTCTCAGTACATCCGTCTGTCAATGCTCGGCAGCGTGTTGTCGGTAGATAGAGTCCTGGCGTAACGTTCGCGACAGCACAGACGCCACCACACAGGCAATCAGCAATCCGGGGAGCAGACGATACTCCCCGGTCATTTCACAAACCATCAGTGTCGACATTATTGGCGCATGCGTGGTCGCTGCCAGCAGCGTGGCCATCCCTGTTAATCCCAGCAGAATGGCAATCTCATCCGGACCCGGAAGCCATAATCCCCACACTCGTCCCAGCAGCATACCCACCGAAAGACCGACAAACAGCGTTGGCGTAAACACACCGCCAGGCGCACCGGAACCACTGCTGGCAAGCACCGCCAGTAATTTGCAGATGAAGATCCCGCTCACCACGGCCAGTAGCGGTGGGGAGAGCAAATATGACTGCGCCACGCTGTAGCCATTACCCCAGACCGCAGGCGTGAGCAATGACAGCAGGCCAACGATCAGCCCGCCGAGCGCCAGTTGCCACGGGGGCGAGAGTTTTAAGCGCAAAAAAACATTATGGCTGGTGGTCATCAACCACATGAATAGCGGTCCGCAAACGCCGGCAGCCAGACCGGTGCTGATGATCATGACGTATTCCAGCGCATGCAGTTCCCGTGTGAAGTGTACGGCATACAGCAGCGCATTGCTGTCGCTCAGCATATTGGTGGTGAGCAAGGCGACGACGGCGGATACCACCACCGGTCCCAGTGACGCGAGGATCAACGTGCCAAACAACACTTCAGCAATAAATAGACTGCCCGCCAGTGGGGCATGATACGCTCCGGCCATACCCGCAGCGGCTCCGCAGGCAATCCATAACTTCCATTCTGTGCGCGGGGTGAAGCGTTGAGCAAAGCTGGAGGCTGCCAGCGCTGCCAGTAAAATCATGGCACCTTCGCGCCCGATGGCACTCCCGCTGGAGACGACCAGTAACGAGGCCAGCGATTTCACCAGGCTTGCACTGACGTCAAATTGTCCGTTAGTTTGCAAGGCTTCCATGTAATCAGTGGGAGCCTGCGGGCGTAACCGGTTGAACGTTTGCCATCCCCAAAGCAGCACACCCGCCGCCAGCCCTCCTAACGCAGGTGTCAGCATGCGTCTTACAGGGGAAAGGTTTGTTGCCGCGTTGACCAGACTCCCTGTGTCATTGCTCAGGAACAACCATTCAAGAAGGAGCATGGCGTGGCGAAATCCTGCGACGGCCAACGCAGCAAGGATACCAATCACCGCAGCAATCAGCAGGCGGCGGAACATGGCGCGCAGGTCAGGATAAGCATGTAAATGATGCATGAGTGGCCAGACAGGAAATTTCAGACGCTTTATTTTGCGGCTATTTGGCAACAGAAGCAAAAGCTCAGCGTGCGCAACAGGATGCTACACAGGCAGGACACATCCTGCCTGTGGTGAAACTAACGAAAAAGTGGCTTATCGGCTATCGGGATCAGTAACTGCGACTGCCATTGCGCCAGCGTCAGACGGGCCAGCTCCCCCAGCGCCTGGTAAAACGGGTGATCAGCTTTTTCGATAAACACATCAAGGAAGCGGGATGACCACGGGAACAGATGCCAGGCCAGCAGCTGTTCGCACTCGATGTGGCGTTCATTTTCAGCAAGCCAGGCCGTCAGCAACAGCAGTGAACCAAAGTGATCTTCTGGCTCATTTTGCTGCATGGCAAACTGGATGCCGTTGTCCCGCATCCACTGACGAAGTGCCAGCGTAGAGTCGCCAAACAACACGTTTTCGCGATCCAGCCAGACAGATCCCCAGGGCGGAGAGGGTAGCGCATATGGACCGACAAACAGGCGTTGCCAGGCCTGCGGGAGAGGCTCATCGACCTCGGCTTGTAGCCGTGCTGCCAGCGGGAAAAGCATTGCCTGATCGAGCGGCCACTGCGCCTGCCAGCCATCGGCTCTTAACGCGCTGACTAATGCAGAGGCTTCCGCGCTATCTGGCGCATAGTAAAACAGTGCGCCGAGTACGCGCGCCGCGGTAGAAAAGTTGTCACCTTGCGAAAAATGGGTCATGCAAACAATCCTGAACAGTGCGGGTTGCCCCGCACCCGAAAGTTAACCTGCAACAGCCATTCCGACTGTCATATGTAAACCGTAAAACAATCCGCGGCCAATGATTTCACCGGCGAGGACTAACACTAAGCCCAGCGCCAGGCCGCCGACGGATGGTGCTTTACGACGGATCAGCGGGCATATCCAGCAGCCCAGACCGGCGGCCAGCAGAATGATGCGCCAGACCTGCAAGCTTCCGTAGTCGGGAACCAGCGCGCTGGCGGATTGTACCGAACTGTGGATCCCGCCGAGTGACAGTCCCTGCAGAACAATAACCGCCACGATCACCAGTAGGGCCAAAACGCTCACGTAGGCGAATCTGGCGGTGCCAGAGGAAACACCCGCAGCACGCAGTAGCAGGGCGGCAAACAGCGGTCCGCTCAGCAACATCGTCATAAAAAATGCCACCGTAGTGTAGCCGTTATACCAGGTCGGGACAGTGTCTATCTGGTAGACGCTGGTCATCGCCAGCACAAATACCAGACCCAGCAGCATGCCCACCAGCAGCCAGATTTTACCTAACACTGCGGGCATTTTACCGAGAAACGCCACCAGCCACCACAGGCCACCGACGGCGAAAAACAGTGAACCACTGGCGATTTCGTTACTCAGCGCAGATGCGCCAACTCTGTTCAGCGAGTTAAAGGCGCGCAGTGGCGAACCCAGGTGCATTACCGAGGCGAGAAAGGCGATGCCCATCACCAGCCACAGAAAAAACATGCTGCGCACGATACGTTGTTTTGCCACCTCGTCTTTAGCGGTCAGCCAGCCATAACCACTCACTATCAGCGCTCCGGCCACGCACTGGCCCAGCACCGTAAACAGGACCAGCGGCCATTCATGCCATCCATTGCCCATGTTACACCTCCTGCGGATTCGCCAGATAACCCGTGGTATCCCCGGTCGGGCGGCTATTGGCGTTGGGTTTGATCACAATGTTCGGTTTGGTGAAGTGCGCACCTGGCAGCGGAGCGACCGCCGCCAGTTCACCGTGCTTTTTGCGCAGCTCATCAATTGGACCAAAGTCCAGCGCGCGCAGCGGACAGGACTCGACGCAGATGGGCTTTTTGCCGTCGGCCACGCGGTCATGACAGCCATCGCACTTGGTCATATGACCTTTGGCGGCATTGTACTGCGGTGCGCCGTAAGGGCAGGCCATGTGGCAGTAGCGACAGCCTATGCATACGTCTTCATCCACCACCACAAAACCATCTTCACGCTTATGCATAGCGCCGCTGGGGCAAACCTTGGTGCAGGCCGGATCTTCGCAGTGGTTACAGGCAATGGAGAGGTAATAGGCGAAGACATTCTGTTGCCAGACGCCGTTATCTTCCAGCCAGTCGCCTCCAGCGTATTCGTAAATACGCCGGAAACTGACGTCGGGAGTGAGATCCTTGTAATCTTTGCAGGCCAGCTCGCAGGTTTTACACCCCGTGCAACGGCTGGAATCAATAAAAAATCCATACTGAGTTGTCATGGGTTAGTCCTTATGCCTTCTCGATCTCGACCAGGTTAGTATGCTGTGGGTTGCCTTTTGCCAGCGGCGACGGGCGCTGAGTTGTCAGCGTATTGACGCAGGCGCCATGGTCAATCTTATCGCCAGCCATATCGGCATCGTGCCATGCACCCTGGCCCATTGCGCTTACTCCGGGCAAAATTCGTGGCGTTACTTTTGCCGGGATACGCAGTTCACCGCGATCGTTAAAGACTCGCACCATATCGCCATTTGCAATCCCCCGTTTTTGGGCATCGACGGGATTGATCCATACTTCCTGACGACAGGATGCCTGGAGAACATCGATATTGCCGTAACTGGAGTGGGTGCGGGATTTGTAGTGGAAACCAAACATCTGCAGCGGGAATGAACTGCGTTTCGGATCATCCCAGCCTTCAAATGTGGAAGCATAAACGGGAAGCGGACTGATTACCTCGTCCTTTTGCAGTTCCCATGTACTGGCAATCTTCGCCAGTCGGCTGGAGTAAATTTCAATCTTGCCAGACGGTGTTTTGAGCGGGTTGGCCTGTGGATCCTCGCGGAATTTTCTATAGGCGACAAAGTGTCCGTTAGGATCTTTGCGTTTATAGATCCCCATTTTTTTCAGCTCGTCATAAGTCGGGAGCGCGGGGTCTTTAGCCAGCATTTTTGCATACAGATACTGAAGCCACTGCTCCTGTGTTCGGCCTTCAGTAAACCGTTGATAGACATCATCGCCAAGACGTTTTGCGACTTCACTCATTATCCAGTAGATCGGTTTGCGCTCGAACTTAGGCGACGTCGCGGGTTGAATAAAAATGAGGTAACCCATGTTGCCTGCATAATCGTTAGGAATGATGTCTTCTTGTTCGACGGTCATTAAATCAGGCAGCAGAATATCGGCATATTTGGCCGAAGAGGTCATGAAGTTTTCGATGACCACAATCATTTCGCATTTCGTGTCGTCCTGAAGGATCTCATGCGTTTTATTGATATCTGAGTGCTGATTGGTGATGGTGTTGCCCGCGTAGTTCCAGATAAATTTAATCGGCACGTCGAGCTTATCTTTCCCACGTACGCCATCGCGGGTAGCGGTCATTTCCGGGCCCCGGACGATTGCGTTGGTCCAGCTAAAGCAGGATATCTGGGTCTTAATGGGATTCTCTGGCAGCGGCATACGCTCAATCGTGATGGTGTAGGTTGATTCTCGTGCACCGCTATTGCCGCCGTTGATGCCAACGTTGCCAGTCAGGATCGGCAGCATCGCGATTGCGCGTGAGGTCAGCTCGCCGTTAGCCTGGCGTTGCGGACCCCAGCCCTGACAAATATATGCGGGTTTTGTACTGCCGATTTCCCGAGCCAGTTTGATAATGCGCTCGGCTGGGATCCCGGTAACATGTGAGGCCCACTGGGGAGTTTTAGCGATACCGTCATCACCGTTGCCCAAAATATAGGCTTTGTAGTGCCCATTAGCGGGTGCGTCGGCGGGCAGGGTTTTCTCGTCGTAACCGATGCAGTATGTATCCAGAAACGTCTGGTCAACGAGATCTTCGTGAATCAGGACCCAGGCGATTCCGGCTACTAATGCGGCATCGGTGCCTGGACGAATAGGGATCCATTCATCTTCACGACCCGCTGCGGTATCGGTATAACGCGGGTCGATGACGATCATCCGGGCATTAGAGCGCTCCCTGGCCTGTTCCAGGAAGTAAGTGATTCCACCTCCGCTCATACGCGTCTCGGCGGGATTATTGCCGAACATCACCACCAGCTTCGTGTTTTCGATATCGGAGGTGCTGTTGCCTTCGTTTGAACCATAGGTATAAGGCATTGCCGCCGCGATTTGTGCGGTACTGTAGGTGCCGTAATGACTCAGGAATCCGCCATAGCAGTTCATCAGGCGAGCGACCAGCGAGGCATAAGGGGAGGAGCGAGTAATGTTGCCGCCTACAATGCCAGAGGTGTAGTTGATATACACGGCCTCGTTACCGTATTTGTGCACGGTATTTTTCAAACTGGCACTGATGGTGTCCAGTGCTTCCTGCCAGGTTATACGCTCAAATTTACCTTCACCGCGTTTGCCTACGCGCTTCATGGGGTAATTCAGGCGATCCGGATGATTGATCCGTCGACGGATTGAGCGCCCACGCAAACAGGCGCGAACCTGGTGTTGACCATAAATATCGTCCCCGGTCGTATCGGACTCCACCCATACGACTTCATTATCTTTAACGTGGAGTTGCAGGGCACAACGGCTGCCGCAATTTACGGAACAAGCGCCCCAAACCACTTTTTCTTCAACGGGTTGTATCGCCTGCTGTACCGCTGCGGCGGCAGTGCGCATTCCGAAAGGTAACGACAACCCACCCGCGGCAAGCGCCAGTGAACCGATTGCCGAGGATTTCACTAACGTCCTGCGGCTAATGCCTCCATATTGCTCAGTTTTTGACATTACTCACCCCATTATAGTTATCGCTATATATTAATTTCTATAACGAAATTAATAGCATGCTAATAATGGTTTGAGTTTACCCACTTATGGGTATGTCATCTTAATGCATATCAAACTGGAGTGACCCTCCGCGCACGGAGGGCGTGATTTATTGCGGTTCGGCGACGTGCCCGTCCTGGGCAGGGGTGCTATTGGCAGGGGCGTTGCCACTGTTGGTTCGGGTATAGAGAATTTTGTGCGTATCGTTTGCACAATGTCCCACGACCAGTGAATCAGGCTGATCGGCCTGATCGTTGGGAACAATGTTCAGCGTAAAGCTAGATTCAGCAACGCCATTATTAATGATGCGCTGTTCGATATCACTTTTCACACGTTCACATGACGCCGGTGCCGCCAAAACCTGCGGGGACGCGACGGCCAGTAAGAGCGCGGCAATTCCTGTTATGTATTTCATCATCAGCTCCTTTATGATCGACCTGGACTAAGATTAGCATTTCTGGTGTAAATAACTGTATTTGCTAATATGATTGAGAATTATCTTCTTATCCCGGTGAAAAATGTGAAGAAAAAGATCTTATTAGGTTTCCTGTGCGTCGTGCTGGCCGGGTGTGATAACGCCAAAGGCCTGGATTCCTTTACGCCGGAAATGGCCAGTTTTTCCAATGAATTTGATTTCGATCCGCTGCGCGGGCCAGTAAAAGATTTCAGCCAGACGCTGCTTAATGACAAAGGTGTAGTCACCAAGCGCGTTGTCGGTACGCTCTCACAGGAAGGGTGCTTCGATACGCTTGAATTGCATGATATTGAAAGCAATACCGGCATGGCGCTGGTCCTTGATGCTAACTATTACCGGGACGCCAAAACGCTGGAAAAACGGATCCGCTTACAGGGTAAATGTCAGTTAGCAGAACTGCCTGCGGCGGGCGTGGTATGGGATACCGACGATAACGGTTTTGTCGTTTCCGCCACGGGAAAAGAGATGAAGGTGCAATATCGCTATGATGCGGAAGGTTACCCGCTGGGCAAAACCACCGTCAATAAGGACAATACCTTGCAGGTTGATGCCAAACCGTCGGTTGACCCCTTGAAGAAGCTGGATTACACCGCGGTAAGTCTGCTCAATAACCATCCGTTAGGTAATGTAAAACAAACGTGCAAGTATGATGACTATGCTAATCCGGTCAACTGCCAGCTTGTTATCGTTGACGAGAGCGTGAAGCCGGCAGTTGAACACCATTACTCGATTGAAAACACCATCGATTACTATTAGTCAGTCTTTATTGAGCGGTAGGTTGCAGCAGGTTGGGACCTGACGTTTTATGTTCTGCCAGATACTGCTGCTGGAAGATACACATGCGGATAGTGTTGCGGTATTGACCGTTGATAAAGAATTCATGAATCAGCTCGCCTTCGACCATAAAGCCGAGTTTACGGTAGATGTGGATGGCTTTTTCGTTCTCTTTATCAACGATCAGATACAGCTTATATAAGTTAAGTACGGTAAAGCCGTAATCCATCGCCAGCTTAGCAGCCCGGGAAGCCAAACCTTTGCCCTGATATTCCGGCGAAATAATGATCTGGAATTCTGCCCGGCGGTGCACATGGTTAATTTCAACCAGCTCCACCAGTCCGGCTTTTTCACCGTCGCATTCCACAACAAAGCGACGTTCGCTTTGGTCGTGAATATGCTTGTCATACAGATCTGACAGCTCAACAAATGCTTCGTAAGGTTCTTCAAACCAGTAACGCATTACGCTGGCGTTGTTATCAAGCTGATGGACAAATCGTAAATCTTCACGCTCCAGCGGGCGCAGCTTAACACTGAGGGCGCTAGTCATATCGTATCCTTTCAATATCTTTCAAAGTGCAATCATTATGGGGCAACGGTGCGGCCAGTGCGTCGGTCGAGGCAGCGCAGGGTGTTGGGCTCCCAGTACGCATTAATATTAGCGCTCTGTTCGCACTTATCACGGCTATCGAAAGCTGCGTCGGTTTTGTCCCACTCTTTCTCTACACGCTTGTTGACCTTCTGGCGTAACTGACGCGTATCGTTCCATTGTTCCTTTTCCATTGCTGCCTGTTGACGACTTTGCGCACTGTCCCCGGATTCAATGATCAATTTACTGGTTTCAGCAAATGCGGAAGAGGTGTACACAGCCGCAGCCAGCGTCAGCATAGCCGTCAGGCACAGGCGTTTGGTCAGTGTAATATTCATGGTGAATTCCTTTTATGGGAAAGGGAAAAAACAATAAAACAGGGCTAAATTCTACACTATTCTGGCTTGCGGGCATACCCACTCTGCGGTGATGGATACGCTAACGACATTCTGTCGTATCATGGTTAAACCGAAGGTAACTGAATAACATCAATGCTTAAGACCACATTCCTTTTTTTCATCACCGCGTTATGCGAAATCATTGGCTGCTTTTTACCCTGGCTCTGGCTTAAGCGAGGGGCTACGGCCTGGCTGCTGATACCCGCCGGGATGTCACTGGCCTTATTCGTCTGGTTACTGACGCTGCATCCGGCAGCAAGTGGGCGTGTGTACGCGGCCTATGGTGGAGTTTACGTGGTGACTGCGTTGCTTTGGCTACGCATTGTTGACGGCGTAAAACTTAGCCTGTACGACTGGTCAGGTGCGCTGGTGGCCCTGTGCGGCATGCTGATTATTGTGGTTGGATGGGGGCGCGCATAGCGCCTTTTTTGTGATCAATCAGCGCTTTTTTGATCTTCATACTTGTATGGTAGTAGCTCAGTTGGGTAAATTTCCTGCATCACAAGAACAAATGCAAGGAATAAGAGATGAAGATTGTTGGGGCTGAAGTGTTTGTCACCTGTCCGGGGCGTAATTTTGTCACGTTGAAAATTACGACAGACGATGGGATCACTGGGCTGGGAGATGCCACTTTAAACGGACGTGAGTTATCCGTAGCGTCCTATCTGAAAGATCATGTTTGTCCGCAGCTGATTGGTCGCGATGCGCACCGAATTGAGGATATCTGGCAGTTTTTCTACAAAGGTGCGTACTGGCGTCGTGGTCCGGTCACCATGTCGGCGATTTCCGCGGTGGATATGGCATTGTGGGACATCAAAGCGAAAGCGGCGAATATGCCGTTGTACCAGCTGCTCGGCGGTGCATCTCGTGAAGGCGTTATGGTTTACTGTCACACCACAGGCCATACCGTTGATGACGTACTCGAAGATTATGCGCGCCATAAAGAGATGGGCTTTAAAGCAATTCGCGTGCAGTGCGGCGTGCCGGGTATGAAAACCACTTACGGTATGTCTAAAGGCAAAGGACTGGCCTACGAACCCGCCACCAAAGGGCAGTGGCCAGAAGAGCAGTTATGGTCAACGGAGAAGTACCTCGATTTCACACCAACACTGTTTGAAGCCGTGCGCGACAAGTTTGGTTTCAACGAACATCTTTTGCACGATATGCACCACCGTCTGACGCCAATTGAAGCGGCCCGTTTCGGCAAAAGCATCGAGCAATACCGTCTGTTCTGGATGGAAGACCCAACCCCGGCTGAAAACCAGGAATGCTTCCGCCTGATCCGCCAGCATACGGTCACGCCGATTGCGGTAGGGGAAGTTTTCAACAGCATCTGGGACTGCAAACAGCTTATCGAAGAGCAATTGATCGACTATATCCGCACCACCATCACCCATGCGGGCGGTATCACTGGCATGCGTCGAATTGCCGATTTCGCGTCGCTGTATCAGGTACGTACCGGTTCGCATGGACCTTCCGATCTGTCTCCAGTATGCATGGCCGCTGCGTTGCACTTTGATCTGTGGGTGCCGAACTTCGGCGTACAGGAATATATGGGGTATTCCGAGCAAATGTTGGAAGTGTTCCCGCACAACTGGACCTTTGATAACGGCTATATGCATCCTGGAGACAAACCAGGTCTTGGGATCGAGTTTGACGAAATGCTGGCGGCGAAATATCCGTATGACCCTGCATATCTGCCTGTTGCTCGTCTGGAAGATGGCACGTTGTGGAACTGGTAAATATAAATTTTACGTACGAAAGATGTTGATTAACTCAATACCCTACAGAAGGTAAAACTTATGGTTAGTTCAGTCGATATTAAAAATAACGTAGATAATAAACCCATTATTCGCAGAGTGGCTTCAGCCTCCGCAATTGGTACTGCTGCCGAATACTATGACTTCTTTGCATATGGGACAGCAGCCGTACTCTTTTTTGGTCATTTATTTTTCCCAAGTGACGATCCGTTAATTAGTACGCTGGCTGCTTTTGCAACCTATGCCGTTGGTTTCCTGGCTAGACCATTAGGAGGAATTGTCTTTGGGCATATTGGCGATAAGGTCGGGCGCAAAAAAGCACTGGTTATTACTATATTAATCGTTGGCTTAGGGACATTCTGTATTGGGTTGTTACCTACATATGAAAAAATAGGTGTATGGGCTCCAGCTTTACTTATATTTATTCGTGTATTACAGGGCTTTGGTGTTGGAGGAGAACAAGCCGGTGCAGTATTGATGACTGCTGAATATTCTGAGCCCAAACATCGTGGATTTTTTTCGAGTTGGGTTCAAATCGGTGCCCCAGTTGGTTTTCTTCTGCCGTTAGCACTCTTTGCGTTGTTAAATGCCACACTTTCTCCAGAGGCAATGATGGATTACGGGTGGCGTATACCGTTCCTGTTAAGTCTGTTGCTGGTTATTGTTGGGTTATTTATCCGCTTAAAAATTGATGAATCACCAGTCTTTGCTCAGATTAGGGAGACAAAAGCAGAAGAATCACGTCCATTAGTTGAAGTTATCCGTGATTTTCCGGGAATTGTCGTTAAGGGAGTATGTGCGAAGCTGATTGAGGCCTGCACATTTGCAATGTTTACAGTGATTGTCCTTGCATACGGTAAGGCAAACAATCTCGATCCAAATATCTTGATGGAGACAATGATTGTTGCGGTGATTATAGAAATAATTGCAATACCGATGATGGGCTCGCTATGCGACAAAATTGGGCGTAAACCAGTTTATATTATCGGCGCATTGCTCCAGGTTGTTATGATTATTCCTTTCTTCCTTGCAATCAATCAGGATAGCTTTTGGCTTACGCAAATAGTAATGATCCTGGTACTGAGCGTTGGGCATAGTATGTGTTATGCACCTCAGGCATCTTATTTCCCAGAGCTTTTCCCGACTCATATTCGTTGTAGCGGAATAGCATTAATTTGGCAGTTGGGATCGCTAATTGGTAGTGGGATTCTTGGTTTAGTAGCAGTAAAAATTCTGCAAGTAACTGGTGGACATTATTATGGACTCGCAACCTATGTGATTGTACTTGGCGTCATCTCAGTTATTGGTTTGCTGATGATGCCGGAAACTGCACCGCAAAGGCTTAAACGTGAATACCAGCAGTGGCAGAAACATTAATATCCTTTGGCGGCAATATGCCGCCAAATTTACCTTTTATGGTACACAGCTTTAAGTGATGTCATACCAATCATTAAAAGCTTAATGCAAATCAAAACATACAACCATACAGGCGTTACTCTGAATCAATCCTGATTTCATTGATAAGTAGGTCATACCATGCAAAACAAGCTCTTAACGGCAAAGGCTGCACTTCCCGACTACGATCGTACAAAATTGGTCCCGCGTATTGTTCATCTGGGGTTTGGCGCATTTCACCGCGCACATCAGGGGGTTTACGCTGACATTCTCGCTGCGGATCACGGCAGTGACTGGGGCTATTGCGAAGTGAACCTGATTGGCGGCGAGCAGCAGATTGCCGATCTGAAACAGCAAGATAACCTGTATACCGTTGCAGAAATGTCTGCGGATGCATGGACTGCAAGAGTCGTGGGCGTGGTGAAAAATGCGCTGCATGCGCAGGTTGATGGTCTGGAAAGCGTACTGGCTGCGATGAGTGAACCGCAGGTTGCGATTGTTTCCCTGACCATTACCGAGAAAGGGTATTGCCATTCTCCGGCGACCGGTCAATTGATGTTAGACAACCCGATGATTGCCGCCGATCTACAAAACCCAAAACAGCCAAAAACTGCGCCAGGCGTTGTGGTTGAGGCGCTTGCACGACGCAAAGCTGCGGGGTTACCCGCTTTTACCGTGATGTCCTGCGACAACATGCCGGAAAACGGTCATGTAATGCGCAATGTTGTCACCGCGTATGCCCGGGCGGTGGATGCGGAACTGGCTGCGTGGATCGAACAACATGTCACATTCCCGTCGACAATGGTTGACCGCATTGTCCCTGCAGTTACCCAGGATACGCTGGACAAAATTGAACACATTACCGGCGTACGCGACCCGGCAGGCGTGGCATGTGAACCGTTCCGTCAGTGGGTTATAGAAGATAACTTTGTCGCTGGCCGCCCTGAATGGGAGAAGGCGGGAGCGGAGCTGGTTGCTGATGTCATTCCGTTTGAAGAGATGAAACTGCGTATGCTCAACGGCAGCCACTCTTTCCTTGCTTATCTGGGGTATCTGGCGGGATATCAGCACATTAACGATTGCATGGGCGATGAAAACTATCGCCTCGCCGCGCGTGCGCTGATGTTGCAGGAACAAGCGCCCACGTTAAAAGTGAAAGGTGTGGATCTTCCGCACTATGCCGATCTGTTAATTGAGCGTTACAGCAACCCGGCACTGCGCCATCGCACCTGGCAGATCGCGATGGACGGCAGTCAAAAACTGCCGCAGCGTATGCTGGACTCCATTCGCTGGCACATTGTGCACGGTAGCCACTTTGAACTGCTGGCGCTGGGCGTGGCTGGCTGGATGCGTTACGTCGGCGGTGTGGATGATCAGGGCCAGTCGATTGAAATCAGCGATCCGCTGTTACCGGTGATCCAGAAAGCGGTGCATAGCAGTAACGAGGGCGAAGATCGTGTCCAGGCGCTGCTGGCGATCGATGCTATTTTTGGTCGTGAACTGCCGCAGGTAGAATTGTTCAAGAACCAGGTCACACAAGCCTATCTTGCTTTACTGGCTGAAGGGGCGAAAGCAACCGTTGCGAAGTATGCTGCAAAACTGAAGTAACGAGAACATCATTTAAGTCGCCATCTGGCTATAAACGGGCCAGATGGCGCATTGTTTTCTGGCATTCACACCAATTAGTTCATGCCCAAACGAATCAGTTCGAGGGGAGCATATTTACCTTCACACCCTTCGATTTCCACTGTTTTCCCGCGGCGAATTTGCTCAGCGGTCAGGCCATCGGTATCTATCGCTGTAATGCGGCCTGTAAGTCCGGTGTCGCTAATCATGACGCGGCTGCCAGTGGTGATTGCGTTACGGTTACGATCGTATGTTTTCATGGTGTTTTCTCCTTTCCAACTTACCGTCAAAGCCCGTGGGCTCTAGTCCCACGTAACGGGCGCAATATAAATACGCTTCTCGTTAATGATTTTTTTTGTTTTCGATCAAAATCACAGCTTTTTTTATGCAGATGTGCGGGAGAGGGGAAGGCAGGAGAAACTCACCTCGGTGTGAGGTGAGCGTAATATTAATCTTCGCTGAACCAGTCGCTATTTTCCTGACGGATTAGCTGAACGGACTCACCAATTTCCTGGAGATGCAGCATCATTGCGCGCTCAACGGCATCGCCATCATGTTTCTCAAGTGCGGTAAAAATATCGTGATGCTGACGCAGCAGCATTTCAGGCGGAGAGATATGATCCAGGCTCATATAACGAACGCGGTCAATCGTGGCCTTAATATTCTCAACGGTGTCCCAGGCGAGCTGGCACTCGGCGATTAAAGCCAGTTTCTGATGAAATTCGTCATCAAGCAGGAAGAAATCATTGATTTGTTTTCGATCAATCGCAATGCGCTGCTGATGCAGATTTTGTTCGAGCTGATAGCACTGTTTATCGGTGATCAGTGATGCGGCGCGGCGGACCACGGCACATTCAATTGCCTGGCGAACAAAACAGCCGTTCTGCACCTGCGACAGCGAAATTTTGTTTACGTAGCTGCCACGCTGCGGGCGGATCTGAATCAGACCGTTCTCTGCCAGTTTGATGAATGCTTCTCGTACCGGCTGGCGTGACACATTAAAGCGTACGGAAACCTCTTTCTCCGACAGCGGCGTACCGGGTGCAATCAGACAGTGCACGATATCTCGACGAAGAATACGGTAAATCTGTTGATTTACCGGTTGTGTAGGGTTGAGCTGCGTTTCTACGGTCATTCATTCTTACTTTTTAGAGAGTTAACCCGGAGATCTTATCACTTATTTCAGGCTATCTATACCCGGCGCAAGGCCGGGCAGAGAAATTAGCTCCGATGAATACTCAGTCCGGCAAAAGACTGTGTGACAGGCATCATTTCAAGGGTGTTAATGTTGACATGAGCGGGTAAAGACGCCACCCACCATACCGCTTCTGTAACATCTTGCGGGGTCAGCGCAGTGGTATTTTCGTAGGCTTTTTCAGCTTTAGCATCATCGCCTTTGAAACGTACGTTAGAGAATTCCGTACCGCCAACCAGACCCGGTTCAATGTCGGTAACGCGAATCGCAGTGCCGTGTAAGTCAGTACGTAAATTCAGGCTAAACTGGCGAACAAACGCTTTGGTCGCACCGTAGACGTTCCCGCCAGCGTATGGCCAACTTCCCGCGGTGGAACCGATATTGATAATATGACCGCGGTTGCGCTCAACCATGCCTGGCAGAACGGCACGGGTCATATAAACCAGGCCTTTGTTGTTGGTGTCGATCATATTTTCCCAGTCTTCAACGCTGGCCTTGTGGGCTGGCTCAAGGCCCAGCGCCAGACCCGCGTTGTTGACCAGAACATCAATATCGCGCCATTCAGCAGGTAAGGCGTTCAGCATCTCTTCAATTGATGCACGATTACGCACGTCCAGTTGCGCGGTATAGAGGCGGTCACCCAGCTCATCTTTGAGTTCCTGCAGACGCTCCTGGCGGCGTCCGGTGGCAATAACTTTATGCCCATTCTCAATAAAACGACGCGTAATGCACTCACCAAAACCTGCGGTTGCTCCGGTTACTAAAACGATCATCTCACTGTTCCTCAACGCTTTTTATGTAGTACTACCATAGCACGTCATTTCCGTTCAGAGCTATTCCTGCTTAACGCGATTGCGGTCGATTCCCGGGAAGTCTACTCTGGTAAACAAATCGTTTTCAGGAGTGAAAGATGTCGTTAACGAATCCATTTTTACACCACAGCACATTGCCGTATCAGGCGCCGCAGTTTGATCAGATCGACGTGCAGCATTATCGTCCAGCGTTTGATGAAGGCGTGCGGCAAAAACGCGCCGAGATCGACGCTATTGTGCAAAACTCACAGGTTCCTGATTTTGCTAATACGTTGCTGGCGCTTGAACAAAGCGGGGGGCTGCTCACGCGTGTGACCAGCGTTTTCTTCGCGATGACGGCGGCGCACACCAACGATGAACTACAGCGCCTTGACGAAGAGTTTTCCGCAGAGCTGGCGAACCTTGCCAATGATATTTATCTCAATGGCGCGCTTTTCGCCCGTGTCGAAGCTGTCTGGCAACGGCGTGGTACGCTAAGTCTGGATAGCGAATCAATACGTCTGCTGGATGTTGTGTATCAGCGTTTTGTACTGGCCGGCGCCCGTCTGAACGAGACCGATAAAGCCAAACTTAAAGCGCTCAATACGGAGTCAGCCACGCTGACCAGCCAGTTCAATCAACGGTTGCTGGCAGCCAACACGTCAGGTGCTATGGTGGTGGATGATATCCGGCATCTGGAGGGGCTGAGCACAGAAGAAATTGCCGTTGCTGCCGAAGCTGCAAGGGCGAAAGGGTTTGAAGCGCGTTGGGTTATCCCGCTATTAAACACAACACAGCAACCGGCGCTTGCGGTTTTACGCGATCGTCAGACCCGCGAAAAACTGTTCACCCGCGCATGGATGCGGGCTGAAAATGATGATGGCAACGACACGCGGGCTATTATTCAGCGACTGGTAGCAATCCGGATGCAGCAGGCGCAACTGCTTGGTTTTGCCAATTACGCAGCCTGGAAAATTGCCGACCAGATGGCAAAAACGCCGGAAGCGGCACTGACATTTATGCGATCTATTGTTCCAGCCGCGCGGGCGCGGGCGTTGGATGAGCAGGCTGAAATCCAGAACGTTATCTTTCAAGAACACGAGTCGTTTAGCGCCGAGGCCTGGGACTGGTCGTTTTATGCCGAGCAGGTCCGTCGTGAGAAATATGACCTGGATGAGGCACAGCTCAAACCTTACTTTGCCCTGGATTCGGTGCTGAACGAGGGCGTTTTCTGGACGGCCAATCAACTCTTTGGCATCAAATTCGTTGAACGATTCGACATTCCGGTTTATCACCCGGATGGTCGGGTATGGGAAATATTCGATCATGATGGCGTAGGGTTGGCGCTATTTTACGGTGATTTCTTTGCCCGGGAATCAAAAAGCGGCGGAGCCTGGATGGGCAATTTTGTTGAGCAATCGCTGCTTAACGAAACCAGACCGGTTATTTACAACGTCTGTAATTATCAAAAACCTGCGCAGGATCAGCCTGCATTGCTGCTGTGGGATGATGTTATTACGCTATTTCATGAATTTGGCCATACATTGCACGGTCTGTTCGCCACTCAGCGTTATGCCACGCTTTCTGGGACCAACACTCCGCGTGATTTTGTCGAGTTTCCTTCACAGATCAACGAACACTGGGCGAGCCATCCTCAAGTCTTTGCCCGTTTTGCCCGACATGTTGATACCGGGGAGCAAATGCCGCAGGCATTGCGGGATAAAATGCAGCGGGCCAGTCTGTTTAACAAAGGTTACGACATGACCGAACTGCTCAGCGCTGCATTGCTGGATATGCGCTGGCACTCTCTGGAGTTGAGCGAGTCATCTCATCCGGTCGATCAATTTGAACAGCAGGCGCTGGCGGCGGAAGGTTTGGATCTCAAGGCCGTGCCGCCGCGTTATCGCAGCAGTTATTTTGCCCATATCTTCGGTGGCGGTTATGCCGCAGGTTATTATGCCTATCTGTGGACGCAAATGCTGGCCGATGACGGCTATCAGTGGTTCGTAGAGCAGGGCGGATTAACCCGTGAAAACGGACAGAAATTCCGCGAAGCAATTTTGTCCCGCGGAAACAGCACTGATTTAACTGAACTTTATCGCCAGTGGAGCGGGCGTGATCCGCGCATGGAACCCATGCTGGAACATCGTGGTTTGAGCGCTTAAGACAGGTCAGCCAGAAAATTGAACCGGGCGTGCTGCCCGGTTGTTAGCTGGATTTTTTCTTTAGCAAAATGAATCGTTGTTGGGTATTGATGCCTTGCATCTCATAGAGACGCTCGGGTAGGGAGTGCTGCTGGTGAAAGGTCGGCATTGTTTTCCTGTTCTTACGTTACTTGACTGGTTTGCTTTGGGAAGGAAGGTAGGTATTGCCGCAGTTGGGGCAGACTAACGTTATGTTGTTTTTTATTCTCGACAGGCTGTGCATTGACTGGCGGCAGCAGTGAGGACAGGTACTTTTCACTGGTCGTAAAGTACGCATCTTAATATCTTTGAGTATCGACATATTGATTGTCCTTGTGATGGGGTGCTTACCATACACTATGAAGCAATAAATAGCTCATTTTATAACCATTGCGATGACATGGATTACTGTACGGTTTGCAAGAATCTCATTAGCGGCCAACATGACTTATAGAAGGTAGTTACGTTTCGTTTAACGTTCATTGGGGTTGTCGATGATAGATTAGCCAACTATCCGTTATCTTCGCAGGGAATTGCCAGGTAGCGTATAAAAGCAAAACACAAATCTATCCATGCAAGCATTTACCGCTGGTTTATCCGGCGGTTTTTTTTATCTGTACATCAGGGAAAAGGTGCCGGGAGGGGGAATTCAGGTAAAAAAATGGCCCCTTGTGCAGCTACGCAGCAAGGGGCCGGGTCGGTTCAGGACTATCTCCGTTCATCAATCATCCCATCTGTGGCTAAAATACGCGGCCAGGAAACCGGAAAATAAAATAATTCCCAGAACAGCCATAAAAATATTCATATTACCCAGCATAGTAAATGCTCCTTTATTTGTGAGTTTCCTCTCTTACCTTAAGTTCACCTCGCTTATGACTATAGTAGCAATTCAATCTTAAACAAAGGCTGAACTGTGTGATTATTTCGGCGGAAAAGTAAAATTTTGACGTGATTACGTCGGGAAAAATAAATAATAGTGACAAAGCTCGGTTATCTGCGAACAAATAACCATGTTTTTATACCGGGGCGCGCCGTTATGACCGTGTGTGACAGACACAGATTGTTGCACGTTTATAATGCAGAGTTGTCTCATTGTGGTTCAATCTTTCACGCGATTAATCCTTCTGGCGGCAAAAATTAATACTGATTTTTGTGCCTAAAATTCTAATTCATTGATTTTATATGATGTTTTAATATCTGGCATCGTTTTTGCCTTATCACTTCTGAATACCCTTAATTTGCACCGTTTTGTCTGCCCGGCTGCACCGGAGCTTTCAACAAGACTAATTTCAGGAGTGAAACTATGCAGCGTCGTACATTTTTAAAAGCTTTTGCGCTTTCCGCCTCTGTTGTCGCAATGGGAATGAGTTTTAGTGTTCAGGCGGCCGACACTATTAAGGTTGGCATCATGCATTCGTTATCCGGCACCATGGCTATTTCCGAAACGCCGCTGAAAGATGTGGCGTTGATGACTATTAATGAAATCAATGCGCAGGGCGGTGTGTTGGGCAAAAAGCTGGAACCGGTGGTGGTTGACCCGGCTTCGAACTGGCCGTTATTTGCTGAAAAAGCACGTCAGTTACTGAGCCAGGACAAGGTAGCGGCGGTTTTCGGTTGCTGGACATCGGTTTCGCGTAAATCGGTTTTACCGGTATTTGAAGAATTGAACGGTCTGCTGTTTTACCCGGTGCAATATGAAGGTGAGGAGATGTCGCCTAACGTCTTCTATACCGGCGCTGCGCCTAATCAGCAGGCGATCCCGGCGGTTGAGTATCTGATGAGTGAGGACGGCGGCAGCGCTAAGCGCTTCTACCTGCTGGGTACGGACTATGTCTATCCGCGTACGACTAACAAAATTTTACGCGCCTTTTTGCATTCGAAAGGCGTGGCCGATAAAGACATCGAAGAAGTGTATACCCCATTCGGACACAGCGATTACCAGACCATTGTTGCCAGTATTAAAAAATTCGCCGCAGGGGGAAAAACGGCGGTGGTATCGACCATCAACGGGGATTCTAACGTTCCATTCTATAAAGAGTTAGCGAACCAGGGCCTGAAAGCCACGGATGTTCCGGTGGTGGCATTCTCTGTGGGTGAGGAGGAGTTGCGCGGTATCGATACTAAACCGCTGGTGGGCAACCTGGCTGCGTGGAACTACTTTGAGTCCGTAGATAATGCGGCCAACAAGAAGTTCGTCGCGGATTACCGGGCGTATGCCAAAGCACATAAGCTGCCGAATGCTGATTCGGTGGTGACCAACGACCCTATGGAAGCCACTTATGTTGGCCTGCATATGTGGGCGCAGGCAGTAGAAAAAGCCGGAACTACCGACGTGGATAAAGTCCGGGCGGCTATGGCAGGACAATCATTCGCGGCACCATCAGGATTTACCCTGACCATGGATGCGACCAACCATCACCTGCATAAACCCGTCATGATTGGCGAGATTGAAGGCAACGGCCAGTTTAACGTGGTGTGGCAAACCGAAGCGCCGGTTCGCGCCCAGCCGTGGAGTCCGTATATCGCCGGTAATGATAAAAAATCTGAACAGCCCGTTAAAACCGCCAGCAACTGATCTTACGCCCTCCTGCGGGAGGGCAACGCTTTGGAGAATGCTCATGAAAGCCATGCGCTTTATTCGTGGTGTGTTGTTGCTGACGTGGCTTTTGCCGTGGATAGCGCAGGCCGCAGATGCCGATACCTTTACCGCCGCCAACCGGACTCAGCAGGCCGCCTTGCTAGAACAATGGTCGGTAAAACCCGATGTTCAACGCTTGCCGGTGCTCAAAGCGCTGAGTGATGAGAACCTGCTGACAGATAACGCGAAAAACGCGTTCATTATGAACGGCTCGCACGTACAACCGCTAGGAATGGCGGCAGGTCCGAACGGCGAGCTAAAAAAAATCCGCCTGACTAACCGCCTGCGTAATCTGGTTGCCGGAACCTTGGCCGTCCACCAGCTCTTAAGTGACAGTGTCACGCAAAGGGGCGGGGCAGCGCGTACATTACAGCGTGAGGCCCAGCCGGGGATGCTGCCGTTTTTGCAGCAACGACTGGCCCAGGAGCCCGATGCTGGCGTGAAATCTTTACTGGCTATTGCACTGGCAAACCTGCAACTGACCAGTACTTCGCCTGAGATCAGACGTCAGGCAATCGAACTGCTAGGGGCGTCGAACGATCCTGAAACCCAGGCGCGCCTGCAGCCATTCACCCATGCTGAACATGAACCTGATGCCCGCGTTCGTGCTGCCGCTGACGAAAGCCTGAATGCCATCGCGCATCGCATGAAGGTTGGCGATCTTCTTGGACAGGCATTTATGGGATTGTCGCTGGGCTCCATTTTGCTGCTGGCGGCATTGGGTCTGGCGATAACCTACGGCTTACTTGGCGTCATTAATATGGCGCATGGTGAGATGTTAATGCTCGGCGCTTACGGTACCTGGATGGTGCAACAACTGATGGGCCAGTTTTTCCCGCAATGGTTGGCCTGGTATCCGGTTATTGCGCTTCCGGTCGCCTTTTTGCTTACCGCTGGGGTTGGAATGCTACTCGAGCGCGGAGTGATCCGCCATTTATACGGGCGTCCGCTCGAAACCCTGCTGGCAACGTGGGGGATCAGTCTGATGCTTATCCAGTTGGTGCGTATGTCCTTCGGCGCGCAAAACCTTGAAGTCGCAAATCCGGAATGGCTTTCCGGGGGCATTCAGGTTTATGCCAATCTGATTTTGCCGTGGAACCGAATTGTGGTGCTTGGCTTTGCCATTCTGGTGCTGTTCTTCACCTGGCTGTTGTTGAATAAAACCCGTCTCGGACTGCGCGTACGTGCGGTGACGCAAAATCGCAATATGGCGGCCTGCTGCGGCGTACCTACCGGACGAGTGGATATGCTGGCCTTTGGTCTTGGTTCAGGGATTGCCGGACTGGGGGGCGTAGCGCTCTCGCAGTTAGGCAACGTAGGACCTGAGCTAGGGCAAAGCTACATTATCGATTCGTTTCTGGTGGTGGTGCTGGGCGGCGTGGGACAACTCGCGGGGAGTGTAGCCGCTGCGTTTGGGCTTGGGATCTTCAACAAAATTCTTGAGCCACAGGTGGGAGCGGTTCTCGGTAAGATTATGATTCTGTTGCTGATTATTTTGTTTATTCAGAAACGTCCTCAGGGGCTGTTCGCGTTGAAAGGGAGGGTTATTGACTGATGACGATGCCAATGACATTAACGCTGGCGCGTAAAGCGCCGCGCGCGACACGCATCCTGGGGCTGGGTTTACTGCTGACGCTGATTATTCTGCCGTTTCTGGCGCTGTTACCTGCGGATCATCCGCTGGCCATATCGGTGTGGACATTGACTCTGGCCGGGAAAATTCTCTGCTATGCCATTGTGGCGGTGGCACTGGATCTGGTGTGGGGCTATGCGGGAATGCTCTCGCTGGGCCACGGTATTTTCTTTGCGCTGGGGGGATATGCGATGGGAATGTATCTGATGCGCCAGGCTTCCGGCGAAGGATTACCGGCCTTTATGTCGTTTCTGTCGTGGACCGAGCTGCCCTGGTTTTGGTGGGGAACGCAACATTTTATCTGGGCGATGTTACTGGTTGTGCTGGTGCCGGGCCTGCTGGCGCTGGTATTTGGCTGGTTTGCCTTCCGTTCAAAAATCAAAGGGGTCTATTTCTCCATCATGACTCAGGCCCTGACTTTCGCCGGGATGTTGCTGTTTTTCCGCAACGAAACCGGCTTTGGGGGAAATAACGGTTTTACCGGTTTTACCACCATTCTGGGATTTCCGGTGACCGCGACCTCAACCCGTATCGCGCTGTTTCTGGCGACGGTCATGCTGCTGGTGCTGGCAATATGGCTGGGACTGGCGCTGGCCCGCAGTAAGTTTGGTCGAATTCTCACTGCCGTGCGCGACGCCGAGAACCGTCTGATGTTCTGTGGTTACGATCCGAAAGGTTTCAAGCTGCTGGTGTGGACGCTTTCCGCCGTGCTGTGTGGCCTGGCGGGGGCGTTGTATGTCCCGCAGGTGGGAATCATTAACCCCAGCGAAATGTCGCCGACCAACTCGATAGAAGCGGCGATTTGGGTTGCCCTCGGCGGGCGTGGAACCCTGATTGGCCCGGTATTTGGCGCCGTACTGGTGAACGGCGCTAAAAGCCTGTTTACCGTCATTATGCCGGAATACTGGCAGCTGTTTCTTGGCCTGATCTTTATTGGCGTTACGCTTTTTTTGCCTCGTGGCGTGATGGGTCTGTTTCGCAAGGGAGACAAATAATGCAGCCAGATGAAGGGCTTTTTACTCGCCAGATGCCAGGCGATCGGTTTCGCAACCAAACGGACCCGGTGCTCCAGTTGGAAAAAATTAACGTTAACTTCGATGGCTTCCAGGCGTTAACGGATCTCACGCTCAATATTGGCGTTGGGGAGCTGCGTTGTATCATTGGTCCCAACGGTGCCGGAAAAACGACGCTAATGGATGTTATTACCGGCAAAACCAGGCCGCAAAGTGGTCGGGCGATATACGATCAGTCGACCGATTTAACAACGCTGGATCCCATCGCTATTGCACGTCAGGGAATTGGGCGGAAGTTTCAGAAACCCACGGTGTTTGAAGCGTTAACGGTAGAGGAGAATCTGGAGCTGGCGCTGAAAAGCGATAAATCTGTCTGGGGTTCTTTACGGGCGCGCCTCACAGGCGAACAACGGGATCGTATAGATGAAATACTGGCGCTGTTGCGGCTGGG
>NZ_SZWS01000048.1:101600-102651 GCF_005281245.1 Citrobacter sp. wls826
CAACGAGCGGGCCCGCCGCGCCGGGCTGCTTTCTCACGGGCAAAAACAGTTTCTCGAAATTGGCATGCTGTTGGTACAGGAGCCGCATTTACTGCTGCTGGATGAACCCGCGGCGGGCATGACGGATGCGGAGACGGAATACACTGCGGAGCTGTTTCGTAAGCTTGCCGGGAAGCATTCGCTGATGGTTGTTGAGCACGATATGGGATTTGTCGAAACCATTGCCGATCGCGTCACGGTCTTACACCAGGGACGCGTTCTGGCTCAGGGAAGTCTGCGCGAAGTGCAGGCCAACGAGCAGGTTATTGAAGTTTATCTCGGGCGTTAAGGAGCACAGATGCTGCAGGTGAAAGAACTGAATCAATATTATGGTGGCAGCCATATTCTGCGAAGTGTGAACTTTGAGGCGCGTATCGGCGAGGTGACATGTCTGCTGGGGCGTAACGGCGTGGGGAAAACGACGCTTCTGAAGTGCCTGATGGGGCTTATTCCTGCCCGCAGTGGGAGTGTGTTCTGGCAGGAGAAAAATGTCACTCACTGGAAGCCGCATCAGCGGGTCAGGGCCGGGGTGGCGTATGTACCACAGGGGCGCGATATTTTTCCGCGTCTGACGGTAGAAGAGAACCTGCTGCTCGGCCTTTCCCGTTTTTCAGCACAGGAGGCCAGACGTGTGCCGGATGATATCTATGCGCTCTTTCCGGTGCTACAGGAGATGAAACATCGGCGGGGCGGAGATTTGTCCGGCGGGCAACAGCAGCAACTGGCGATTGGACGAGCGCTGGCCAGTCGCCCGCAGTTGTTGATCCTCGATGAGCCCACGGAGGGGATCCAGCCGTCAGTGATTAAAGAAATTGGGCAGGTGATTTCTCAACTGGCGCACCGGGGTGACATGGCCATTTTGCTGGTGGAGCAGTTCTATGATTTTGCGCAGCAACTGGCCGACAAATACTTACTCATGTCGCGAGGCAGCATTATTCAAAGCGGTGACGGTAAAAATATGGAATCCGAAGGCGTTCGAGGGCTGGTCGCCATTTGAGATTCGCGACAGAGC
>NZ_SZWS01000048.1:102699-107058 GCF_005281245.1 Citrobacter sp. wls826
GCTCTGTCGCGATCATCATTAGCAGACCGCCGTCTGGCCCCAGGGTTTGGCGCGCATGCCTTTTATCATTAGCGCCCAGGCAAGAACGATCGCCACCATCAGCGCCACAAACAGCGACCACGGCGGCAATGTGGTTAAAATGACGCCGCTGACTAATGGGTTTACCGCTGCGCCCAACCAGCCTAACGACTGGGCGGAAAAATAGCTGGCTTTCATTCCTGCAGGCGCGATGTTGTCGATGAGCATGTATTCACCCGGTGCGTAAATGACTTCGCCGATAGTGAAAAAGGCTGCAGAAATGCCCCATAACACCAGGTTGTTGCCGGAGAAGGTAAAGCCAACCAGACCGACCACAAAGAACAGCGTGCCTACAGTCATTAGCGGGCGGATATTCGTGGCGGTGAGCCTGCGCCCGAGGGCATATTGCAGTGATACCACAATGGCGGCGTTAACGGGCAGGACGACTGCCACCACTTTCTCGGCAAAATCGCCGTCTGCAACCACCATAACGTATTGCGAAATACAGGACGCAAAGGCACCACCAACGAATGACGCCAAAAATGCTGACAGCGTAAACCAGAATAATGCTCTGTCGCGCAGCAGTACCGAGGGGGACCAAACTGCGGCGTTCAAACCTTCTGATGCTGCTGGTGAACGTTTTACCCAGGTCTGGATAAACACCAGAGGGAGTGCTGAACATGCAGCAGCGAGCCAGAACGGCAGGTTAATGCTTTGCATCACCAGTAGCGTGCCCAGCGGTGGGCCTACGGTCCAGCCGATGTTCAGCACGGTATAGTTAAGCGAGAAAATTTTAGTCTTGTTGGTCGCCGAGAGATTATCGGCAAACCAGGCTTTCAGCACCGTGGCGAAGACGGAGTAGGCGCAGTTGATCAGGGCAAAGAGCAAAACCACTACCACTACGTTATGCACCAGTGGAATAGCAATAAAGCCAGAGGCAAAGCCGCAGATAGCCAGCAGCATATAGCGTTTTTTATCAAACTTGTCGGCCAGAATACCAAAGCCAAGGCTGAACACGACGCCAATGGTCAGTGCGACCGTCATCGCATAACCGATCAGGTCGACGCTCAGATTGTACTGTCGGCTGAGGTAGATCGTCATAAAGGGCAGCGTGGCGCCACGCCCAATCGTTAATAACAATGATGACGCGAGTAACGCGAGAGTGGACCTTCTCAGAGAGATATTCATTTTCCTGCCCGACAATGCATGTTGTTATGTTTTTTTTAGATATCAGAAACAAATAGCATGCTAAAAGTGTGATGTACACTCAATAAGTTGTCCGAAAATGCCCTGTGTGGCCTACCTGAATTAATGATCTGTTACGGCACAACGATTTCCGTTACTTTAATTTGTTTACAAAAATTTAATATCCGCAGGGGCGGTGGTATGTCGCGTAAAGACGGGTTATTAGCGTTACTGGTCGTTGTGGTTTGGGGGCTGAACTTTGTCGTCATCAAAGTGGGGCTACACAATATGCCACCCTTAATGCTGGCTGGGTTGCGTTTTTTACTGGTGGCATTTCCGGCGATTTTCTTCGTTGCCCGGCCGAAAATTCCGCTTTCACTGCTGCTCGGCTATGGGCTGACCATCAGTTTTGGGCAGTTCGCGTTTCTCTTTAGCGCCATCAAATTCGGTATGCCTGCCGGGTTAGCTTCTCTGGTATTACAGGCTCAGGCGTTTTTCACCATCATTCTGGGGGCATTCGCCTTTGGTGAACGTCTGCAAGGTAAACAACGGGTAGGAATTGCGCTGGCCATATTTGGCGTGCTGGTGCTGATTGAGGCCAGTCTCAACGGACAGCATGTTGGCATGCTCGGTTTTATGCTGACGTTGGCGGCGGCGCTAAGCTGGGCCAGCGGTAATATCTTTAATAAAAAAATCATGCAGCATACGTCACGCCCGGCGGTGATGTCGTTGGTGGTATGGAGTGCGTTGATTCCTGTTGTCCCATTCTTCCTCGCCTCAATACTTCTCGATGGCCCAACGCAAATTATCCAAAGCCTGGTGACGATAGATATGACCACCATTCTGTCACTGGTTTATCTGGCGTTTGTGGCGACCATTGTGGGTTATGGCATCTGGGGATCTTTACTCGGGCGTTATGAAACCTGGCGTGTCGCGCCGTTGTCGCTGTTGGTGCCGGTTGTTGGACTGGCGAGCGCGGCCGTGCTGCTGGATGAAACGCTTACCGGATTACAACTGCTCGGTGCGCTGCTGATCATGGCAGGATTGTACATTAATGTGTTTGGCTTTCGGTTGCGTAAGACTGCGCAGGCGAGAGGGTAAAAAAAGCCCCGCAGTGACGGGGCAAAAAAATTACAGGTTGCGCATATTGTAATAAGGCACACCTAATTCGTCGGATTTGTCGCTGCCTGCACCCATATGATTAAAATCGAACGGGGACCGATCGTGCGCAGGCGGCATAATCATCGCGTCACGACTGTTTTGTGTGGCAGGTTGCGCGGTCTGTTCCGCCATGCTCTGGCCCGAAACAACATACAGCAGGGCCAGCATCGCATAAGACAGAAGTTTCATGATTTCCTCGGTTACGTCGTTAACTGGCGATTAGCAATTACATTGATTGAGTGGCAGCAAATAGCGTGATTCGCCGTGCATATTCGTCATACGGTATTTATGCGGCGGAACATCAAAATAGTTTTTGAATGTCCGGGTCAGCGTTTGCTGGGACTCAAAGCCGTAACGCTCCGCCAGATAAAGGATCGGCTCGTTACTCTCTTTTAATTTTTGCGCTATTTCAGTCATTTTACGGCTACGGATGTATTGACCCAGTGAATGACCGGTTTCTTTTTTAAACATCCGTTGCAGGTGCCATTTGGAGTAACCTGAACGCTCTGACACCTTTTCCAGCGAGAGCGGCGATTCAAGGTTATTTTCGATCCAGTCCAAAATGCTATGAATAGTGATTGTGTCAGTATTGCGTCTGGACATCGTCATACCTCTTTCTGTTTACGGCAGGATTTTCTTAAGCAAATGCTCAAGCGTGGTCACTTCATCCGCCGTTAAGTTTTTTGTTAGTTCCTGGTGCAGGTCTTGCCCTACTAATTGATGACACTGCTCGCAAATTGCCGCGCCATGTTCGGTGAGTTTCACCAGCACGCCTCGCTTGTCATGTGGATTCGGAAGCCTTTCTATCCAGCCTTTACAGGCCAGCCTGTCCAGCATCCGCGTCAGGGCGCCGAGATCGACAGACAGCACTTTTTTCAATTCGACAGGGGTAATACACACCGCGCAACGGATGGAGCAGAGCACCTTGAACTGCGATGCTGTGATATCCAGCGGTGACAGATAGTCGTTTAGCAAACGATCTTTTTTCTGATTAACCATGTAGATCAAACGACCCAGTGGGATGATTTCGTTAAACAGATCACTGGTGCTTTTCACAATGGTTGCCCTGGCAAGTAGTTAGTCACGGCTGATATTATTGCTTAGGCAAATATAAGTCAAATGAATGGGTCAGCAAATGCCACGTTTTGCTAAATCATCAGACTCAATTTCTGGCGAGTGGAATTTTAACGGTTTGAAAATTATGGCTTATACGTGCGGATGAAAAATGAATCCTTACACCGCGAAAATGGCTTATCTCCCGGATTTCACCGTATACTTGCCGTTGACGATTAACGCACAGGAAAGATGACATTATGATGGACTTGTTTAAAGCAATAGGACTGGGGCTGGTAGTCCTGTTACCGTTGGCAAACCCGTTAACCACCGTGGCGTTGTTCCTCGGCCTTGCCGGCAACATGAACAGCGCAGAGCGTAACCGTCAGTCACTCATGGCGTCCGTTTACGTGTTTGCCATCATGATGGTGGCGTATTATGCCGGACAACTGGTGATGAATACCTTCGGGATTTCGATTCCCGGGTTACGTATCGCGGGTGGGTTAATCGTTGCGTTTATCGGCTTCCGAATGTTGTTTCCACAGCAGAAGGCACATGACTCTCCGGAAGCGAGAAGCAAATCAGAAGAACTGGAAGATGAACCGACTGCCAATATTGCATTTGTTCCGCTGGCCATGCCAAGCACCGCGGGTCCGGGTACGATTGCAATGATCATCAGCTCGGCGTCCACCGTGCGTCATGGGGCTGAGTTTCCGGACTGGGTGATAATGGTCGCACCGCCGATTATTTTTGCCGTGGTCGGGGTTATCCTGTGGGGCTGTTTGCGCAGTTCTGGCGGAATTATGCGCCTGGTCGGTAAAGGCGGTATTGAGGCGATCTCCCGACTGATGGGCTTCCTGCTGGTATGTATGGGCGTGCAGTTTATTATTAACGGCGTGCTGGAAATCATTAAAACTTACGCTTAAAACAACGTGCCCGGTA
>NZ_SZWS01000048.1:107136-110540 GCF_005281245.1 Citrobacter sp. wls826
ATACTGGCCATTTACGGAAGATAATCACCGACCATATGAACGCCACAACCGCAGGCACTGCACCTACGTAACCAATCGTAGACATTGACCAGTGCAGACTCACCTGATTTCCTACCAGCGCGCCAGCGCCTATCCCAATATTAAAGATACCTGAGAAAAGGGCCATTGCGACGTCGGTGGCATCCGGGGCCAGCGCCAGCACTTTGACCTGCATACCCAGGCCTATCAACATAATGGCGATGCCCCAGAATATACTCAGGACGGCCAGATGCATTTCGCTGTCCGCTGCGGGCAGTAACAGCACCAGACACACCGTCAGCAGGGCAATGGCGCTACTAATCAATACGGAAGCATGTTGGTTACCCAGCTTGCCAAAAATGACGCTACCGACAATACCCGCGCCTCCCAGAACCAGCAGCAGCACGGTGGCAAAGTTTGCGCTCAGCCCGGCGACGGTCTGTACAAACGGTTCGATATAGCTGTAGGCCGTGTAATGCGCGGTGACCACAATCACCGTCAGCAGATACAAGCTCATCAATGCCGGACGGCGGAATAAAACCGGCAGGCTTTTTAATGAACCGGAATGCTCACTGGGTAATTTTGGCAGGAGCTTAATCAAGCAAAGTAGGGTGACTAACGCCCCCATACCGATGGCGAAGAACGTGGTACGCCAGCCAAAATACTGGCCAACGATGCGCCCGATAGGCAGGCCCAGCACCATCGCCAGCGCGGTGCCGGTCGCAATCAGGCTGAGAGCCTGCGCGCGTTTCCCGGCAGGAGCCAGGCGAATCGCCAGCGATGCGGTGATCGACCAGAAAATAGCGTGGGCAAAAGCAATACCGATACGACTGATTACCAGCACGGTAAAATTCCATGCCAGGAAAGAGAGAACGTGGCTGGCGATAAAAACGACAAACAGGCAGATCAGAAGTTTGCGGCGTTCTACCTGGCTGGTAAGCAGCATGAAAGGCAGCGACATCAGGGCGACAACCCAGGCGTAGATCGTCAGCATGATCCCGACCTGAGCGGTCTGCATATTAAAACTTTGTGCGATGTCGGACAACAAACCGACAGGGACAAACTCGGTGGTATTGAAAATAAAACCGGCAATGGCAAGCGTAACTACCCGAAGCCACGCGACCTTGCGGGAAACAGTGTCTGTTGTCATATCAATTAGGTGGATTAGCTGCGAAAAGGTAAGGCCACGATCTTAAAACTTTTGCTGGCTAAAATACAATCATTTCGTGATGCAGATCTCATTTCATTGACTGGGTGGCAAAATTGACTGCCGAACATTTCGCGTAATTTTAACTGTTTCATTATTAATGAAATTCCGGGCGTGAGAATTCACCCGGAACGCTATTTATGGCGTTGTTTGAGAATCGCGAATTATTCCGTGCTTTTCGACAACTGAGGGTTCAATACCTCAATAAACGCTTCCAGTTGCCTCGTCATTGCCCCTCTGCGCCAGACCAGCCACGTATTCAGCCAGCGCCAGTTTTCGCTTAGCGGCCAGGCGTGGACCTGATGGTGTCCTGGCATGCTCTCCAGCATCGAACGCGGGATCAGCGCGATACCCGCACCGGCAATGACGCAAGCCAGCATGCCGTGATACGACTCCATTTCATGAATGGTGCCAGGCATTGCGCGATCGGCATGAAACCAGCTTTCAAAATGGCGACGATAGGAACAGTTGGCGCGAAAGGCGTAAATGCTGCAACCGTTAACGTCGCTGGCCCGCTGGATAGGGGGATGACCGTGCGGAGTGACTATCATCATCTCTTCACGGTAGACCGGCATTCCTTCAAGACCTGGATGAGTAATTGGGCCGTCGACAAAGGCGGCGTTCAGCGTCCCGTCGAGCACGCCGTCCAGCATCGTGCCTGAAGGACCTGTCGCCAGCGCAAACTGAATTTTGGGGTAACGCTGATTATATTCAGCCAGCGTGGCGGGGATCCGCACAGCGGCAGTACTCTCGAGCGAGCCAAGAGAGAACAACCCCTGCGGTTCATCGCCGGCGACGACCATTCTCGCCTCGTCAACCAGGGCGAGGATCCGCTGGCTGTAGCGTAAAAAATTGTGCCCGGACGGGGAAAGCCGCAAACGCTGATTTTCACGAATAAACAGATCGACGCCAAGGTCGGCTTCAAGCTGGCGAATACGGGTGGTGAGATTGGATGGCACGCGATGCACCTTCGCGGCGGCCTGCGTAATACTGCCTGTCTCCGCGACGGCGTTGAACATTTCCAGTTGCGTCAGATCCATAATGTTCTCTGTTCGTGAATGGTGTGGTTAATATTATTCATTTTTCAGAAAGAGTAAATATGCGCATGATATGACCATACCCTGCGATAAAGAGAGGCACTTATGACTATCACAGCAGCAACACATGCGATTTCCGTTAACCCTACCAACGGTGAAAGGTTGGCGGCAATGCCGTGGGCCAGTACTGAAGAGATTGCACATGCGCTGAGCCTTGCCGCGAATGGCTACAGTGAATGGAAACACACTGCCGTTGAGCACCGTGCGCAAACGCTGCGTCATATCGGGCAGGCTCTGCGTCATCGCGCGGAAGAGATGGCGCAGTGTATCTCACGTGAAATGGGGAAACCCATCAAGCAGGCGCGTGGTGAAGTTGCCAAATCAGCCGCATTGTGTGACTGGTACGCCGAACATGGACCGGCGATGCTCAACCCGGAACCTACGCTGGTGGAGAACAACCAGGCGGTGATTGAGTATCGCCCCGTTGGAACTATTCTGGCGATCATGCCGTGGAACTTCCCGCTCTGGCAGGTACTTCGCGGCGCCATTCCAATTCTGCTGGCCGGAAATGGCTATCTGTTAAAGCATGCGCCAAACGTAACCGGCTGTGCTGCGATTATCGCGCAGGTTTTTGCTGATGCGGGCGTTCCCGCGGGTGTTTACGGTTGGGTGAATGCCGATAACGCCGGGGTAAGTCAGATGATCAATGACCCGCGTATCGCGGCGGTAACGGTGACGGGCAGCGTTCGAGCTGGTGCGGCGATTGGTGCTCAGGCGGGGGCGGCGCTGAAAAAATGCGTGCTTGAACTGGGGGGGTCCGATCCGTTTATTGTCCTTAATGATGCTGACCTCGATCTGGCCGTTAAGGCGGCGGTCGCCGGTCGTTATCAGAATACCGGGCAGGTTTGTGCGGCAGCAAAGCGCTTTATTATCGAAGAAGGAATTGCGGCAGAATTTACGGCTCGTTTTGTGGCGGCCGCGAGCGCGCTCAAAATGGGCGACCCGCTGAACGAAGAAAACGATCTGGGTCCGATGGCAAGATTTGATCTGCGCGATGAGCTGCATCAGCAGGTCGAAGCCTCCCTTGCCGAAGGCGCGCGGTTACTTCTCGGCGGGGAAAAAATCGCGGGTCAGGGCAATTA
>NZ_SZWS01000048.1:110604-119312 GCF_005281245.1 Citrobacter sp. wls826
CGTGACGGTTCTGGGGGATGTCACCCCGGAGATGACGGCTTTTCGTCAGGAGCTGTTTGGCCCGGTTGCAGCGATTACCGTTGCAAAGAATGCGGAACATGCCTTAGCGCTGGCTAATGACAGTGATTTCGGCTTATCAGCCACGGTGTTCACCGCGGATGAAGCTCTGGCGCAGAAGATGGCGTCACGCCTGGAGTGTGGGGGCGTATTTATCAATGGTTACAGCGCCAGCGATGCCCGCGTTGCTTTTGGCGGCGTGAAGAAAAGTGGTTTTGGCCGCGAGCTTTCACACTTTGGTCTGCATGAGTTTTGTAATGTACAGACCGTCTGGAAAAACCGCCTCTGATGGTGTGGGTGCCTCCGACGGGGGCACCGGCCTTAATTCTGCAATGTTTCTGTCTACGGCATGAATCTCACCCGCTCATGCAGACCGTGGCCAGATTCCGCCTTCCGGCCTGACGCTGCGTATTCAGCTCTGTTATACTCGCAGGCCTTTCATACCTGCGAGCAAGGAGCATGTTGTGGCCAGGGCCATGGACAATTCAATTTTAGAGACCATTGTGCAGCAGGTTCGTCCGCTGATTGGTCAGGGTAAAGTCGCTGATTACATTCCTGCCTTAGCTTCTGTCGACGGTTCAAAACTGGGTATTGCTATTTGCACCGTCGATGGACAGCACTATCAGGCGGGGGATGCGCAAGAGCGCTTTTCAATTCAGTCAATTTCAAAGGTGCTCAGTCTGGTCGTGGCGATGCGTCACTATCAGGAAGATGAGATCTGGCAACGTGTCGGCAAGGATCCTTCCGGGCATCCTTTTAATTCCCTGGTGCAGCTGGAAATGGAGCAAGGGATCCCACGCAATCCCTTTATCAACGCCGGGGCGCTGGTGGTTTGCGATATGCTGCAAGGACGTCTGAGCGCACCGCGTCAACGGATGCTGGAAGTGGTACGGGCGCTAAGCGGCGTTTCGGATATCGCCTATGATGCGACGGTGGCGCGTTCTGAGTTTGAGCACTCGGCGCGTAACGCGGCTATTGCCTGGTTAATGAAGTCCTTTGGCAATTTTCACCACGACGTGACCACCGTTTTGCAAAATTACTTTCACTACTGCGCACTGAAAATGAGCTGTGTGGAGCTGGCGCGCACGTTCGTCTTTCTGGCAAATCAGGGACATGCTTTTCATCTTGCTGAGCCCGTGGTGACGCCCATGCAGGCCCGACAGATCAACGCGCTGATGGCGACCAGTGGCATGTATCAGAACGCAGGGGAATTTGCCTGGCGAGTGGGCTTACCGGCGAAATCTGGTGTGGGGGGCGGTATCGTGGCTATCGTGCCTCACGAGATGGCGATTGCCGTCTGGAGTCCGGAACTGGATGCGGCGGGAAATTCGCTGGCGGGTATCGCCGTGCTGGAGCAATTAACGCAACAACTGGGGCGCTCGGTTTACTGATGAACTCGCTCGATCCTCTTTTTGCCCGGCTGGCGAAATCAACGTTTCGCTCGCGGTTTCGCCTTGGCCAGAAAGAAAGGCAGTATTGTCTGGATAAAGGCGCGCCGGTTATCGAACAACACGCCACGGATTTTATTGCCAAACGGCTGGCGCCCGCGTTTCCTGCCAATGACGGTAAGCAGACACCCATGCGCGGGCATCCGGTATTTATCGCTCAACATGCTACGGCGACCTGTTGTCGGGGATGTCTGGCGAAATGGCATGATATCCCTCAGGGTGTGGCGTTAAACGATGAACAGCAGCGTTACGTTGTCACGGTTATCTATCACTGGCTAGTGATCCAGATGAACAAGCCATAGATAACATAATCCTATGATATGACTCCTTGTGTTGTGCAATTGTTAAAAGCAGTATGAAGGGGTCATTCTAAGGAGAAAAAAATGGCTTCCTGTAAACCCTGCTTTGTGCTGAGCGCGGCCCAGATTCTGTCGAGAATCGATGAATTCAGCGACATCCTTGAAACATGCGTCAATGATGGCGCCTCTGTCAGCTTTATGCTCCCTTTTAGTGGTGATAAATCACGGCCTTTCTGGATAAGTGTCGCGCAAAGCGTTGACCGTGGAGAAAGGATTGTTCTGGGTACGCAGAACGCACAGGGGATGCTTGTCGGTACCGTCCAGCTCATTATCGATCAACCCGAAAACCAACCTCATCGTGCTGATGTCGCTAAGTTGCTGGTTCACCCCTCCGCGCGGCGCGGTGGGGTTGCCCGGACGTTGATGAACGAACTCGAAAACTGCGCGCGTCAGCAAGGGAAAACGCTGCTGGTGCTTGATACAGCGACGGGCAGCAGCGCTGAGTTGTTCTACCACAATTGTGGATGGCAAAAAGTAGGGGTGATACCGGACTATGCAAAAATGCCTGACGGGAAGCTGACCGGGACCACACTTTTCTACAAAACTCTCTAATTTGTCGCCGGGGATTGATCAAAACAGGGTTTCAATGTATTAAAGTTTGCTAACCTATTGGACCAATTCAATCAGGTTGTATGACTAATTAAAAAGGGAACCCATTGTGCAAACACTAAATCGTCGCGATTTCCCCGGTGCTCAGTATCCTGAACGCATTATTCAGTTTGGTGAAGGAAACTTCCTGCGCGCCTTTGTTGACTGGCAAGTCGATTTGCTGAACGAACATACCGATCTGAACGCGGGTGTAGTCATTGTTCGTCCTATCGAAAGTACCTTCCCGCCATCGCTGAGTACGCAGGATGGTCTCTATACCACCATCATTCGTGGTTTGAATGAGAAGGGCGAGGCCGTAAGCGATGCCCGTTTGATCCGTTCGGTTAACCGCGAAATCAGCGTCTATAGCGAATACGATGAGTTCCTGAAGTTGGCGCATAATCCAGATATGCGTTTTGTGTTCTCCAACACGACTGAAGCGGGCATCAGCTACCACGCGGGCGATAAGTTTGAGGATGCACCGGCCGTGAGTTATCCGGCTAAACTGACCCGACTGTTGTTCGAACGCTTCAGCCATTTTAATGGCGCGTCGGATAAAGGCTGGATTATCATTCCTTGCGAACTGATTGATTACAATGGTGATGCGCTGCGTGAACTGGTCCTGCGCTACGCTCAGGAGTGGGCGCTGCCGGAGGCATTTATTCAGTGGCTGGATCAGGCCAACGCATTTTGCTCCACGCTGGTGGACCGCATTGTTACCGGTTATCCGCGTGACGAAGTGGAGAAACTGGAAGCTGAGTTGGGCTATCACGATGCCTTCCTCGACACTGCAGAACACTTCTATCTGTTCGTTATTCAGGGACCGAAGTCATTAGCTGCAGAGCTGCGTCTGGATAAATATCCGCTTAATGTCCTGATTGTTGATGACATCAAACCGTACAAAGAACGGAAAGTGGCGATTCTCAACGGGGCACACACCGCACTGGTTCCCGTTGCCTGGCAGGCAGGGCTGGACACCGTGGGTGAGGCGATGAATGACGCAGAGATTTGCGCCTTCGTTGAAAAAGCGATTTATGAAGAGATCATTCCGGTACTGGATTTACCCCGCGATGAGCTGGCGTCTTTCGCCAGTGCGGTGACCGGTCGATTCTGCAATCCGTACATCAAGCATCAGTTGCTGTCGATTGCCCTGAACGGCATGACTAAATTCCGTACCCGTATTTTGCCGCAGCTGCTGGCAGGGCAACAGGCCAGCGGTAAGCTGCCGGCGCGCCTGACGTTTGCGCTTGCCGCGCTGATAGCTTTCTATCGTGGAGAGCGTAACGGTGAGGCTTATCCGGTCCAGGATGATGCGCACTGGGTGGCACGTTTTCAACAGCTGTGGTCCCAGCATCATGACCGCCAGATAAGCACCGACGAGTTAGTCAAATCGGTACTGGGCGTTAAAGAACACTGGGAACAGGATCTGACTCAGGTTTCCGGACTCGTGGAGCAGGTTTCAGCCGATCTGGATACCATTCTGGCCAAAGGCATGCGTGAAGCCGTTAAGCCATTGTGCTAAGAATACAACCCGGCTCAGGCCGGGTTTTTTATAGAACATTATTTAGTTACAACATACTATTGTTTATTAATAACTACACCGTTCTGTAACTCCGGTGCGCGGTGGTTCTGGCAGAGCAACAGTTGTGTAGTTAATGTTGCGATTAACTTGCAACATTGATCATGATCGCGTCTAATGTGATGGATTTCACATTTTCCCGAAGAAAACCATGATCGTTCGCCCCCAACAACACTGGCTACGCCTGATATTCGTCTGGCATGGGTCAGTATTATCCAAAATCTTTTCACGACTGCTGCTGAACTTCCTGCTCTCCATCGCCGTTATTATCATGCTTCCGTGGTATACGATGCTGGGAATCAAATTCACGCTGGCGCCATTCAGCATTCTCGGCGTGGCGATTGCAATCTTTTTAGGTTTTCGCAATAACGCCTGTTATTCACGTTACGTTGAGGCCCGACACCTGTGGGGGCAGTTGATGATTGCTTCCCGATCGCTACTGCGTGAGGTAAAAACCACCTTACCGGACGACGCCGAATTAGGGCAGTTTGTTCGTCTGCAAATCGCGTTTGCCCACTGTTTACGCATGACTTTACGTCGAAAGCCACAGGCAGAGCCGTTGGCGAAGTACCTCAGCGAGAAAGATCTGCAGACGGTATTTGCCTCACAATCTCCAGCAAACCGCATTTTGTTGTTGATGGGAGAGTGGTTGGCCGTGCGCAGGCGTAATGGTCAACTGTCAGACATATTATTTCATAGTTTAAACAATAGGTTAAACGATATGTCTGCGGTACTGGCTGGTTGTGAGCGGATTGCGAATACGCCGGTCCCGTTTGCTTATACTTTGATCCTTCATCGCACGGTATACCTGTTTTGTATCATGCTGCCATTCGCGTTAGTGGTGGATCTGCACTACATGACACCGTTTATCTCGGTGCTTATTTCCTATACATTTATCTCGCTCGACACGCTTGCAGAAGAGCTTGAAGATCCGTTTGGCACAGAGAACAATGACCTGCCGCTGGATGCGATTTGCAATGCGATCGAAATCGATTTGCTGCAGATGAACGATGAAACAAATGTGCCAGCAAAACACATGCCTGATAAGCATTACCAACTAACTTAGTTACGTTCGTTTTGCCACCAGTCTGGCTGCATATCGGAAAACGAATGAAACTCTGGCGCCAGGTCTTCATCGTTAGGGTCATCAAAAGCCCCGGCTAAAAGTGCAATTACCGGGGCATCATCAATAGCGCCCACGGAACTGCCGCACTGAGGGCAAAAGGCTCGACAACTCGTTTCTGATGAGCGCCAGGTTGTCGGTTTTCCGGCTTTTCCCGTCCATTCTACATTTTCTGCATCAAACTCAATCCAGACGACGGTCGGTGCGCCCGTATGTTTCCGGCATATATCGCAGGAGCAGGTATGGGAATTATTAGGACTGCTGGCCGTGAAGCGGATCGAACCACAAAGACACCCACCAATGTAGACTTTAGACATAACAACTCCCGTCAGAAACACGTGGCAAGACACTAGCAGATGCCTCGCATTGTCACTAGATCCTTATGTTAAAAAGGCGAGGGCGCTCATAGGCGATCCTCTATTCCTGTGATCTATCTGATGATAAATGCTTAATTATTGCGTCGCGCAACAATAAACAATCGGGGAAATGCCAGTAAAATTTTGCCATTTTCCTGCAGTGGATATTGCTCCTGAAGTAGTTCGTGGTAGCGCGGCAGATACTGACGTTGCTCGCTTTCTCTCAAATCCTGCAACCAGGGGCGCAGGCCTGTAGAACTTACCCAGTCGATAATTGCTTGATGAGAATCCATAATGTGATAATACGTGGTACGCCAGATATCCACCTTACAGCCAGTTTCGGTCAAAATATCATAGTAGGCATGTACGCCAGGAAGTGGCGCACGACCCCGGTCCGGGAAACCCTGTTCATAAGCCACTTCGCGCATCAGAACATGCGTGGGTTCCAGCCAGTTATCCGGCATTTGTACGGCCAGAACGCCGTTGCGACCCAGCAGCGATACCAGGTTCGGCAATAGTTCATAGTGATCGGGTACCCATTGTAAAGACGCATTTGCGTAAAGCAGATCCACAGGATGCTCGGGCTGGAACTGACTGATATCCGCTTCAATAAAATGGCATTGCGGTAATGCGTTGCGCGCTTCATTCAGCATGGCGGGTGAGGAATCAACCCCGGTTATTACAGCCGAAGGCCAGCGCTGATGCAGTAATGCCGTGCTGTTTCCCGGACCACAGCCAAGATCAACAACTGAACGAACACTCTCTAACGCCACTCTGTTGAGTAATTCCGCTGCGGGTCTTGAACGTTCAGTTTCATATTGCAGATAAAGCGAAGGGTTCCAGTCAGCCATGAATGAATCTCCAGTATGAGAGAAAAAGGCAGAAAGGACCGCATAAGTCCTTGCCGGTGAGCCATTTCATTTAGAAGATTATATGATAATGAAGGATAAGGGCAGAAATATGCCAGGAAGACAGATTGGCATGTCTGTGGTTTGCCTGCGTGAAATACAGTTATCGATTTTGATGTTCAGTGAGTGATGCGGCACAGGTCGAAAATGGTTAGCGCTGGTAACGGCATTTGAAAAGAGGTTTGGCCATCATTATCGAGCAGCACAAGGATTACCATAAAGCTTCAGATTCTACCTTACTCAACGCTAGTGCGCATAATGTATATTATGTTAAATACAATTTAGTATTTGATGAATGCTTAGTTCATACCCCTTAGCTGACGCCGTTCCATCAAATCCTTACCCTTCCCTTATCTGCTACGGTAAAAAGTTTTCGTCAGATGACCCCGAATGCAGATCCCTCTTTAGCCATTCTCAGTTTGGCGGTTCCGGTTGGTACACAGTGATGAAAAACGATAAGGTCAGAGCTGTTGTCGCCTTCGAGTCAGGAAGCCAGGAAGCGGTTTTTTCATTCCTGGAAAAGCTCCCCCTGCTAATCCTGACTGAAAACTGCTGGACATGACTGTCTGCCTTGAGCAAAAGCAGACAGTCACTTTGATTTTCTACCGTAAATTTTTTCTTTTTTTATAATCAATGTATCGGGCTAGATATTTTTGTAACAACTTTATAAGTTAAAGATCTGCCGCAATAACAGATTCCTTTATTTATAATTAGAGGTTTGCAACGTTGTGATAGACTTTTTGAACATCATCGTCATCTTCAAGGGCATCAACGAGTCCTGCAAAGATTTCTAAATCTTCTGGCGAAAGTTCAACTTCTGATTGAGCAATCATTTCTAATTCTGTTGTTGAGAATTCAGTAATCCCAGCGGCTTTCAGGGCTGCAATTCCTTTATGAAGGTCTGTAGATTCAGTATAAATAACGATGTTTCCCTCTTCTTCGGTTACATCGCGAACATCTACATCAGCATTAAGCAAAATTTCAAAAATATGGTCAGGATCTGTTCCTGCAAATACAATCACCCCGGTATTGTCAAACATATAGCTGACAGCACCTGCCGCTCCGATATTCCCGCCTTTTTTATTGAAAATTGAGCGGACATTAGCAATCGTACGGTTAACATTTGACGTCAACGTTTCAGCGATAATCAGTGAACCACTTGGACCAAAGCCTTCATAGCGCCCTTGCACGAACGTTTCATCGCTGCCGCCTTTGGCTTTATCAATTGCTTTATCAATAACGTGTTTAGGAACCTGTGCTTGTTTCGCACGTTCAATAACGAATTTTAAAGCTGAGTTTGATTCTGGGTCTGGTTCACCTTGTTTGGCAGCGGCATAGATTTCTACACCGAATTTTGCATATATATTAGACGTTGCACCGTCTTTAGCAGTTTTTTTAGCAACAATATTTGCCCATTTACGTCCCACTGGAATAGTCTCCTCAGAAATTCATTTACATTACATGCAGATTAATAGCCTGCAAATTTTTCCGCAATATTATATCATGATATGTAAACTCTCGTCCATGAAAAACAAAATATCCATGTTTTACTAAATGTTACTTTAATTTTATCAATGGTTAACATTATGGATATGATATTTTCGTTTTTTTAGATCTTTTGTTTTTTTTAATTATAATAGTCGAATGACAGCAATAAGACATAAATAAAGAGAAGCTGAAGTAACAATCCAGGTATAAATACCCACTTAAGATTAATGAACGCATCTAATCCAGATCTTTTCTTCAGCAATGTCTGGCTGATGTTTACTTCTTAATCATGAAAGCCTGAGGAACAGATGCCATTGCTGGTCGCCCCGCTTTCTTGTAACCTTCTTCCCGTTGCACTACTGACAAAATCTGGAACCACTGAACTGGACTTCATATGAATGCTCATATTTCTAAAGACCCTTTACATGGCGTAACGCTTGAAATGCAGGTCAATGCACTGGTTGATCGTTATGGTTGGGCTGAGCTGGCGCAACGTATTAATATCAACTGCTTTAAAAATGAGCCGAGCGTTAAATCCAGTTTGAAGTTTCTGCGCCGCACGCCGTGGGCGCGGGCAGAAGTTGAAGCGCTGTACCTGGATTCACTGCATGACCTTGCCTCAAATAACACCACCGAACCGGCGTTCGATCCCTGGGCTAACAGCCGCAACAAGAAGAATTAAGAGCAAAATCTGATGTCAGCATCCGGTTTTATTTCAGCAAATTATCAGAAAAAACTGGCGAATATTCTCGCCCGTTCCCGAGCCAGGCTGCCGCGAACCAACATGAAATGGTTCGCGCTG
>NZ_SZWS01000048.1:119351-126566 GCF_005281245.1 Citrobacter sp. wls826
ACTTGGCAGCTGTTCTTCACAGCCGCCAGGTTCAAAAATCACCCCACTGCCCCCGGTAGGCAAACCACAGCAGAGCAAGGAGCCGGTACGCGGTATCTGGCTGGCAACGGTTTCGCGTCTTGACTGGCCGCCGATTTCATCCGTCAACATCAGCTCGCCTACCGTTCGTATCAGCCAGCAGCAAAAGGCGCTGACGGACAAGCTGGATAACCTGAAACGTCTTGGTATTAACACCGTTTTTTTCCAGGTGAAGCCCGATGCCACTGCGCTGTGGCAATCTACAATCTTGCCGTGGTCAGATACCCTGACCGGTAAGATTGGTCAGGATCCGGGTTACGATCCGTTACGGTTTATGCTCGATGAAGCGCATAAACGCGGAATGAAAGTCCATGCCTGGTTTAACCCCTACCGCGTGTCCGTGAACACTAAACCTGCAACGGTTACCGAATTAAACAACACGCTGTCACAGACGCCTTCCAGCGTTTATGTCTTGCATCGGGACTGGATCCGTACCTCGGGCGAGCGTTTTGTGTTAGATCCCGGTATTCCCGAAGTGCGTGACTGGATAACCAGTATCGTGGCTGAAGTGGTTGAGAATTACCCGGTTGACGGCGTGCAATTCGATGATTACTTCTATACCGAGTCTCCCGGCTCTGCGCTCAACGACAGCCAGACCTTCAGAAGATACGGCCAGGGATTTGTCTCCAAAGCTGACTGGCGGCGCGATAACACGCAACGCCTGATCGCGCAGGTTTCACGAACTATCAAGAAACTCAAACCTGAAGTTGAATTTGGCGTCAGCCCTGCGGGCGTGTGGCGCAACCGTTCGCACGATCCGGCTGGCTCCGACACGCGCGGCGCGGCAGCCTATGATGAATCGTATGCGGACACCCGCCGCTGGGTGCAACAAGGCTTGCTGGACTACATCGCCCCGCAGCTGTACTGGCCTTTTGCCCGCGACGCGGCGCGTTACGATGTGTTGGCGAAATGGTGGGCAGATGTCGTCAAATCAACCAACACCCGCCTGTATATTGGGGTGGCGTTGTACAAAGTCGGTGAGCCGTCGCGAAAAGAACCTGACTGGACGGTCAAAGGCGGCGTGCCGGAGCTAAAAAAACAGCTCGATCTGAACGAGTCTGAACCGCACATTAACGGCACAATTTTGTTTCGCGAAGATTACCTTAATCAGCCGCAAACGCAGGAAGCCGTGACCTATATTCGCAGTCGTTGGGGGCGTTAATGGTCGTCCGTATTGGATTTATAACGCAAGAGCGTCCGGTTATACGGACGCTCTTAACCGATCCATCAGGCAACTGAAGGCTCAGGCAATCTGAATGATGAGACCAGCATCGCCAGCTGTTCCGCCTCCTCTTTCAGCGCCTGCGTTCGCGCGGCGGCATCATCAATTAACGAGGCGTTTTGCTGAACGGTGCTGTCCATTTCGGTAACGGCCAGCGTAACTTCGGAAACGCCCTTGCGTTGTTCTTCACCCGCAACGCGTATTTCCCCCATTAACTGACGTACCTGACGTACATTACTGACCAGTTCTCCCAGACGTTCGCCCGCATTGTGAATTTGCTGACTTCCGCTACCTACATGAGAAACGGATTCATCGATCAATGCTTTTATTTCCTGCGCGGCGGTGGCGCTGCGCTGGGCCAGCGTGCGCACTTCGGAGGCCACAACGGCAAACCCTCTCCCGGCATCACCTGCTCTGGCGGCTTCAACCGCGGCATTCAGGGCGAGAATATTGGTCTGGAACGCAATGCTGTCGATAACCGCGACAATTTCCACCATTCTACCGGATGAGGCACTGACGTTATCCATTGTAGAGATAACACCCTGCATAACATCGCCGCAGCGGTTGGCCGTTTGCGCGGTGCTATCGGAGAGCTCATCTGCCAGTTGTGTATTACTGGCATTTTGATGAACGGTCGCATTTAACTGTTCCATCGCCGCCGAACTCTCTTCCAGCGCAGCGGCCTGTTGCGTCACGCGAGATGAAAGTTCCATATTACTGTCTGCCAGGCTGACAGCGTTATTCGCCACCACTACGCTACTGCTTCTGACAGTGATCAGGATGGCTGAGATTTTATCGACGAACAGGTTAAACGCTTCGGCGATAGCGGAAATCTCATCTTTGCCACGCACATCCAGGCGACGGGTAAGATCGCCTTCTCCCTGCGCAATGTCATCGAGAGCCTGACGGGTATCATCGAGACGTGAAATCAGTCGGCGAACCACCAGCCAGGATCCCACCAGCAACAGGGTCATGATCGGGATCAACACTTCCAGCACGTCCTGCATCATCACTTTGGCAAGGCCGACGATACGCGATTCAGGCGTCGCAAGACCAACAACCCAACCGGTATCCGCCATCGGGAACAGCATCACCCGTGAAGCCGAATTCAGGACGTTATCATTTGCAAGCGTAATCGTTTTCACCCCGTCCGCTGGGCGCAGAGATTTCAGACCGTTTTCCACCGGGATAAGCCATTGCGCGCTTTGCGCCAGATCGTTAATGGTTTTATATTTCGCCAGATCGGCCTGCGGGAAATAGAGGATTTGTCCCTGCTTGTCCACCACAAACGCGTAACCACCGGTGCTGTTTCCCTGTTGCTGCATGAAAGTGGCGACGTTATCCAGGCGAATATCGGTGGTGGCGACACCGGCAAACTTGCCCGCCAGTTGATAAGGTACGCTGCACGTCACCATGTTAACGCCTGTACTGGCGTCCTGGTAGACATCAGACCATAAGCAACTGTTTTGTGAATGCCCTTTGGCATGCTGATACCAGTTTTCATTGTGGTATCCGCTTGACCCTTCGACGTTATAGTCGTTGGAATACACCAGTTTACCTTCAGCATTACGCGCCCAGAAAAAGCTTCTTTTCTCCACACCTGCGGTGAAAGCGTCTGGTTCTGGCCAGATGCCGCCGCCGGTAATAATTGAATCTTTATCTTCACCAATCAGATGCGGAACGACGCTTTGATAAAGAGATTCATCATTTGGCAGCACCTCAGCCAGTCGTGACAAGCTAACGGTCTCACCTTCAATTCGGGACAATACGGTACTCAACTGGCGGGTTAAACCTTGCCCTGTTTCTTCGATCAGGGCGGTGTTGATTTCAACGACGCGCGGTTGACCACGCCAGAGCATAATCACCACAATAACAAGGGTCGTGACTGCAAGCAGCAGAATGCCGCCGATGGTTAAACGCGTTGAAATACGAGTAGGATACCAGGCCATACAAACTCCTTCTGCAAAAGGCTAACTTTTATCCAGTATCGGCACAGGCGTTTATATCTTTATAAAGTTTTCTTAAGTATCACAAAATAAATAGGTGACATTGTCACAAATAGCAAAACCCAGCACTTTGGCTGGGTTTTAATAATGACTTAATCTTATTTGGATAATTCTTTTTTGATTTCGTCTTTTATTTTGCTTAATTCGCTCTGCGGATGTTTTTTACAAAGTTCAACGGTCAAAGGAACTGCAGTAGTCACGGTTTCGTTATAGTCTACGTAATCGCCACCCTTGAAATCTTCGTCTTCATTGAGCACCCAGAAAGCCACCGGGGCCATAGTTTGCGGGTTCAAATCAATAAACTCCTGGCAATTCATGCCTTTTGGAGTCACTTCAGTTTTAGCGTTATCAGTTGCTGCATTGACGCTGACACTGGTTAACAGCGCTGCGACCAGAATACCTGCTGTAGAAAGGGAGAATTTATTCATTGTAGTACTCCATTTATAATATAAATAATATCTACACTTGCGCTTCAAACCGTTAATGTAGTTCGCAAAAAATAATACCCCTAACGTCATAAGAATAAAGATTGCCACCATTGATATGGCTGAAATTTATATTTCACATTACTGATTCTGATGTCTGGACGTAAAACGTGGCCACAATGTGATCGTTCCGACGAAATCAGCAGATTCATACCCCTCTTCCCCTGTCGCTGCACCAAAACTGAACTACGCTGCACAAATGTTGATCATTAGTTAACGGATATGGGCTGATTTTTAACAAAAACGGTCGGCGTGCCGCTGTTACCAACATGGCACGCGTCCTGCATTGTTAATTTGCTAACAGTGAACCGTACTCTGACAAACAATTAACAGCGAGAAGGTGATGACAGCGAAACCGGAGTTATTTACCCGCATAGAGCAGACCTTTAGCCAACTGACGCCCAGCGAAAAGCGCGTGGCCGGGTGGCTGTTAGCCCATGCTGTGCAGATCCCTTTTGAAACCGCGGATGGTATTGCTAAAGCGACCGGAACCAGCGGCATTACCGTTGGACGCTATCTGCGTAAACTGGGTTTTCGCAATCTGGAAGATGCAAAAGCCAGCCTGCGGGAGCTACCCGTCGTCGCCTATCAACCCTGGGGGATGAACGAGCGGCTGGACTCCTGGCACCAGCAACAAAGCCTGCCAGATCGCGCGCAGCAGTCGCTGTTACTGGAAATCGACGCCATTACCTATGTCTATCAACTCGCGCAAGGCGAAACGTTTTTACGCATAGCGCAGCGGCTGGCGCATGCGGAAGCCGTGTATATCCTTGGGATCCAGTCCACCCGCGGGATCGCTAACGCCTTTTTCAGTCACCTGGAATACCTGCGGCCTAAAGTCAGCTACTCCGAAGGGCTTTCCGGCAGTTGGGTCGAGTCGCTGAATTCAGGATTCACCCAGCCTTACGTGGTGATCACCGATATGCGCGCCTATTCCGCTATCTCGCGACAATATTGCCGCGTTGCCACAGAACGCTGCATTCCGCTGGCGTTAATCACCGATGTGTGGTGCCCGTGGGCCAGAGACTATTCCATTGACTTACTTCAGGTGAAAACTGACACCGGACATTTCTGGGACTCACTGGCTCCGGTGAGCTGTCTGTTCAACTTATTACTCTCTGCGGTGGTGGCACAACTGGGTGACTCCCTCGCAGAACGCCTGCAAACCAATCGCCAGTTACAACAACAATTTGGTCAATTCGAACAATAAACAGGAAACGTGCTATGTCAGAAACCCCAGAACTGGTCGATCTGTCGGTGATATTCCCGTCGCTGCATATCGATCTTAAATACGCTACGGCAGACAACATTACCGGCGCCCCTATCTACCGGGAAGCTCGTTGCCTGTTGCACACCGAGGCGGTCACTGCGCTGGCGAAAAGCATCAGTATTGCGCAACTGGCGGGCCTGAAACTTGTGGTATACGACGCGTATCGCCCGCAGCAGGCGCAGGCGGTGCTGTGGAATGCGTGTCCGGATCCTCAGTATGTTGTTGATGTGGCGATAGGATCCAATCACAGCCGCGGGACGGCCATTGACGTTACGCTAATGGACGATCGTGGCAATCTTCTCGATATGGGCGCGGGCTTTGATGAGATGCACGACCGTTCCCATGCCTGGCACCCTTCTGTTCCTCCGGCTGCGCAGCGCAACCGCCTGCTGCTCAATGCCATTATGTTCGGCGGTGGTTTTGTCGGTATCACCAGCGAGTGGTGGCATTTTGAATTACCTGATGCCGCCCGCTATCCGCTGCTTGACGATCAGATAGATTGTTACACTGTCACACCCATAACAACACAACATTCCCTTTAATTCTGGAGCCTGGTTATGAAGACTACACTTGCGTTAAACGCGTTTTTTCGCCCCGCTCTGATAGCCGTTGCGCTGGCGTTTGCCCTGCCCGCTGCGCAGGCCGCCGTTCCCAAAGATATGCTGGTGATCGGCAAAGCTGCCGATCCGCAGACGCTCGATCCCGCCGTGACCATCGATAACAACGACTGGACGGTCACCTATCCCTCTTATCAGCGGCTGGTTCAGTACAAAACGGATGGCGGTAAAGGCTCCACGGAAGTTGAAGGCGATTTGGCCAGCGGCTGGAAGGCCTCTGACGACCAGAAAGAGTGGACGTTTATCCTGAAAAACGATGCCAAATTCGCCGACGGAACGCCGGTGACGGCTGATGCGGTAAAGCAATCTTTTGAACGCTTGCTCAAAATCGGCCAGGGGCCTGCAGAAGCGTTCCCGAAAGATCTGAAGGTTGAGGCTATCGATAACAATACGGTGAAGTTTACCCTCAGCCAGCCATTTGCGCCGTTCCTGTATACGCTGGCCAATGACGGGGCTTCAATTATTAACCCGGCCGTCTTAAAAGAGCATTCCGCAGACGATGCCCGCGGATTCCTGGCGCAGAATACGGCAGGCTCCGGTCCCTTCATGCTCAAAAGCTGGCAAAAGGGACAGCAGTTGGTGCTGGTTCCTAACCCATATTATGCCGGTGCAAAACCGGCGTTTAAGCGGGTTTCGGTAAAAATCATCGGTGAAAGCGCCTCTCGCCGTCTGCAATTGTCGCGGGGTGATATCGACATTGCCGATGCGCTTCCGGTTGACCAGCTTGCCGCCTTAAAACAGGAAGGCAAAGTTAACGTGGCGGATTATCCCTCGTTGCGCGTGACCTATCTGTATCTGAATAACAGTAAAGCGCCGCTCAATCAGGTGGATTTACGCCGCGCCATCTCGTGGGCCACCGATTATAAAGGCATGGTAAACGGGATCCTGAGCGGCAACGGTAAGCAAATGCGGGGTCCGATCCCTGAAGGCATGTGGGGTTTTGACGACAAGGCCATGCAGTACAGTTTCGATGAAGCCAAAGCGAAAGCGGCGTGGGACAACGTTGCCACCAAACCTGACAGTCTGAGCTTCCTGTACTCGGATAATGACCCCAACTGGGAACCTATCGCGCTCGCGACCCAGGCAAGCCTTGGCAAACTGGGCATTAAGGTCAAGCTGGAAAAACTGGCGAACGCCACCATGCGTGACCGCGTGGGCAAAGGAGATTACGACATTGCCATTGGCAACTGGAGCCCTGATTTCGCCGATCCGTACATGTTTATGAACTACTGGTTTGAGTCAGATAAGAAAGGCTTGCCGGGTAACCGTTCGTTCTATGAAAACGGTGAGGTCGATAAGCTGTTGCGTAGCGCGCTGGCCACGACCGATCAGGTTGCCAGAACCAATGACTACCAGCAGGCGCAAACTATCGTGATTGATGAAGCCGCCTACGTCTATTTATTCCAGAAAAACTATCAGTTGGCGATGAACAAAGACGTCAAAGGATTTGTATTCAACCCCATGCTGGAACAGGTCTTCAATATCTCCACCATGAGTAAATAAGCCACGTTAATGCGGAGCCGCTCTGGCTCCGCAA
>NZ_SZWS01000048.1:126637-136200 GCF_005281245.1 Citrobacter sp. wls826
CATTTTACGCCAGCGATGCTGGGGACTTATTCTGGTGGTTATCGGTGTTTGCGTAATCACTTTTATTATTTCGCACCTGATACCTGGCGACCCCGCGCGGCTGTTGGCGGGCGATCGCGCCAGCGATGAAATTGTCGAAAATATTCGCCAACAGTTGGGGCTGAACCAGCCGCTGTATGTCCAGTTTTTTCGCTATGTCAGCGACATTTTTCACGGCGATTTAGGCACTTCTATTCGCACCGGACGTCCGGTGCTGGATGAGCTGCGCATCTTCTTCCCCGCCACCCTTGAGCTGGCTTTCTGCTCCTTGTTGCTGGCGCTGGTTATCGGTATTCCTTTGGGCATTTTATCTGCGGTCTGGCGCAACCGCTGGCTTGATCACCTCGTTCGCCTGATGGCAATCACCGGTATCTCCACGCCAGCATTCTGGCTGGGGCTGGGGGTTATCGTGCTGTTTTATGGTCATCTGCAAATTTTACCCGGTGGTGGACGTTTAGACGACTGGCTGGATCCGCCAACTCACGTCACCGGGTTCTATCTGATTGATGCACTGCTGGAAGGCAATGGCGAAGTCTTTTTCAATGCGCTTCAGCACCTGATCCTGCCATCACTGACGCTGGCCTTTGTGCACCTGGGGATCGTTGCCCGCCAGATTCGCTCCGCCATGCTGGAGCAACTGAGTGAAGATTACATTCGCACCGCTCGCGCCAGCGGGTTGCCGGGCTGGTACATCGTGTTGTGTTACGCGTTGCCAAATGCGCTTATCCCCTCGATAACCGTTCTCGGCCTGGCATTGGGCGATCTGCTCTACGGTGCGGTGCTGACTGAAACGGTCTTCGCCTGGCCGGGAATGGGCGCCTGGGTGGTGACGTCGATTCAGGCGCTCGACTTCCCGGCGGTAATGGGATTTGCCGTGGTGGTCTCTTTCGCCTATGTGCTGGTTAACCTGGTGGTGGATTTACTCTACTTGTGGATCGATCCACGAATTGGACGCGGAGACGCACAATGATGCTCACACAAGAAACGCCAGCCGCGCCTCAGACAACACGCCGTCGCACGGACTGGGCTAAACTGTTCTGGATGATGAAAAGCAGCCCGCTGACGCTGGTTGGCGGGGTCATCATTGTGTTGATACTGCTGCTGATGGTGCTGTCGCCGTGGATAACCCCTCACGACCCTAATGCCATCAATTTGAGTGCGCGCCTGCTGCCCCCGTCAGCCGCTCACTGGTTTGGTACCGATGAAGTCGGCCGCGATCTGTTCAGCCGCGTTCTGGTGGGTAGCCAACAATCGGTCGTTGCGGGGCTGGTCGTGGTGGGTATCGCCGGGGGATTGGGTTCGCTGCTGGGCTGTTTGTCTGGCGTAATGGGCGGACGCGCCGATGCAATTATTATGCGAATAATGGACATTATGCTGTCCATTCCCTCGCTGGTGCTGACGATGGCGCTGGCCGCCGCGTTGGGTCCAAGCCTGTTTAACGCCATGCTGGCGATTGCTATCGTACGTATTCCGTTTTATGTGCGCCTCGCACGCGGTCAAACGTTAGTCGTGCGCCAGTTTACCTATGTGCAGGCGGCGCGGACCTACGGCGCATCACGCTGGCATCTGATTAGCTGGCACATTTTACGTAACTCTCTGCCCCCGCTAATTGTGCAAGCGTCGCTCGATATCGGCAGTGCGATCCTGATGGCCGCCACGCTCGGATTTATCGGTCTGGGCGCACAGCAACCCAGCGCTGAATGGGGAGCGATGGTCGCAATAGGCCGTAACTATGTGCTTGATCAGTGGTGGTATTGCGCTTTCCCCGGCGCCGCCATTCTGATTACCGCCGTGGGCTTTAATCTCTTTGGCGATGGTATTCGCGATCTGCTTGACCCGAAAGCCGGAGGAAAACAGTCATGACACAACCCGTGCTGGAAATCGAAGATTTGCATTTGAGTTTTCCCGGCTATAAAGCTGACGTGCATGCGCTTAACCATGTATCGCTGCATATCAACCGCGGAGAAATCGTTGGCGTGGTTGGCGAGTCCGGTTCTGGTAAGTCCGTGACGGCCATGCTCACCATGCGTCTGCTGCCGGAAGGCAGTTATCATATCCACCAGGGACGCGTTTCGCTGCTGGGGGAAGATGTGCTCAATGCCAGCGAGAAGCAAATGCGCCAATGGCGCGGCGCACGCGTAGCGATGATCTTTCAGGAGCCCATGACGGCGCTGAATCCGACCCGGCGCATCGGTCAGCAAATGGTGGAGGTTATCCGCCATCATCAGGCGTTAAGCCGCACGGATGCCCGTCAGAAAGCCATCGCTTTACTCCAGGAGATGCAAATCCCGGACGCGGCGGAAGTCATGAAGCGTTTCCCGTTTGAGCTTTCCGGCGGGATGCGCCAGCGCGTAATGATAGCGCTGGCCTTTTCATGTGAACCGGAGCTTATTATTGCCGATGAACCGACCACCGCTCTGGACGTCACGGTGCAACTGCAGGTGCTGCGTTTGCTGAAGTTAAAAGCGCGAGCCAGCGGGACAGCCGTGTTATTTATCAGCCATGATATGGCGGTGGTTTCACAGTTATGCGACCGGTTGTACGTCATGTATGCCGGAAGCGTGATTGAGAGTGGCCCAACGCAAACCGTTATTCAACGCCCGACGCATCCCTATTCCATTGGTCTGCTGAAATGCGCGCCGGAGCACGGCGAGCCACGCGCATTGCTGCCCGCCATTCCCGGCACCGTGCCGAACTTAACCTGCTTACCGACGGGATGCGCGTTTCGCGAGCGCTGCTTTGCCGCTGGCCCCCGTTGTGAAGAAACACCTGCGTTACGCAGTCAGGGAGGCGGGGATCAACAATCTGCCTGCTGGTATCCGCAACTGGAGACAACACATGTCTGATTTTTTACTGGCGCTGCAGAATGTTCATGTCAACTTCCCTGCGCGTAAAAACTGGCTCGGCAAGGTAACGGAACGGGTGCATGCCCTCAATGGTCTGGATTTACAGATCCGTCAGGGGGAAACACTGGGGATTGTTGGCGAGTCCGGTTGTGGAAAGAGTACGCTGGCGCAACTGCTGATGGGGATGCTGAAACCCAGTCAGGGCAACTATGCGCGCCGTGGTGACAAGCAGCATACCGGTATGCAAATGGTCTTTCAGGATCCCCTTTCATCGCTGGATCCGCGCTTACCGGTATGGCGGATTATCACCGAACCGGTGTGGATCCAAAAACGTCCTGCAGAACGTGAGCGCCGTATGCTTGCTGAAGATTTGGCGCGACAAGTGGGAATTCGTCCTGAATATCTCGACCGCCTGCCGCATGCGTTTTCCGGTGGACAGCGCCAGCGTATTGCCATCGCCCGGGCGTTGTCATCAGAGCCGGACGTGATTGTGCTTGATGAACCTACTTCGGCGCTGGATATCTCCGTGCAGGCGCAAATTCTCAATCTGCTGGTGTCATTGCAGGCGCGCAGAAACCTGACCTACGTGCTGATCTCGCACAACGTGTCGGTGGTTCGCCATATGAGCGACCGCGTGGCGGTGATGTACCTCGGGCAAATTGTTGAGCTGGGCGATGCGCAGCAGGTACTCACGCAGCCCGCCCATCCCTACACGCGGTTATTGCTGGATTCGGTCCCTAAAACGGGAGCACCGCTGGCGGAGGATTTGGTGTTACGGAAAACCGAACTACCGGGGAACCGAACGCTGCCCCAGGGTTGTTTTTTCCGTGACAGGTGCCCACTGGCAACCAGCGGCTGTGAGAAGAAACAGGCATTGCTGAAAAGTGATAGCGGTGGTGAAGTTCGCTGCTGGCGGGCGGTTGCATGAGCTGAACGGTTGGCGTATTGCGTGAGAGTCAGGTGCAATACGCCTTTTTCAGTGAATCCACCAGCACTTCAGAAGCGGTAGATAACTTATGATGCGCCGAACGCAAAACGCCGATCCGACGCTGGATCACCGGCGTATCCAGATCGATACAGGTTGCACCCAGCTCTGTCATTTGCGTGCGGCACAATGCGGGCACGGCGCTGCCGCCCAGTCCGCTCGCCACCAGGCGACCAACCGTCACCAGTTGATGGCTCTCCAGCGCCACTTCCAGCGTATGCCCACTTTGCACCAGCTGTTCTTCCAGCATCAGGCGCACGGCGGAAGGACGTTGCAGGGTGATAAAATCCAGCGTCAGTAATTCGCGCCACGCAATACGATCCCGGCCCGCCAGTTTGCATGTCGGCGGAACAATCGCGATAAAACGATCCACGCCGAGCGGGGTGAAATGCAGATGCCCTGAAGAGTCCGGCTCAAAAGCAATGCCCATCTCCACCCGCCCTTCACTGACCATCTCAATCACTTGTTCGTTAATGACGTCATGTACCGTTACGTTGATCCCGGAGTAGGAATCACGAAACGTTTTCAGTACCGATGGCAGGACGTTAGCGGCGAATGAGGGCATGGCGGCAATAGAAATTTTCCCGCGCTGCAGCGTAAAGCGTTGGCGCATTGCCTCTTCCGTATTCTCCCAGTCCGCCAGCAGCTGTCGCCCCATGTTGAGCAGCGTTTCTCCCTCCTGCGTCAGGGTCACTTTGCGGGTGGTTCTCAACAGTAACGCCCCGCCCAGTGAATCCTCCAGTCCTTTAATCGCCAGGCTTAAAGCGGGTTGCGACATATTCAGTCTTTCACTGGCATGAGCAAAATTCAGAGTGTGAGCTACCGCTAAAAACGCGCGTAACTGTTTGATGCTCATTCCCATTTCGCATTCCTTTAACTTGTTGAATACCTTTAATTAACATTAAATTGATAAAAAAACCCAATGAGTGAGTCACAAATTTAAAATTAACAAATCATTTTTCACCCCCAATGATGTCGGCAAGGACAACAGGAGGGGCAAGTATATGGCTGGATTGGATAAACGGGTTGCCACCTATCAAGAGGCGCTGGAAGGACTGACCGATAACATGACGCTGCTGGCGGGCGGTTTTGGCTTATGTGGGATCCCTGAGAACCTGATTGCCGAAGTACGCCGTCGGGAGGTTCAGGGGCTTACGGTTGTGTCAAACAACTGCGGCGTGGATGGTTTTGGCCTTGGCGTTCTGCTGGAAACGCGCCAGGTACGCAAAGTGGTCGCATCTTATGTAGGTGAAAACGCCCTGTTTGAGCAGCAGGTTCTCAGCGGTGAACTGGAAGCTATCCTGACGCCGCAAGGCACGCTGGCTGAGCAGTTGCGCGCGGGCGGCGCGGGGATCCCGGCATTCTTTACCGCGACCGGATACGGAACCCCGGTCGCGCAAGGGAAAGAAGTTCGCGAGTTTGCCGGACGCCCTTACATCTTAGAGCAGGCGATAACCGGTGATTTTGCGTTGGTTAAAGGCTGGAAAGCCGACTGGTACGGCAACGTTATTTATCGCCATACCGCACAAAATTTTAATCCGCTGATGGCTGCCGCTGGGCGTATTACCGTCGTGGAAGTTGAAGAAATTGTCCCTCCCGGAGAGCTGGACCCCGCCGCAATTCACACCCCCGGAATTTACGTTAACCGCATTATCCAGGGCCAGTTTGAAAAACGTATTGAACAACGCACCCTGCGCCAGAAAGGAGCCTGACCATGTTAACGCGTGAACAAATGGCGATGCGTGTCGCCCGCGAACTGCGAGACGGTTATTACGTCAACCTTGGGATTGGTATTCCTACTCTGGTGGCCAACTACATTCCTGAAGGCATGGACGTAATGCTGCAATCGGAAAACGGTTTGCTGGGTATGGGCCCGTTTCCCACGGAAGACGAAATTGATGCTGACATGATCAACGCCGGGAAACAGACCGTGACGGCGCGCAAAGGCGCGGCAATCTTCGACTCGGCGCAATCCTTCGCCATGATCCGCGGCGGTCACGTCGACCTGACGGTGCTCGGCGCGTTTGAAGTGGATGTTAACGGCAATATCGCCTCATGGATGATCCCCGGAAAAATGGTGAAAGGCATGGGCGGCGCGATGGATTTAGTTGCCGGAGCCGACAACATCATCGTGGTGATGACGCATGCCTCTAAAAGCGGCGAGTCGAAACTGCTTCCCGCCTGCACCCTGCCGCTGACCGGCGTGGCCTGTATTAAACGCGTGCTTACCGATCTGGCGCTGCTGGAGATTGCCGATGGGGCGTTCATTCTGCGCGAGCGAGCGCCGGGCATCAGCGTCGATGAGATAGTCGCCAGAACCGCCGGCAAGCTGATCGTTCCCGAAAATGTCCCCGAAATGCACTTTAGCTGAGGAGCTGACCATGCAGGATGTTGTTATTGTCGCGGCAACGCGCACCCCAATTGGCAGTTTTCATGGCGCGCTGGCGCCGCTTTCCGCGGTTGAACTAGGTTCAGTGGTGATCCGTTCGCTGCTGGAAAAAACCGCCGTGGCACCTGAGCAAATTGATGAAGTGATCTTCGGCCAGGTTCTGACGGCTGGCTGCGGCCAGAACCCTGCCAGGCAAACGGCGTTACGCGCAGGACTGCCGGTCACCACGCCCGCGTTAACCCTGAATCTGGTGTGCGGCTCGGGCATGAAGGCGGTGCATCAGGCGGTCCAGGCGATTCGCTGCGGCGATGCGCAAATTGTGATTGCGGGTGGGCAGGAGAGCATGAGCAATGCGCCCTATTTCCTCGACGGCGCCCGGGCGGGACTGCGGCTCGGTCATGCCAGCATGAAAGACAGCGTGGTGCATGACGGTCTGTGGGATGCGTTTAACGACTATCACATGGGGATTACCGCGGAAAATCTGGCGGATAAGTTCGTGATCGGTCGCGAGCAGCAGGACGCCTTTGCCCTGCGCTCACAGCAAAAAGCGGCCGCTGCCATTGAAGCCGGTCGTTTTAGCGCGGAAATCACGCCAGTCAGCGTCCCACAGGGCAAAAAACCGCCGCGTGTCGTGGATCGTGACGAACAGCCTCGTCCGGATACGCAGGCTGAAAAGCTGGCGCAGCTCAAACCAGCGTTTCGCCCAGGTAACGGCACGGTGACCGCCGGGAATGCCTCTTCAATCAACGATGGCGCCGCCGCAGTGATGTTGATGAGCGCCGCCAAAGCAGCAGAACTCAATCTGCCGGTTCTTGCCAGAGTGGCGGGCTACGCTGTCTCCGGCGTCGACCCTGCGATTATGGGTATTGGGCCGGTAGAGGCATCACTTCAGTGCCTGAAGCGAGCTGGCTGGACGTTGAATGATGTCGATCTCATTGAAGCCAACGAAGCCTTTGCCGCGCAAGCGCTGGCGGTTGGCGAATCCCTGAACTGGGACAGCGATCGGGTGAACGTAAACGGCGGCGCGATTGCGCTGGGCCATCCCATTGGCGCGTCAGGTTGCCGAATTCTGGTGACTTTGCTGCACGAAATGGCCCGCCGTAACGCAGCCAAAGGGCTGGCTACGCTGTGCGTAGGCGGCGGTCAGGGGGTGGCGCTGGCGGTTGAGCGCCCGCAGGAGGTATCTCATGAAAAGTAAGCATATCTGCGTACTGGGCGCGGGTTTAATGGGTGTCGGTATTGCCACCCACTTCGTCCGTTATGGTCACGATGTCTGGCTGTACGACACCGATAGCAACCATATTGCAGACATTGGCGCAGTTGCCAGCGGTATTCTGGATGAACTGATTGCCACCGAACAGTTTCCTGCAGACGACAAAGCACAGGCTGTGAGTCGCCTGCATGGCACTACCTCACTGCAAGATATCGCCGCGTGCGGGTTACTGATCGAAGCCATCCCAGAGCGACTCGAACTCAAGCACGCGTTGTATGCACAACTGGAAGCACTGATCGCGCCTGAGGCCGTCATTGCCAGTAACACCAGCGGCCTGCCGCCGGATGCGCTGGCAGAAAAGCTCGCCCATCCTGAGCGGTTGTTAATCGCCCATTTCTGGCACCCGCCGCATTTTATTCCACTGGTTGAGATTGTACCCGGCACGGCCACGAAGCCGGAATATCTGCAGGAGCTGCAACAACTGCTGCTTTCGATGCAGCTGGAAGCCGTTGTGCTCGACCGCGCCGCGCCGGGGTTTGTCGGTAATCGCCTGCAGTTTGCTCTGCTGCGTGAAGCGTTGCATATCGTAAAAAGCGGGATCGCCAGCGCAGAGGTGGTGGATCAGGTAATGCGCGCCTCGCTCGGTCGTCGCTATGCGATGGTCGGTCCGCTGGAGGCGGCGGATATGACCGGACTTTCTACGGTACAGGACATTTGTCGGCATCTGCTACCGGAGCTGGCAACCGGGAGCGACATGATGTCTCTGGTCGCTGACAAGGTGGCTAACGGTGATACCGGTTTGCGCAGCGGTCAGGGATTTTATCGCTGGGATGATTCGCGCAAGGAATATATCCAGCAACGCAGAGAGCATCAGCTGCGCTATGCCCTGAAACCGTAACTTCTCTTTCTGTACCCCACTATAACAATGATATTGAGGAGTCATGATGAGTGTATTAATCGCCCTGGCAGCGTTGGGCCTGCTGATGCTGGCAGCCTATCGCGGATATAGCGTCATCCTGTTTGCCCCCATCGCGGCATTAGGTGCTGTATTGCTCACCGAACCCAGCGCCGTCGGCCCTGCCTTCACCGGCCTGTTTATGGAAAAAATGGTCGGTTTTGTGAAGCTTTACTTCCCGGTGTTCTTACTGGGCGCTGTGTTTGGCAAGTTAATCGAGTTATCGGGTTTTTCTCGCTCCATCGTTGCTGCCGCCATCAACATTCTCGGGCGTCGTCACGCCATCCCTGTGATTGTGCTGGTGTGTGCACTGTTGACCTACGGCGGCGTATCGCTGTTCGTGGTGGCATTTGCGGTGTATCCGTTTGCGGCGGAGCTGTTCCGTCAGAGTAATATTCCGAAGCGCCTGATCCCGGCCACCGTTGCGCTGGGCGCGTTTTCCTTCACCATGGACGCTCTGCCAGGCACGCCGCAGATCCAGAACATTATTCCGACCAGCTTCTTTGGAACTAACGCCTGGGCCGCGCCCTGGCTGGGTTTGATCGGCTCTCTGTTTATCATCGTTGTCGGTCTGGTTTATCTCGAGCGCCAGCGTCGTAAAGCGCAGGCAAAGAATGAAGGGTATGGCACTGAACTGTTAAACGAGCCGGAAACGCCGGATAACATTAACCTGCCGAACCCGATAATTGCTATCTCTCCGCTGATCCTGGTTGGCGTTTTTAACCTACTGTTTACCCGCTGGATCCCGCAATGGTATGGCGCTAAGCATCAACTGGAACTTCCGGGCCTTGCCAAACCGATTACCACCGAAGTCGGTAAAATCACCGCTATCTGGGCGGTAGAAGCGGCGCTGATTTCTGGGATCCTGCTGGTGGTGCTCTTCGGCTATCGCAACATTAAAGGTCGCCTGGCGGAAGGGAGCCGAACGGCGGTTGGCGGTGCGATCCTCGCGGCCATGAACACCGCATCAGAATACGGTTTTGGCGCAGTGATCGCTGCCCTGCCAGGTTTCCTCGTGCTGTCAAAAGCGCTGGCGGCCATTCCCGACCCGCTGCTCAATGAGGCTATCAGCATCACCACGCTTGCCGGGATCACCGGCTCGGCGTCTGGCGGGATGAGTATTGCCCTCGCCGCCA
>NZ_SZWS01000048.1:136258-142124 GCF_005281245.1 Citrobacter sp. wls826
CCATGCCGCCAATATTCCCCTCGAGGTCTTCCACCGCGTGGCGTCAATGGCCAGTGGTGGTATGGATACTCTGCCGCATAACGGTGCGGTCATTACCCTGCTGGCCATAACCGGTCTTAGCCATCGTCAGGCGTACGGCGGGATATTCGCCATTACCGTAATTAAAAGTCTGGCCGTGCTGTTTGTTATCGGCGTCTTCTACACCACCGGAATTGTTTAAGGAGAATCATCATGAACTTAACGGGAAAAACCGCTCTGGTTACCGGCTCTACCAGCGGTATTGGATTAGGCATCGCACAGGTGCTGGCGCAAGCGGGCGCTACCCTGATCCTTAACGGATTTGGTGATGTGGAAGCCGCCAAAGATGCCATTGCGCAGTATGGCAAAACGCCAGGCTATCATGGCGCGGACCTGAGCGATGAAGCGCAAATTGCCGACATGATGCGCTATGCCGATAGCGAATTTGGCGGTGTGGATATTCTGATCAACAATGCCGGGATCCAGCATGTTTCACCGGTGGAGACCTTCCCGGTTGATAAATGGAACGCGATCATCGCCATTAACCTCTCTTCTGTCTTTCACACCACGCGCCTGGCGCTTCCCGGCATGCGTGCGCGTAACTGGGGACGCATCATCAATATCGCTTCTGTTCATGGCCTGGTGGCCTCAAAAGAGAAATCCGCCTATGTGGCGGCGAAGCACGGCGTGGTGGGATTAACCAAAACCATTGCGCTGGAGACCGCGCAGACGGGTATTACCTGCAATGCGCTGTGCCCCGGTTGGGTCCTTACGCCGTTGGTCCAGCAGCAAATCGATAAACGTATTGCCGAAGGCGCTGAGCCTGACGCCGCGCGTGACGCCCTGCTGGCGGAAAAACAGCCGTCGCGCGAATTCGTCACGCCGCAACAGTTGGGTGAGCTTGCGCTATTTTTGTGCTCAGACGGGGCGTCGCAGGTGCGTGGTGTGGCGTGGAATATGGATGGCGGCTGGGTGGCGCAATAAAGATATCTGGTGCCGGATAAGACCCCGTCGCATCCGGCACACCTTCTTTACGATTTTAACTGATAATCCAGCATGATTTCCGCGTTCAGTACCTGTGATACCGGGCAGCCGGCTTTTGCTTTCTGGATGATGCCGTCAAACGTGGCGGCATCTATCCCCGGGACGCTCACCTGACTGTGTAGCGCGACTTTGGTGATAGCAAATCCGGCATCCACTTTATCCAGAGAAACATCGGCAGTGGTATCAATGGCATCTGGGGTAAAACCCGCTTCGCCCAGCATGAGCGAAAGCGCCATTGAGAAGCAGGCTGCATGCGCCGCGCCAATCAACTCTTCAGGATTGGTGCCTTTCGCCCCTTCAAATCGGGTATTAAACCCATACGGTTGCTGATTCAACACCCCACTTTCGGTCGATACGGTACCTTTACCGCGCTTAATGTCGCCTTCCCAGTGTGCCTGACCTTTCTTATGGATAGTCATTACCGCTCTCCTGTGTTGTCGTTGGAGTTACAAGTATAGGACGGCTGAGAAAAAGCATGGCACATACGGGATAGTTCTCATTTGCCGCTTAAGCATTGACCTTTCAGCTGAAATGACCGACCATCCAGAAAGCCGCTATTTTCAACATCGGCTTTCTATCAGGTTGTATTTCGTCCGTTCTCATACGGACTCGCCCTTGAAACCAGTAACAGGATTAAGGAGTTAGAATGAAATCGAACCGTCAGGCCCGTCATATTCTCGGACTGGACCACAAAATCTCAAACCAACGTAAAGTCGTGACCGAAGGTGACAAAACCAACGTGGTCAATAATCCTACCGGAAGAAAGCGCCGCGCTGACGCCAAATAGCCTTTCGCACGTCTGACTGAATAACGAGATAAACACCATTGCAACCGCAGTGGTGTTTTTGCTTATAAAACCCCTTAACCCATTCACAATGCTTTATACTTCGGCCGTTTCCCTGGCTGACAGGCCACATACGATCATAAAGAGTGCCAGGGACGGTTATTCAAAAAAGAGTGAGTGACATGGAAAACGAAACTAAAAAACTGCGTTCCCTTTACATCCCCTACGCTGGCCCGGTTCTGCTTGAATTCCCTTTACTGAATAAAGGGAGTGCTTTCAGTGCGGAAGAACGCCGTAACTTCAACCTGCTGGGGTTACTGCCGGAAGTGGTCGAGACGATTGAAGAACAGGCTGAACGCGCCTGGATCCAATATCAGGGATTTAAAACCGAAATCGATAAACATATTTACCTGCGCAACATCCAGGACACCAACGAAACCCTGTTTTACCGCCTGGTGCATAATCACCTTGATGAGATGATGCCAGTTATCTATACCCCAACGGTTGGCGCGGCCTGTGAGCGTTTCTCCGAGATTTATCGTCGCGCGCGCGGCGTGTTTATCTCTTATCAGAACCGCCACAATATGGACGATATCCTGCAAAACGTCCCTAACCACAATATCAAGGTCATCGTTGTCACCGATGGGGAACGTATTTTGGGTCTTGGCGATCAGGGGATCGGCGGGATGGGTATTCCAATCGGTAAACTGTCGCTGTATACCGCGTGTGGTGGGATCAGCCCGGCCTACACCCTGCCGGTGGTACTGGACGTCGGAACCAACAACCAGCAACTGCTCAACGATCCGCTGTATATGGGCTGGCGTAATCCGCGTATCACCGATGATGAATACTACGAATTTGTCGATGAATTCATCCAGGCTGTGAAGCATCGCTGGCCGGACGTGCTGTTGCAGTTTGAAGACTTTGCACAGAAAAACGCCATGCCGCTGTTGACCCGCTATCGCGATGAAATTTGCTCGTTTAACGACGATATTCAGGGTACCGCTGCGGTGACCGTTGGCACGCTGATTGCGGCCAGCCGTGCGGCCGGTAGCCAGTTAAGCGAACAGAACATTGTCTTCCTCGGGGCAGGTTCCGCCGGTTGCGGAATTGCCGAGCAGATCATCGCGCAAATCCAGCGTGAAGGTTTAAGCGAAGAAGCGGCGCGTCAACGCGTGTTTATGGTCGATCGCTTCGGCCTGTTAACTGATAAGATGCCGAACCTGCTCTCTTTCCAGACCAAACTGGTGCAAAAACGCGATAATCTGCAGCACTGGGATACGCAAGAAGATGTGCTGTCGTTACTCGATGTGGTACGCAACGTTAAGCCGGACATCCTGATTGGTGTTTCCGGACAGACCGGCCTGTTTACCGAAGAGATCATTCGCGAAATGCATAAGCATTGCCCGCGTCCGATCGTCATGCCGCTGTCTAACCCGACTTCCCGCGTAGAAGCCACGCCACAGGATATTATCGCCTGGACCGAGGGTAACGCGCTGGTTGCGACCGGTAGCCCGTTCGCACCGGTACTGTGGAAAGAGAAAATCTATCCCATTGCCCAATGTAACAACGCCTATATCTTCCCGGGTATTGGTCTGGGGGTCATTGCTTCTGGCGCATCGCGTATCACCGATGAAATGCTGATGTCGGCCAGTGAAACGCTGGCGCAGTATTCACCGCTGGTGCTTAACGGCGAAGGACTGGTGTTACCTGAGCTGAAAGATATTCAGACCGTTTCCCGCGCCATCGCGTTTGCCGTCGGTAAAATGGCCCAGCAGCAAGGCGTGGCGGTGAAAACCTCCGCCGAAGCGCTGCAACAGGCGATTGACGATAATTTCTGGCAGGCAGAATACCGCGACTACCGTCGTACCTCTATCTGACGGTTTGCCCGGCGGCACTCTGCTGCCGGGCGCTCAGAACTTGCGCGACTGCGTGACTTACGATTACACTTTCGCTACCGATTAACATTCTGAAAAACAAAAGGAGGATACTTATGCTGTACTGTGAACGTTTTATCGTTTCACATGCTTTTGGCGATCGCCAGTGCTCAAGCGTTATCGGTATCGTGCTGCGATAACTTCTGCTTGAGCGAAGCTAACTTCTAAATCCCCTTCTCTCGGGCTTACCGGGTTATCGTCAGCGATGTTTGACGAGGCGTTTTTACGCCTGTAACTCTTGAGTAAGCAACAATGAGCACATTACTAACCGCACAATCCTTACACGTTGATACGGCATTCGGCACGCTATTCGACGATCTTTCCTTTACCCTGAAAAAAGGCGACCGCATCGGGCTTATCGGTTACAACGGCTGCGGCAAAAGCACGCTGTTAAAACTGCTCGATGGCACAATTTCGCCGACCAGTGGGGTTATCGCGCAGGCAAATCACTGCCATCTCGCCCGTGTAGAACAACATCTGCCTGACGAAATATTGCCGCTCACGCTGCAGGAAGCCGTTCTGGCTCAACTGCCCGAGCATGAACGCGCAGGTCAGCAGTGGCGAGTTGAAGCACTGCTCGCCGAAATGGGTTTCACGCCGGAGAATTTATCTCTGACAGCACACACGCTGAGCGGCGGCCAACACACGCGTCTGTTATTGGCGCGGGCGCTGATGCGAAACCCTGACCTGCTGCTGCTGGATGAGCCGGGTAACCACCTGGACTTGCCAACATTACTGTGGCTGGAACAGTTCTTACAAAACTGGTCTGGCAGTTTTGTGGTGGTTTCCCACGACCCGCAGCTGTTAGACGCGGTGACTCACGGAACCTGGATCCTGCGCGATCGAACTCTCCATTCCTTCGATCTGCCTTGTAGCGCGGCGCGTCAGGCTCTGGCAGAAAGAGACATCAGCGATGCTCTGCGCCATAAGGCTGAGCAAAAGGAGATAGACCGGGTGACCGCCAGCGCCAAACGGCTGGCTACCTGGGGGCGGGTCTACGACAACGAAGATCTTTCCCGCAAGGCCAAGCAGATGGAAAAACAGGTACAGCGCCTGAAAGAGGTACAGACTGAAGTGACGTCAGGAAGTCAGTGGACACTAACATTGCAGGGAGATGCCCTGCGTGCGGATCGTTTGCTGGAGATGACTAATCTGTCCGTGGCTCCTGCTCCCGACGCTGATACGCTGTTTTCCATTGCCGGTCTCCGGTTAAAAAGCGGCGATCGCGTGGCGATTGTCGGGCGCAACGGTTGTGGGAAATCATCGTTGTTAAGGCTTATCTGGCAACAGTTTCACTCACAACTGGCATCACCTTCACTGGTGCTGCACCCGCGCGTTACGTTGGGGTATTACGACCAGACGCTGCACCAACTCGCAGATAACGATTCGTTATTTGACGCGCTGGAGCCGTTTGCTCCGCAGCCTGATATCCGCAAAATGGCGCTGATTAGCGCGGGTTTTCCGTGGGTTCGTCACGCGCAGCGGATCAGTTCCCTAAGCGGCGGTGAGCGCTCCCGGCTGCTGTTTGTTGGGCTAACGCTTGCGCGCTACAGCCTGCTGATGCTCGATGAACCGACCAACCATCTGGATCTGGAAGGTAAAGAGGCGTTGGCAGAAACGCTGCAAAGCTATAACGGCGGCGTGTTGTTGGTCAGTCACGACCGTCAGCTTATCAGCCAAAGCTGTAACCGGTTTTGGTTGATCGACAACGGCGAACTCAGTGAATGGCACGATCTGGACGCGGTCAATGCGCGTATTCGGGAAACATCCTCGGAGATAACCGTTCCCAAAACGGTGGTCGATGCAAGAGCCGAAATAAGCGGTGACAGCGATGGATTGCTGGAACAACTTCTTGCGCTGGAGCAGCGTCTGGCTGACGATCTTGCCCGCAAGCCGAAACATCAAAAGCCGCTGTTACAGGCGCAATGGCGTGAGGAGATTGAGCGCCTGAACTCACAACTGGAGTAAACCGTATTGCCGGATGGCAGCCTACATCAGCAAAATGCGCGTGGAGGCCCGTCATCCGGCTTATCGAAACATGACGTTTTTTTGGCAAAAAAAAATGGCGCTACTGGTGTAGCGC
>NZ_SZWS01000048.1:142183-146745 GCF_005281245.1 Citrobacter sp. wls826
CTTCCTCGCTCTCTTTTTTCGCTTCTTGTCGTTCAACTTCGCGATACCAGCGTGGGTGATGTTTCTTCGCCCAGCGACGGCTCACTTTCCCTTCGACCATGCCTTTAATCGATCCTTTCACCCAGAATGCCATATACATGTGGATGAGGATGGCGTGCATCAGGATAATCCCCGCAGCCGCATGGATAAGCAGGCTATAGCGCACGACCTGCATCGGGAAGAACTGCGCAAAGTACGGACGCCAGATAATGATGCCGGTGATCAGCAGCACGAAAATCATGCTCATGATCGACCAGAACATCATTTTCTGTCCGGCATTGTACTTACCCACGTCCGCCACTTTGTGTTCATTGCCTTTCAGCACTTCCACAATGTTTTTCAGCCACGGGATATCTTTTTTATCCGGGATGTTGTGGTGAACAAAGCGTACAAACATGAACATCAGCGCCACGAAGATCAGCAGTCCGAAGAACGGGTGCAAAATGCGCCCCATCTGCGGCGTACCGAAGGTCTGCGTCAGCCATTGCAGAGTCGGGAAGAAAAACGAAATCCCCGACAACGCCACCAGGAAGAAGCAGATCACCACCGTCCAGTGACAGGCGCGGTCGATAAACTTCGTGCGCACAATCATTTTCGACTTACTCATGATGATCCTCCTCGTCGTCGTCCACTTCCTTATTCGGACCGATACCAATGTAGTGGTAAATCAGTCCGGCGAAGGTGGCGATAAATCCGGCAGCGGCCAGCGGTTTCAGCGCCCCTTTCCACAGATTGATAGAGGTATCGATCTGCGGCTCTTTCGGCAGGCCGTGATACAGCTCCGGCTGGTTGGCATGATGCAGAACGTACATCACGTGCGTGCCACCCACACCTTCCGGGTTGTAAACACCGGCATGTTCATAACCACGTGCTTTCAGTTTTGCCACTCGCTGTTCGCCCATTTCCAGCATTTCCTGCTTGGTACCGAAATGGATTGCCCCGGTCGGACAGGTCTTCACGCAGGCAGGTTCCTGCCCGACGCTGACGCGGTCCACACACAGCGTACATTTATACACGCGGTTATCCTCTTTATTGAGGCGCGGAATATTAAATGGACACCCGGCAATACAGTAGCCGCAGCCAATGCAGTGCTCTGACTGAAAATCAACAATCCCGTTGGCGTACTGGATGATAGCCCCGGCAGACGGGCATGCCTTCAGACAGCCCGGATCTTCACAGTGCATACAGCCGTCTTTACGAATCAACCACTCGAGCTTGCCGTTCTGTTCGGTTTCGGTAAACCGCATCACCGTCCAGGACTTGGCGCTAAGATCGGCAGGGTTGTCATACACCCCGACGCAGTGGCCGACTTCATCGCGGATATCATTCCACTCTGAGCATGCCACCTGACAGGCCTTACAGCCTATGCAGGTGGAAACGTCGATCAGCTTTGCGACCTCAGCTTTGTAATCACGGGCCTGAGGCGGCGGCGTGATGGCGTTTGTTGCGGACCGTTTGATGATGTCCTGCGTTTCCATAGACATATGTTCGCCTCCCTTACGCCTTCTCGATGTTAACTAAAAACGCTTTGTATTCCGGCGTTTGCGAGTTTGCATCACCGACATTCGGCGTCAGGGTGTTGGCGATATAGCCTTTACGCGCGACTCCTTCAAAGCCCCAGTGGATCGGGATCCCAACCGTTTCAACCTGCTGACCGTTGACGTGCAGAGTACGCAGACGACGGGTAACCACGGCAACTGCGCGAATAAATCCACGCTTGCTGCTGACTTTGACGTGATCGCCGTTGGAGATCCCCTTAGCTGCCGCCAGCGTTTCGCTGATTTCCACAAACTGCTCTGGCTGGGCAATCGCATTCAGCAATGCGTGCTTGGTCCAGGTATGGAAATGTTCGGTCAGACGATAGGTCGTCCCGACGTACGGGAAGTCCTGTTTTGTGCCCATGCGTAACTTATCCGCTTCGTACAGACGCGCTGCCGGGTTGGAGATCACGTTCGGATGCAGCGGGTTCGTACCCAGCGGCGTTTCCATCGGCTCGTAGTGTTCCGGGAACGGACCTTCCGCCATCTTATCGATAGCGAACAGACGACCCAGCCCTTCCGGCTGCATAATAAACGGATTGGTGCCACTGCCCGGTGCTGCGGTGTTGAAGTCCGGGATATCGTTCCCCGTCCACTTCGTGCCGTTCCACTGGATCAGCATGCGTTTTGGATCCCATGGCTTACCTTGCGGGTCCGCCGAAGCGCGGTTATACAACACGCGACGGTTTAACGGCCATGCCCAGGCCCAGCCCAGCGTATTACCAAGACCTGACGGGTCGGCGTTATCGCGATTGGCCATCTGGTTGCCCTGCTCGGTCCAGCTACCGGTATAAATCCAGCAGGACGATGACGTAGATCCATCATCGCGCAGAAGTGCAAAGCTGCTGAGTAACTGGCCTTTCTTCGCAACCAGCACACCGTTGGCATCATAGAGATCTTCCAGCGCATAGCCGTTGTTCTCTTTTGCCACTTCCTCGGAGTGCGGTTCGTCCGGCTGCTTATAGTTCCAGCTCATTTTCAGCACGGGTTCAACGGCTTTACCGCCTTCAGTGCGATACATGTCGCGCAGACGGTGATAAATACCGGCCAGAATTTCGCCGTCGTTGCGGGCTTCACCCGGGGCATCCTGACCTTTCCAGTGCCACTGCAGCCAGCGACCGGAGTTGGCGATGGAGCCGTCCTCTTCCGCAAAGCAGGTGGATGGCAAACGGAAGACTTCGGTCTGAATAGAAGCCGGATCAACGTCGTTTGATTCGCCGTGGTTCTGCCAGAACGTTGAGGTTTCAGTCACCAGCGGATCGATAACCACCAGATACTTCAGTTTGCTCAGGCACTGCACCACTTTGTTTTTGTCCGGGAAGGACGCGACCGGGTTAAAGCCCTGGCAGATGTAGCCGGTGACTTTCCCGCTATCCATCATGTTGAAGTATTTGATGACGTCGTAGGACTGATCCCACTTCGGCAGCCACTCAAAGCCCCAGTCGTTTTCTTTCTGCGCGGCATTGCCGTAGAAAGATTTCATCAGGCTGACGAAGAATTTCGGGTAGTTGCCCCAGTAGTTCACCTGATCGGCCAACGTCGCTTTTGGCGTGTTAGCGGCCAGATAGGTTTGCAGATCGGCCTGTTTCTCTGACGGCAGCGTCAGGTAGCCTGGCAGACTGGTAGAGAGCAGCCCTAAGTCGGTTAAACCCTGAATGTTGGAGTGACCGCGTAAAGCGTTGACCCCGCCACCTGCCATCCCCATGTTGCCGAGCAGCAACTGGATCATCGCCATGGTACGGATGTTCTGCGCCCCGACGGTATGCTGTGTCCAGCCCAGCGCATACAGGAACGTGGTGGTGCGATCCGCTGCGCTGGTGGAAGCCAGCACTTCGCAAACTTTCAGGAAGTCTTCTTTTGGCGTACCGCAGATGTTTTCCACCACATCCGGCGTGTAGCGGGAAACGTGCTGTTTTAGCAGATTCCAGACACAACGGGGATGGCTTAACGTTTCATCGCGTTTCGCGTAGCCGTTTTCATCGAACTGGTAGTTCCAGGACGATTTATCGTATTGGCGTTTTTTCGCGTCGTAACCGCTGAACAGACCGTCTTCGAAAGCAAAATCATCCCGCACCAGCAGGCTGGCGTTGGTGTAATGCTTAACGTATTCAGCGTTGATTTTGTTGTTTTCAATCAGATACAGCAAGACGCCGGACAGGAACGTAATGTCCGTGCCGGAACGAATTGGCGCGTAAATATCCGCTACCGAGGCTGTACGTGTAAAACGGGGGTCAACAACAATTAGCGTGGCATCATTGTTGTTTTTAGCTTCCATCGCCCAGCGGAATCCCACCGGATGTGCTTCAGCGGCGTTACCGCCCATCACCATCACGACGTTGGCGTTTTTAATATCAACCCAGTGGTTGGTCATCGCACCGCGACCAAATGTTGGAGCAAGACTTGCTACCGTTGGTCCGTGTCAGACGCGCGCCTGGTTGTCTACTGCCAGCATGCCGAGTGAGCGCACAAATTTTTGCGTCAGCATGCCGGTTTCATTACTTGCCGCAGATGCGCAGAGCATCCCGGTAGAAAGCCAGCGGTTTACCGTTACGCCCTGCTCATTCTTCTCAATAAAGTTGGCGTCGCGGTCAGTTTTCATCAGCTTCGCGATACGGGTGAAAGCCTCATCCCAGCTGATACGCTGCCATTTGTCGGAGCCTGGAGCGCGATATTCCGGGTAACGCAGACGGTTTTCACTGTGCACGTAATCCAGTAATCCTGCACCCTTAGGGCATAATGCCCCACGGCTCACCGGATGATCCGGATCCCCTTCAATATGATAAATCGACTCTTTGGCGTTTTTTGCTCCATCTCCCAGGCTATACATTAATAGCCCGCAACCTACGGAACAGTATGTGCAGGTGTTTCGGATCTCTTTGGCGCGCAACAGCTTATAGTTTCGCGCCTGAGCCAGTGCCATTTTGGGTGCAAAACCCAGAGCGGCTACTGTTGTTCCCGCCATACCGCCCGCGCAGATTTTAAAAA
>NZ_SZWS01000048.1:146797-150401 GCF_005281245.1 Citrobacter sp. wls826
GCTTTCCTCTTTTTTGCAGGGATTCGTACAGGAAATCTCTCAAATTGCGCCAGCGCGGCATGATTGAAAGATGACATGTACAACTTCGCGACGAAACTATCAGCTATATCCATATTTTTTTTGCGTCAAATCAATAACGAAACGGTTCCGCTACTAAATAGTGCACTTCGCTTAACCTTTGTACCCATAAGGGAGTAGACAAAAGGGAATTAATTAGCGCGCTACGGTGTAAAGGTGCTATACATTTCAGCTTAATTTTTGCCAGTACCATGGACAGACAATCAGCATGACAAAACAAAAAGCAACGTTAATTGGGCTTATTGCCATCGTGCTCTGGAGCACGATGGTCGGGCTTATTCGTGGGGTAAGCGAAGGACTGGGGCCGGCAGGCGGCGCGGCGATGATTTTTACATTAAGCGGCCTGTTGCTGATATTTACCGTCGGATTCCCAAATATCAGAAAAATTCCTGTGCGATATTTAATCGCCGGTAGCGTGCTTTTTGTTAGCTATGAAATATGCTTAGCGCTGGCCCTCGGCTATGCCGCCACTCGTCACCAGGCTATTGAAGTGGGTATGGTCAATTATCTCTGGCCAAGTCTGACAATATTATTCGCCATCTTATTTAATGGCCAAAAAACAACCTGGTTGGTGATTCCCGGATTAATCATCGCATTGACCGGGGTTTGTTGGGTGTTGGGGGGTGAAAACGGCCTGAATCCTGGAGAAATTATCAGCAATGTTGCCAGCAGTCCGCTTAGCTATTTCCTCGCCTTTCTCGGCGCTTTTATCTGGGCAACGTATTGCACGGTGACTAATAAATATGCAAAAGGTTTTAACGGCATCACCGTGTTCGTTTTACTAACGGCGGCAAGTTTGTGGGTTTACTATTTTATTACGCCTCAACCGGAAATGGTTTTCAGCACTTCGGTGACGATTAAAATGTTCACTGCAGCATTAACGTTAGGATTTGCCTATGCCGCGTGGAATATTGGCATTTTGCATGGCAACGTGACCGTTATGGCCGTCGGGTCTTATTTTACTCCAGTGCTCTCCTCTGCGCTGGCGGCGGTGTTACTCAGCGCCCCGCTGTCACTATCCTTCTGGCAAGGAGCTCTAATGGTCTGCGCGGGGTCTCTGCTTTGCTGGCTGGCAACGCGCCGTGCCTGAAAAAAAGTCGGGTTTTATCACAAACAAATAAAATCCGGCTATACTTTAGACAATTTAATGAATAATAATTGTTCATTCCACTGCGGTTTATGTTTATATTTGTTTAATTAAATGTTAAATATATGGAAATTAATTAACGCCCGAAAGTAATACTCGGTCATCTATATCTCTTCACATGTATATATTACACCTGCGAAACTAACGCCATTTAAATTATAGCCTGCACAATAGTCCCCCATGTAAATATACCCATTCCGATCTGTCACATATTAAGACTAATACAATCAGCTATATTATGTAGATCTGGATCACACAACTTCAAATATTTCGCAATATTATGAAACTTATTATTGAACTTATACCACTGCGTCATTTAAAAATGGTTTGCCATTGACGAACCCCTTCGTTTAGCAATGGTTTAGGAAACACACCAAGAAATAATTATAAGGATTATTTAGAATGAAACTTAAATTAGTTGCAGTGGCAGTGACTAGCCTGTTGGCGGCAGGTGCGGTAAACGCAGCTGAGGTATATAACAAAGACGCAAACAAACTGGACCTGTACGGTAAAGTTCACGCTCAGCACTACTTCTCTGACGATACCGGCAGCGATGGCGACAAAACTTACGCGCGTCTGGGCTTCAAAGGCGAAACTCAGATCAACGACCAACTGGTTGGTTTCGGTCAGTGGGAATATGAATTTAAAGGCAACCGTTCTGAAAATCAGGGTTCCGACAAAGATAAAACCCGTCTGGCATTCGCTGGTCTGAAATTCGCTGAATACGGTTCTTTCGACTACGGTCGTAACTACGGCGTAGCTTACGACATCGGCGCATGGACCGACGTCCTGCCAGAGTTCGGTGGCGATACCTGGACCCAGAGTGATGTCTTCATGACTGGCCGTACTACTGGCGTTGCAACCTACCGTAACACCGACTTCTTCGGTCTGGTCGAAGGTCTGAACTTTGCCCTGCAGTACCAGGGTAAAAACGATCGTAGCGACGACAAAGAAGCTAACGGCGACGGCTTCGGTCTGTCTACTACCTATGAGTACGAAGGCTTCGGCGTAGGTGCAGCCTATGCGAAATCTGACCGTACTGACTCCCAGAACAACCACAGCGGTCAGTTCAAAGCTGACGGTAAGAACGCTGAAGTTTGGGCTGCTGGCCTGAAATACGATGCGAACAACATCTACCTGGCAACCACCTACTCCGAAACCCGTAACATGACTACCTTTGGTGGTACTGTTAACGGTACTGAGATCATCGGTATTGCAAATAAAGCACAGAACTTTGAAGCTGTTGCTCAGTACCAGTTCGACTTCGGTCTGCGTCCGTCCGTTGCTTACCTGAAGTCTAAAGGTAAAGACATCAACGGTTACGGCGACCAGGATCTGGTTGAATACGTAGACCTGGGTGCTACCTACTACTTCAACAAAAACATGTCCACCTTCGTTGATTACAAAATCAACCTGCTGGATGACAACAACTTCACAAAAGCTGCCGGTGTAAGCACCGACAACATCGTTGCTGTTGGTCTGAACTACCAGTTCTAATTTTGTTGTAGTCTGAATACAAAGCCAGTCCTTCCAGGGCTGGCTTTTTCTCTTAATGTAGACTCGGTCATAAGGAGTATGCCGTGCAGACATTCACTGGTCGTTGTCTTTGCGGGCAGAGTCATTTTACCGTCGACGTCGAAATGCTGGATGTCTATGCCTGTCATTGTACGCTGTGCCAGAAGTGGTCAGGTGGCATCGCTATGTATCTGGAAGCCAGCGCTCAGCCGCTGATGTCGCCAGATTCAGCAGAACCTTCGCACTTCCCATCTTCAAATCGTGGTGAACGTTTCTTCTGTTCCGGTTGCGGGTGCCCGCTGTGGTTTACCCTAACGGGCAGCGATCGTTATTTTGTGCCGTGGACGCTGCTGGAGCTGAATGAGGTGGATCGCCGCCGCCTGGTTTTAGCGGCAGAGATCTATACGGAAACACAGCCTGCGTTCTGGAGGCTGACGGGGCAATACGCTCGACTGAGTGGGAAAGAAGTCGAAGAGATGGATTACCCCTGTCATTTAGCCCATTAGTTATTGACGCTGTACCTTTGCCAGACTGAACCACATTCCTACCGCTAATACGATAAGCATGCTGCCGGCGCTGCTTAAGGCCACGCTGTGCGACCAGGTAAAGGCTTCTTTAGCAGCCGACAGCAACGCCTCACTCAGCGACGACGGGAGCGAGTGCGCCAGTTGCACCGCCTCACCCATTGACGATGAGGCTCGTTCTATCTCCTGTGGGTTAAGTCCGACAGGCGGCAGAATCGAGGCTGAAAAGCTGCGGCTCAACAACAACCCAAAGATAGCGATCCCAAGCCCGGCCCCCAGTTCATAAGCCATTGTCTCAATGGCGCCCGCGGCAGCGGCTTTTTCTGCCGGGGCTGCCGCC
>NZ_SZWS01000048.1:150478-154338 GCF_005281245.1 Citrobacter sp. wls826
AATATCCAGGCTTGAATCTGCTGAGTACTGAAATCTGTCATCGCCAGGCCGTAAAAACTGACGGCGCTAAGCGCCATACCCGCCGTTGCCACACAACGTAATCCCAGGCGTGACACCAGCATACCGGCAATGGGGCCGCTGAAGCCGCTTGCCAGCATCACCGGCAGCATAAACAGTCCCGCCTGATACGGTGTTAAACCATGAACAAACTGTAGCTCCTGAGCCATCAGTAACTCGAAACCCACCAGAGTTATCATGGCGGTCATCGCCATCACAACGCCGCTTAAGATGATGCGATGCGTGAACAGACGCATATCTATCATCGGGCGGGAAGCGGCAAGCTGGATGCGGACAAACTGCCACAACAGTAACGCGCCGGTTAACAGCGTCAACGCAATGGCAGCGGTCGCCGTATGCCCTTTCAGCGCGGTTTTAGCGCTGTAAACCAGCAGCAGAATGGCGACAATCAACATTACCGCATGACCGAAATTTAACGACTGATCGCGACGTCCGGCCTGGCGCGGCACTAAACGTGCGGTTAAGGCCATTACCACCAGGACAATCGGTACATTAATTAAGAATACGGATCCCCAGTAGAAGTGCTCCAGCAGCATTCCACCAACCAGTGGGCCAAATGCCGCACCGCCGGAACCCACGGCAGCCCAGACACCGAGCGCCATATTGCGATGCCGTTGCTCAGCGAATGTGGCGCGAATACCCGCAAGCGTTGCCGGAACAATCATCGCCGCCCCAATCGCCAATACGGCCCGAGTGGCAATCAGCCAACCCGCGCTGTGGGCAAAGGCAGCGGCCAGCGATGCGAGACCAAATACTCCGCCCCCTAACAGCAGCAGACGTTTAAAGCCAATACGATCGCCCAGCGCGCCCATTGGCAATACCATTCCGGCCATTACCAGAGAATAAATATCGATGATCCACAGCAGCTCGTTACCACTGGCACCCAGCGTCATACTCAGCGTGGGCGCGGCAACGTGCAGCACCGTTGCATCAATCGCAACAGGGATGTAGACCAGTACAATAATGACTAACGTTAACCACTGACGAAACATAAAACTCCCTAACGAAACTGAAACTGGACACGCGTCCAGCTTTAGCGATCCTACGGAAATTTGAACGTATGTCCAACTTTTTGTTAGACTGCATGCTATACGGGTACAGGAGGAAAGATGAGCTATCTGAATCGGGACGAACGTCGGGAAGTTATTCTGCAAGCGGCCATGCGTGTCGCGCTTGAGGAAGGATTTACTGCTATGACGGTGCGGCGTATTGCCACGGAAGCTCAGGTATCCACCGGGCAGGTACACCATCACTTTACCTCTGCGGGTGAGTTAAAATCCCTCGCGTTTGTGCAACTGATACGGACCCTTCTGGATGCCGAACAGGTCAGTGATAACGCCAGCTTCCGCGAACGACTGCATGCCATGTTGGGCAGTGAAGATGGCGGGTTCGAACCCTACATTAAACTGTGGCGTGAAGCGCAGGTCCTGGCGGATAAAGATCCGGAAATCAAAAGCGCCTACCTGCTAACCATGCGGATGTGGCATGAAGAAACCGCCGCTATCATCACTCAAGGACAGAGTGCAGGTGAATTTTCAGCAATACCGGATGCGGCCGAGGTGGCCTGGCGCTTAATCGCATTGGTTTGCGGCCTGGATGGCATCTATGTCTTAGGCATTGAGGAAATGGCCGACCCTGCATTCGAACGCCATTTGGATCGTATGATTACGTTAGAGTTAGTTAATTGATGTTATAGATGAATTAATAATACACCTTTTATCTTTACAATTGGTAACACTTAAGCAACATGTAATTCCCTCATCACGCCGCGTTATTGCGCTTTTTTATCTATTCTTTCAGTCAATATTCCCAAAACTTTTCAATAGTTTCTAAAAAGAACTCGCGCGGCGCTGTGTGCGTTTATTTCTTTTTCATGAACGGCATGGGCATGGAGAATAATATGTCAGCATCAAATGAGAAAAATAATCGTTATCTTTTAACTGACTGGAAACCGGAGAACCCCGCCTTTTGGGAAAACAAAGGTAAGCATATTGCACGCCGAAACCTCTGGATATCAGTAAGTTGTCTGTTGCTGGCGTTCTGCGTCTGGATGTTGTTCAGCGCCGTGGCCGTCAATCTGAATAAAATTGGTTTTAATTTCACTACTGACCAACTGTTTTTATTAACGGCATTGCCTTCTCTTTCTGGCGCAATATTGCGCGTCCCCTACTCCTTTATGGTACCTATATTTGGTGGGCGCCGGTGGACCATTTTTAGTACGATTATTCTGGTTATTCCCTGCGTCTGGCTCGGTTTTGCCGTGCAAAATAACGCTACTCCGTTTGGCGTATTTATTATCATTGCGCTGATGTGTGGTTTTGCTGGCGCAAACTTTGCCTCCAGCATGGGTAATATCAGCTTTTTCTTCCCCAAAGCGAAACAAGGCAGCGCATTAGGCGTTAACGGTGGTCTCGGCAACCTTGGCGTCAGCGTGATGCAGTTGATCGCGCCGCTGGTGATCTTTCTGCCTATCTTTACCTTTTTGGGCGTACAGGGCGTACCGCAAGCCGACGGCTCGTTATTGTCGCTGGCCAATGCCGCATGGATTTGGGTTCCGTTACTGCTGATAGCCACCTTAGCAGCAGGCATGGGAATGAACGATATTGCCAGTTCGAAGGCCTCAATTGCTTCCCAGTTGCCGGTCCTCAAGCGTTTTCATCTGTGGTTATTAAGCCTGCTGTATCTCGCCACCTTCGGTTCATTTATCGGCTTTTCGGCAGGCTTTGCCATGCTGGCGAAAACTCAGTTCCCGGACGTGAATATCCTGCAACTGGCGTTCTTCGGCCCCTTCATCGGCGCTCTTGCGCGATCGGCAGGTGGGGTGATCTCTGACAAATTCGGCGGTGTGCGCGTCACGTTAATTAACTTCATCTTTATGGCGCTATTTAGCGCCCTGCTGTTTCTCACCCTGCCAGGGTCAGGCGAGGGAAACTTTGTCGCCTTCTACCTGGTGTTTATGGGCTTGTTCCTGACTGCGGGTCTGGGAAGCGGCTCAACCTTCCAGATGATCGCGGTGATCTTTCGCAAAATCACCATATACCGGGTCAAGCTGCACGGTGGTACTGAAGAACAGGCCCAACGTGAGGCGGTAACCGATACCGCTGCCGCCCTGGGATTCATCTCTGCTATTGGCGCTGTGGGGGGCTTTTTCATCCCCAAAGCGTTTGGTTCATCGCTGGCGCTGACCGGCTCTCCGGTGGGTGCAATGAAAATATTCCTCGTGTTTTACATCGTCTGCGTGCTGGTGACCTGGCTGGTCTATGGCCGTAAATCACAAAAAAAATAACAAAATGGATACCGCAGGATCGGACAGTTCGCTAGGCCGGATAAGGCGTTAACCGCCATCCGGCCTACCGTTCGATTCACCGTCGGCAATATTCTCAAAGCAGGAGTTATGTCATGAGTAAACTGTTCGATCGCTTTCGCTACTTTAAACAAAAGGGCGATACGTTTGCCGATGGGCACGGGCAAGTGATGCACACCAACCGGGACTGGGAAGACAGCTATCGTCAGCGCTGGCAGTTCGACAAAATTGTGCGTTCTACCCACGGCGTTAACTGTACCGGCTCATGCAGTTGGAAAATCTACGTCAAAAACGGACTAGTGACCTGGGAAACGCAGCAAACCGACTACCCGCGAACCCGCCCTGACCTGCCAAATCATGAACCCCGTGGCTGCCCGCGCGGTGCCAGCTACTCCTGGTATCTTTACAGCGCCAACCGTCTGAAGTATCCCCTGGTGCGTAAACGTCTGATCGAACTGTGGCGCGACGCCCTGTCCCG
>NZ_SZWS01000048.1:154392-163338 GCF_005281245.1 Citrobacter sp. wls826
TGCTGGCCTGGGAATCCATTATGAACGACCCGCAAAAATGCCAGAGCTACAAACAGGTACGCGGGCGCGGTGGTTTTATCCGTTCCAACTGGAAAGAGCTTAATCAGCTCATTGCTGCCGCCAACGTCTGGACGGTGAAAACCTATGGCCCGGATCGCGTGGCCGGGTTCTCCCCGATCCCTGCTATGTCGATGGTCTCCTATGCCGCAGGCACACGTTATCTTTCGCTACTGGGCGGAACCTGCCTGAGCTTCTATGACTGGTACTGCGACTTACCGCCTGCATCACCGATGACCTGGGGCGAACAGACCGATGTTCCAGAATCCGCCGACTGGTATAACTCCAGCTACATCATCGCCTGGGGGTCAAACGTGCCGCAGACCCGTACCCCGGATGCGCACTTTTTTACTGAAGTACGCTACAAAGGCACCAAGACGATTGCCATTACGCCGGATTACTCGGAAGTCGCTAAACTGTGCGACCAGTGGCTGGCCCCCAAACAAGGAACAGACAGCGCGTTGGCGATGGCGATGGGCCACGTCATCCTGAAAGAATTCCACCTCGACAATCCCAGCGATTACTTCATCAATTACTGTCGTCGCTATACCGATATGCCGATGCTGGTTTTGCTGGATGTCCGGGAAGATGGCAGCTACGTGCCAGGGCGCATGATGCGCGCCTCAGACCTTGTCGATGGTCTGGGCGAAAGTAACAATCCGGAGTGGAAAACCGTGGCCATTAACACTGCTGGCGAACTGGTGGTCCCGAACGGGTCTATCGGTTTTCGCTGGGGCGAGAAAGGTAAATGGAACCTGGAGCCACTGGCGGCTGGCGCTGAAACAGAACTTTCCCTCTCGTTGCTTGGTCAGCATGATGAAGTGACCGGCGTGGCATTCCCCTACTTCGGCGGCAACGAAAACCCGCATTTTCGCAGCGTGAAACAGGAACCCGTGCTGATTCGTCAACTGCCGGTAAAACATCTTACCCTCGCCGACGGCAGCCGTTGCCCGGTGGTAAGCGTCTATGATCTGGTGCTGGCGAATTACGGCCTCGACCGCGGTCTGGATGACGCTCATAGCGCGCAAGATTACAGCGAAGTGAAAGCCTACACCCCGGCCTGGGGAGAGCAAATTACCGGTGTCCCTCGTCGTCATATCGAACAAATCGCCCGTGAGTTTGCCGATACGGCGCACAAAACCCATGGCCGTTCGATGATTATCCTCGGGGCTGGCGTCAACCACTGGTATCACATGGATATGAACTACCGTGGAATGATTAACATCCTCGTGTTCTGCGGTTGTGTGGGACAAAGCGGCGGCGGCTGGGCGCACTATGTGGGTCAGGAGAAACTGCGTCCGCAAACCGGTTGGTTGCCGCTGGCCTTTGCGCTGGACTGGAACCGCCCGCCGCGTCAGATGAACAGCACCTCGTTTTTCTACAATCACTCCAGCCAGTGGCGTTATGAAAAACTCACCGCTCAGGAACTCCTCTCTCCGCTGGCTGACGCGTCGAAGTTTAGCGGACATTTGATCGACTTTAACGTGCGGGCAGAAAGAATGGGCTGGCTGCCGTCCGCGCCGCAGCTCAACCTCAACCCTCTGACCGTCAAAGCAAAGGCAGAACAAGCGGGAGTGTCGCCTGCGCAATACACTGCACAGGCGCTGAAATCGGGTGAAATTCGTTTTGCCTGCGAGCAGCCGGATAGTGGTAACAACCATCCGCGTAATCTCTTCGTCTGGCGCTCTAACCTGCTCGGCTCCTCCGGTAAAGGGCATGAATACATGCTCAAGTATCTACTGGGTACCGAAAGCGGGATCCAGGGGGAAGCGCTCGGTTCAAGCGAAGGTATTAAACCTGAAGAGGTGGAATGGCAGTCCGCGGCGATAGAGGGCAAGCTTGATCTGCTGGTAACGCTCGATTTCCGTATGTCGAGTACCTGCCTGTTCTCCGATGTCGTTTTGCCGACCGCCACCTGGTATGAAAAAGACGATATGAACACCTCGGATATGCATCCGTTTATTCACCCGCTGTCGGCGGCGGTCGATCCTGCGTGGGAATCGAAGAGCGACTGGGAAATTTATAAAGGCATCGCCAAAGTCTTCTCTGAGGTTTGCGTCGGGCACCTTGGGCAAGAAACGGATGTGGTATTGCAGCCGCTGCAACACGACTCCCCGGCAGAACTGGCGCAGCCGTTTGACATTCAGGACTGGCGTAAAGGCGAATGCGATCTCCTCCCGGGGAAAACGGCGCCCAATATTGCCGTCGTGGAACGTGACTATCCCGCCACCTACGAACGCTTCACTTCGCTCGGTCCGCTAATGGACAAGCTCGGTAACGGCGGGAAAGGTATTACGTGGAATACCCAAGCGGAGGTCGATTTCCTCGGCAAGCTGAACTACACCAAACGCGAAGGTCCGGCGAAAGGCCGACCACTGATAGACACCGCGCTGGACGCGTCTGAGGTGATCCTCGCCCTCGCACCGGAAACGAACGGTCAGGTGGCGGTGAAAGCCTGGGAAGCGCTGGGAGCGATGACCGGACGCGACCATACGCATCTGGCGTTGAACAAAGAAGACGAGAAAATCCGTTTTCGCGATATTCAGGCGCAGCCGCGCAAAATCATCTCCAGCCCCACCTGGTCCGGGCTAGAAAGTGAACATGTCTCCTATAACGCAGGCTATACCAACGTCCACGAGCTGATCCCGTGGCGCACCCTGTCCGGTCGCCAACAGTTGTACCAGGATCACGCGTGGATGCGAGCCTTTGGTGAAAGTCTGGTGGCATATCGTCCGCCTATCGATACCCGAAGCGTCAGCAATATGCGCGAAGTTCCGCCTAACGGCTTCCCGGAAAAAGCGCTCAACTTCCTGACTCCGCATCAGAAATGGGGGATCCACTCTACCTACAGCGAAAACCTGCTGATGCTGACGCTGTCGCGCGGCGGCCCCATTGTCTGGATCAGTGAGACCGATGCTAAAGAGCTGGGCATTGAGGATAACGACTGGATTGAAGCCTTTAACGCCAACGGCGCGCTCACCGCGCGGGCTGTGGTAAGTCAGCGCGTGCCGCCGGGAATGACCATGATGTATCACGCTCAGGAGCGAATCATGAATATCCCTGGCTCGGAAGTCACCGGTATGCGCGGCGGGATCCACAACTCAGTCACCCGCGTCTGCCCGAAACCCACGCACATGATCGGCGGCTATGCGCAACTGGCATACAGCTTCAACTATTACGGCACAGTCGGCTCTAACCGCGATGAGTTCATCATGATTAGAAAAATGAAAAATATTAACTGGCTGGATGATGAAGGTCGCGATCAGGTACAGGAGGCGAAAAAATGAAAATACGCTCACAGGTAGGCATGGTTCTTAATCTGGATAAGTGCATCGGCTGCCACACCTGCTCCGTCACCTGTAAAAACGTCTGGACCGGACGTGAAGGGATGGAATATGCGTGGTTTAACAACGTTGAGACCAAGCCAGGCATTGGCTATCCGAAAAACTGGGAAGATCAGGAAGAGTGGCAAGGCGGCTGGGTTCGCGATGTTAACGGGAAGATAAGGCCGCGCCTGGGCGGCAAGATGGGCGTTATCACCAAAATTTTTGCTAACCCGGTGATCCCGCAAATCGATGATTATTACGAACCCTTTACCTACGATTATCAGCATCTGCATAGCGCGCCGGAAAGCAAGAATCAGCCCACCGCACGTCCGCGTTCGCTGATAGATGGCAAACGGATGGACAAGATTATCTGGGGGCCTAACTGGGAAGAGTTGCTCGGCGGTGAGTTCTCAAAACGTGCCCGCGACCGTAACTTTGAGAAAATGCAAAAGGAGATGTACGGGCAATTCGAAAACACCTTCATGATGTATTTACCGCGCTTGTGCGAACACTGCCTGAACCCAAGCTGTGTCGCCACCTGCCCGAGCGGTGCCATCTATAAGCGTGAAGAAGACGGCATCGTGTTGATCGACCAGGATAAATGTCGCGGCTGGCGCTTGTGCATCAGCGGTTGTCCGTACAAAAAAATCTACTTTAACTGGAAGAGCGGTAAATCAGAGAAGTGCATTTTCTGCTACCCGCGTATTGAGTCCGGCCAGCCGACGGTATGTTCGGAAACCTGCGTGGGACGCATCCGCTATCTTGGCGTATTGCTGTATGACGCCGACCGCATCGAAGAAGCAGCCAGCACCGAGCATGAGACCGATCTCTACGAGCGTCAGTGCGATGTGTTCCTCAATCCACACGACCCGGCGGTCATTGAAGAGGCGTTAAAACAAGGTATTCCGCACAACGTCATCGAAGCGGCCCAACGTTCGCCCGTTTACAAGATGGCGATGGACTGGAAGCTGGCGCTGCCGCTGCACCCGGAATACCGCACCCTGCCGATGGTCTGGTATGTACCGCCGTTGTCGCCGATTCAGTCGGTCGCTGACGCGGGGGGACTGCCGCACAATGGCAACATTCTGCCAGCGGTTGAATCACTGCGAATTCCGGTTCAGTACCTTGCCAACATGCTTAGCGCGGGCGATACCGGTCCGGTACTGCGCGCGCTAAAACGAATGATGGCCATGCGCCATTATATGCGTTCGCAAACCGTAGAAGGCGTTACGGACACCCGCGCGATTGAGGAAGTGGGTCTGACCGTTGAGCAGGTTGAGGAGATGTATCGCTATCTGGCCATCGCCAACTATGAAGACCGCTTCGTGATCCCGACCAGCCACCGTGAAATGGCGCGTGATGCGTTCCCGGAGAAAAACGGTTGCGGATTTACCTTTGGCGACGGCTGCCATGGTTCAGATACCAAATTCAACCTGTTTAACAGCAGTCGTATTGACGCCATCGACATCACCGAAGTGCGCGATAAAGCGGAGGGTGAATAATGCAAATCCTGAAGGTTATCGGCCTGTTGATGGAATATCCCGACGAGTTGCTGTGGGAGTGTAAAGACGAGGCGCTGGCGCTTGTGGCCAGCGATGCCCCAATGCTAACCGAATTTAGCCAGGGGCTGCTCAATGCGCCATTACTGGATAAACAAGCCGAATGGTGTGAGATATTTGACCGGGGCCGGGCCACCTCTCTGCTGCTGTTTGAGCACGTGCACGCCGAGTCTCGCGATCGGGGTCAGGCGATGGTTGATCTGTTGGCGCAGTACGAAAAGGTCGGACTGCAGCTCGACTGCCGCGAACTGCCGGATCATCTGCCGCTGTATCTTGAGTACTTAAGCGTGTTGTCGGAAGCGGAGGCCAAAGAAGGATTGCAGAACGTGGCACCGATTCTGGCGCTGCTGGGTGGGCGTTTGAAACAGCGTGATACGCCGTGGTATCAACTGTTTGACGCCCTGCTACTGCTTGCCGGAAGCCCTCTTTCAAGTGACAGTGTCACTAAACAGGTTGGCACGGAAACCCGCGACGATACCCGACAAGCGCTGGATGCCGTCTGGGAAGAGGAACAGGTGAAGTTTATCGAGGATAACGCCACCGCCTGTGACAGTTCACCGTTACAAAACTATCAACGACGCTTTAGCCAGGACGTGGCACCTCAGTATGTCGACGTCAGCGCGGGAGGCCCGAAATGATACAGTACCTGAACGTCTTTTTTTACGATATCTACCCGTACCTCTGTGGCACGGTGTTTATCCTCGGCAGTTGGCTACGCTATGACTACGGGCAATACACCTGGCGGGCCTCTTCCAGCCAGATGCTGGACAAACGCGGCATGGTGTTATGGTCAAACCTGTTCCACATCGGCATTCTGGGGATCTTTTTCGGGCACCTGTTTGGCATGTTAACCCCGCACTGGATGTATGCCTGGTTCCTGCCGATTGCGGTGAAGCAGCAGATGGCGATGATCGCCGGTGGGCTCTGTGGCGTGCTGACGCTGGTCGGTGGAGCTGGCTTGCTGGTACGTCGTTTGACCAATCCGCGCATTCGTGCAACCTCCTCCACTGCCGATATCCTGATCCTCTGCGTTCTGCTGATTCAGTGTATCCTCGGCTTAACCACCATCCCATTCTCTGCGCAGCATCCCGACGGCAGTGAAATGCTGAAACTGGTAGGTTGGGCGCAGTCGGTGGTGACCTTCCAGGGCGGCGCGTCTGCGCATCTGGATGGCGTGGCGTTGATTTTCCGTGTGCACCTGGTTTTGGGGATGACTATCTTCCTGCTGTTCCCGTTCACACGCCTGGTTCACGTGTGGAGCGCGCCGTTTGAGTACTTTACCCGCCGCTATCAAATAGTGCGTTCACGCCGATAAATTCGCATTGAAATGTCGGGTGACGACACGCCTTATCCGGCCTACAACCAGGTACCGTGGGCCGGATAAGATAGCGATCATCGCCATCCGGTATTTTGCACGTTATGATGCTTCTCCATTCCAGGGAGAACGTTAATGAAACCACAGGTTTACCACGTCGATGCCTTTACCTCGGTACCCTTTCGCGGCAATTCAGCAGGCGTGGTTTTGCATGCTGACGGACTGAGCGAAGCGCAGATGCAACTCATTGCTCGCGAGCTGCGTCATTCGGAAACCGCTTTCCTGCTGACCAGCGACGACAGCGATGTTCGCATCCGCTATTTCACGCCGACGGTCGAAGTTCCTATCTGTGGGCATGCTACCGTCGCTGCACATTATGTGCGGGCAAACGTGCTTGGTTTGGGCAACAGTACAGTCTGGCAAACCTCGCTGGCTGGTCGTCATCGGGTGGATATCGAAGCTACCGGGAATGACTATCGTATTAGCCTTGAACAAGGCGTACCCGGATTTGAACCTCCGCTGGAAGGGGTTATTCGTAGTGCGATTATCGAGGCCCTACACCTGAGCGAAGACGATATGCTGGCAGGCTTGCCGATTCAGGTTGCTACCACCGGGCATTCGAAAGTGATGATTCCGCTCAAGCCCGAGGTGGACCTCGACGCCCTTTCCCCTGATTTGCAGGCTTTGACAGCCATCAGCCAACAAATTGGCTGTAACGGCTTCTTTCCTTTTCAAATCCGCCCGGGCGAAAACGCCACCGATGGCCGCATGTTTTCGCCTGCAATTGGGATTGTGGAAGACCCGGTTACCGGCAATGCCAACGGTCCAATGGGCGCGTGGTTGGTTCACCATGGGCTGATGGCGCATGATGGGAAAACGTTACGTGTTCAGGGACATCAGGGCCGTGCGCTCGGGCGCGACGGTATTGTTGATGTGACGGTGACTATCCGTGATAACCAGCCAGAAAAAGTCACCATTACCGGTTCGGCGGTGATCCTGTTTCACGCAGAATGGGCGATAGATTTTTAATTGTTCCCGTAGGCCGGATAAGGCGATTACGCCAATCCGGCACTAATCCCGATGCCCCTATTTCCCCGCCTCCGGATGCGTATCAAACGCCGCCATTACCGTGGTCAGCTCATCCTGGGTAAAGCCATGCTTCACGTCATCCACGCCCAGGCCAAACCGCTCCTGCAACAAGGCATACAGGCTGGGGACGTCAGGCAGATTAATCTGTTCTACCGCGTGTCCATCCTGATAATGGGTGAAATGAAAATTGGTTAACGTTAATTTCCCGCCGTCGGGCAGATGACGACACATCAGCAAATGATGGCGAAAATGTGATTGCGGCCAGTGAGCGGACCAGAAGTTGCCTATCAGATAATCGCTCTGATGCTGTACGACCAGGTCGAAACGGTACATTGATTGCCAGTGTTCGTGATGACAGAACTGTAGGATCCAGTCTTCACCTTCCTGAATCAGCCGATATTCGCCGTGTGGTGTCTTCTGCTCAATGTTCGCCTGCAGACGAATCGGCGCCGTCAGCGTCTGCCCGCCGAAACCAACGTCGGCGATCCACTGCTCTCCCTGCAACTCAACCAGCAACAGACGATGCGTGCGTGGTGGCAGGCTTGACGGGTTCGCCAGTACCACACGTCCGAGCAGACTGCGTACGGTAAAACCGATTTCGCGTAGCGCTCGCTCAAATACTCCGTTCTGTTCAAAACAATAGCCGCCGCGACGCGCCGTCACCAGCTTCTCCTCCAAAGACAAATCGTCAAGCTGCATCTCTCTTGGAAGCAATACATCCAGGTTTTCAAAAGGTATGGCGGCGTTGTGCAGTAAATGCAGCGCCCGTAAGGTTTCAATGTTGACCCTGGCCAAATCTGACCAGCCAATACGGGCAAAATAAGCGGTTAAAAAAGGCGTCATACGGAGTTCCTGTTCGATTAATGCAGTACTTATAGCGCATTTTTAATTTTGCGCCGTCGATTTTGTGCGTTGTTCCTCCAGACGAGGCGACAAAATCTCTAATACCGTTAATATCTATGTTTATTGTGGTGTGTTATCTCTCAGCCAAGGAGCATCCATGAGCCATTTTCGTCCGATCGAATTAAAACATGCCAGTCGGTTGCTAAATCACGGCCCAACGATATTAATCACCAGCCGGGATGAGCATACCGAGCGGCGAAATGTGATGGCTGCCGCGTGGTCAATGCCCGTGGAGTTTGAACCACCGCGGATCGCGATTGTTGTCGACAAGACCGCCTGGTCACGTGAGCTCATTGAACGTAGCGGCAAATTCGGCATCGTTATTCCGGGCGTTGCCGCCGCCAACTGGACCTGGGCCGTAGGCAGCGTTTCCGGTCGTGTGGAAGATAAATTCAACTGCTACGGCATTCCCGTGGTGCAGGGACCGGTACTGGGTTTACCGCTGATTGAAGCAAAATGTCTGGCCTGGATGGAGTGTCGCCTGTTGCCTGCCACTGCGGCACAGGAAAAATATGACACGCTGTTTGGTGAAGTGGTCTCGGCTGCCGCTGATGAGCGAGCCTTCGTGGAAGGACGCTGGCAGTTTGATGATGGCAAGCTCAATACCCTGCATCACCTTGGGGCCGGAACGTTTGTCTCCAGTGGAAAACTCATAACAGCAGCTGAATAATGGCACGACAAAACGGGCGGAAAATCC
>NZ_SZWS01000048.1:163412-176630 GCF_005281245.1 Citrobacter sp. wls826
TGGCCATCTGCGGCGCAATCTCCGCATCCCACACGCCCTGCCACGCCTCGGGTTCAATTTCATTAAGCGCCACGCTCACTGAACTGTCTTTGCTTTGCAAATGACGAATAATGACGTCGGTAATATCCGCCGCCAGCGCGGATTTTTGTTCGTCGTTCAGGTCGCGAGGAAAACATTTGATATCGACGTGCGGCATAGCAGATTCCTTATTGTTTTGGGATGCAGGTAACTTATGCGGATTCTCGTTCCACCAGGTGAAATCCAACATCAATGATATCGTCTTCACGCGGAATTTGTTCGATACGATCGGCAAGCAGAGAGGCGGCGCGTTGTCCAATAGCCCGTCTGTCGACGCTGACGGTGGTGATGGCAGGTCGGTTACTGGCGGCAAAGTCGAGATCGCCAAAACCGATTACCGCTAATTCCTGCGGCACGCGTAGACCACGGCTTTCGGCTTCCATGATCGCCCCCTGAGCTAACGTATCTGAGCTACAGACGATGACATCAAACGCGCGTTCAGCCAATAGCTGTGCCAACCCGCTACGCCCCAATGCCAGAGAGGCAGGAAGCGGGACATCCACCTGTGCGCCAGCCGCGATACCATGACGACTCAGCGCATCGCACAGTCCTTGTTTACGCTGGCCTGCCCGGCGATCGGCGGTCCATAGCAAACCAGGACGGCGATACCCTTTTTCCAGCAAATAGTCTGCTACCGCCTGCCCGACTTTTTCATGCGAAAACCCCACCAGCATATCGATGGGCGTTGGCGTTAAATCCCATATTTCCACGACCGGGATGGCCGCATTAAGAATCACCTTTTTCAGCTCGGCGGTATGATGGATACCGGTGAGCACTACACCATCCGGGCGACGAGAAAGCAGCGTCGCCACCAGCTCAGCCTCTGTTTGCGGCGTATAACCCGACACGCAGAGCAAGATGTGGTACCCGCGTTCAGCCAGTTCATCGCTTAATGACTGGATGGTATCGACAAACATATTGTTGTTAATTTGTGGGACAACCACAGCGATAAGCTTACTGCGACGCGACGCCAGCCCCCCGGCCAGCGCGTTGGGAATATAGCCAGTGGCGCGTACCGCCTGCATCACTTTTTCTACTGTTCTCGGGCGCACCAGTTGCGGGGTATTCAACGCCCTGCTCACCGTCATGGGCGACAATCCCGCGGTACGGGCAACATCTTCCAGCGTGGGTGCGCGCGGAGGTCTGGGATTTTTCACTGTCGATGCCCTTGTCAAAAATCGCTGATTTATCCTGGCATTATTCATCATGATTTCGGCTATTGCCAGCGCCCCTCTACGATAACGCTGAGAAAACAGCAGCTTAGTTAATTAGCGCCATCTGAAATGATAGCGCCATCATAATGACTTGTGCATTTACCCATAAAGTATTGGAATGTGATGCTGTTTACAAGTTACTGCCCTTTTGTCTCAGTATTTGTGAGCGATTGTTCAAAACGCATTCAATTCGCTGGCGCAATGATTGCGCTAACACTAAAAATGTTAGCGCAATCATTTGTTATCACCAGGAGAGATTAAAATGTCATTAAGTGCGAATTCCGATGCCGTAACGTATGCCAAATCAGCCAATGCAAAAACCGCGGCTGAAACCGGCGACCGTATCGAGTGGGTTAAGCTGTCCCTGGCTTTCCTTCCTTTGGCAACACCCGTGAGCGATGCCAAAGTGCTGACCGGTCGCCAGAAACCCCTAACCGAAGTTGCCATCATTATCGCGGAGATCCGCAGTCGCGACGGGTTTGAAGGCGTTGGATTTAGTTACTCCAAACGGGCTGGCGGCCAGGGAATCTATGCTCATGCCAAAGAAATTGCCGATAACCTGTTAGGCGAAGATCCAAACGATATCGACAAGATCTACACCAAGCTGCTGTGGGCTGGCGCTTCCGTAGGGCGCAGCGGCATGGCGGTTCAGGCTATCTCCCCTATCGATATCGCCTTGTGGGATATGAAGGCCAAGCGTGCAGGGTTGCCGCTGGCAAAACTGTTGGGTGCACACCGGGACTCCGTGCAGTGTTACAACACCTCCGGCGGATTCCTGCATACGCCGCTGGATCAGGTGCTCAAAAACGTCGTTATTTCCCGTGAAAATGGCATTGGCGGCATCAAACTCAAGGTTGGTCAGCCAAACTGCGCCGAGGATATTCGCCGCTTAACCGCGGTGCGTGAAGCGCTGGGCGATGACTTCCCGCTGATGGTCGATGCCAATCAGCAGTGGGATCGAGAAACCGCCATTCGTATGGGACGAAAAATGGAGCAGTTCAATCTGATCTGGATTGAAGAGCCGCTGGATGCCTACGATGTGGAAGGTCACGCCCAACTGGCCGCCGCGCTTGATACCCCGATTGCTACCGGTGAAATGCTGACCAGCTTCCGCGAACATGAACAGTTGATCCTCGGTAATGCCAGTGATTTTGTGCAGCCCGATGCACCGCGTGTGGGGGGAATTTCACCGTTTCTGAAAATTATGGACCTGGCGGCGAAACACGGTCGCAAACTGGCTCCGCACTTTGCCATGGAAGTTCACCTGCATCTGTCCGCCGCTTACCCGCTTGAGCCATGGTTGGAACATTTCGAATGGCTGAACCCGTTATTTAATGAACAGCTTGAGCTGCGCGATGGGCGGATGTGGGTTTCCGACCGTCACGGCTTGGGGTTCAGCATCAGCGAGCAGACACGCCGCTGGACGCAATTAACCTGCGAGTTTGGTAAACGTCCTTAATTTATTTGGCGGGTAAGTAATACCCGCCCTCTTCCCTACAGAAACGCTCTCAACCTTATGAAAGGAGTGGGTGATGAACACAATAATAAAGCGCACAAAAGTGCGTTACGGTATTTTGATATTTCTGTTTCTTGCCACCGTATTTAATTACGCCGATCGCGCGACGTTATCCGTCGTGGCTCCGATTATGAGCAAAGAATTAGGTTTTGATCCCGAAGCAATGGGGCTGGCCTTTTCTGCCTTCGGTATTTCTTATGTCATTATGCAATTGCCTGGCGGCTGGCTACTTGATCGCTACGGTTCTCGTCTGGTATACGGCTGCGCCCTGATTGGCTGGTCGCTGGTGACCATGTTTCAGGGCACCATTTATCTGTATGCCAGTCCACTTGTGGTATTGATAATCTTACGTTTACTGATGGGTGCCATTGAGGCTCCGGCCTTTCCTGCCAACAGCCGATTAAGCGTGCAGTGGTTTCCTAATAACGAACGAGGATTTGTCACCTCAGTTTACCAGGCCGCGCAATATATCTCGTTAGGGGTAATTACACCGTTAATGACGATTATTTTGCATAATCTCAGCTGGCACTTTGTTTTTTATTACATCGGGGCGATTGGCGTTATTCTTGGCATCTTCTGGCTGGTAAAAGTCAGAGATCCTATGCATCATCCGAAGGTAAACCAGCAGGAAATTGACTATATCCGGGAAGGCGGTGGCGAACCGTCGCTGGGAAATAAAAAACAGCCACAGAAGATTACCTTTGCGCAAATAAAAAGCGTCTGCGTCAACCGCATGATGATTGGCGTTTACATCGGGCAGTTCTGCGTGACGTCAATCACCTGGTTCTTCCTGACCTGGTTTCCTACCTATCTGTATCAGGCTAAAGGAATGTCGATCCTTAAAGTGGGGTTTGTCGCCAGTATTCCTGCTATTGCCGGGTTTATCGGTGGATTGTTAGGGGGCGTTTTTTCAGATTGGCTATTAAAGCGCGGCTACAGCCTGACGGTTGCTCGTAAGCTACCCGTTATCTGCGGAATGTTACTTTCCTGTGTCATCGTTATCGCTAACTACACCTCGTCAGAATTTGTGGTTATCGCGGCGATGAGTCTGGCATTTTTCGCCAAAGGCTTTGGCAATCTGGGATGGTGCGTACTTAGCGATACTTCACCAAAAGAAGTGCTCGGCATTGCTGGCGGCGTATTCAATATGTGCGGCAATATGGCGAGTATTATCACGCCGCTGGTGATCGGCGTCATTCTGGCGAATACCCAGTCATTCGATTACGCCATTCTGTACGTCGGTTCGATGGGGCTGATTGGCCTGATTTCTTATCTGTTTATCGTGGGGCCGCTGGATCGTATTACGCTGAGCCCGTCCGTCGCGTAATGTAAGCTTATGGCGATAGTTCGCCCGCTGTTCCGGGATTTGCACTCCTGCGGAACAGCGTTTTTTTGTTTAAATAATCTTATTATTTTTCAGTACAGTACGCAGTCGCGGGTGCTGGCAAACCGCGTCAGCGATGGCGCTGATATTGGGCGTGTTGTCCTGAAACCAGTCATGCCCTGGCCCCCAGGTGCGCATAACGGCAATATAAACGTCCAGCAGTGTTAGCTGATCGCCAAACGCGTACGGCTCAGCGCTTAGCTGGTCGTTCAGCCACATATAAAGCGATTTGCGGTACTCAATACAGTTCTTTTTTAACTGCGCCGCGGCGTCTGGTACCCAGCGTTGTGGATAATCGGCATAGGTAAACGTTGGATAGACATTTGCCACCAGCCATATCAACAGACGCTGAAACTGCTGGCGCTCAGCGTGCCCAACGGGTGGCGCAAGTTCAGGACAACGATCGAGGATCATCAGGGCGATCGCCGCCGTTTCCGTCATCACGTTACCATTTTCCAGTATCAGTGTGGGCACCTGGCACAACGGATTCATTTTTTTAAGCAACTCCCGCGAAGGCCCGTCGCGGTCAAAACCATCAACATCAATAAAGCTGTAAGGGATCTCCGCCAGTGTGAGCATCACTTCACTGATGGCCGATCCCCAGCCCGGCACCCCATAGACCTTAATCATGCTGCAACCCCCAAAGTTAAAACCCTAAGTGTAGAGCAGCATTCGTCAGTCTATGCAGACCTACCTATCTTTCCCTGCAAGTTCACAGCACTTTCGACAAGAACTGCTGGGTGCGCGTGTGGCGTGGATGATTCAGCACCTGCTCGCTGCTGCCCTGTTCGACAATTTTGCCATCGACCATAAACACCACCTGATCCGCCACTTCCCGGGCGAACCCAATCTCGTGCGTCACCACAACCAGCGTGGTTCCCGACTGCGCCAGTGCTTTGATGACATCCAGAACTTCGCCTACCAGTTCAGGATCCAGCGCTGAAGTGGGTTCATCAAACAGCATAACGCGTGGATTTAGCGCCAGCGCACGGGCAATAGCGATACGCTGCTGCTGACCGCCGGAGAGATGACGCGACCAGGCATCGGCTTTATTACGCAGGCCAACGGCATCAAGCAGAGTTAATGCCCGCTCGGTGGCGGCTTTACGCGATGCCAGACCGTGCGCAATGGGCGCTTCAATCAAATTCTCCAGCACCGTTAAGTGCGGAAACAGATTAAAATTCTGGAATACATAGCCGACGTTAACGCGCTGGCGCAAAATTTCCGCCTCTTTCAGCTCATACAGCCTGTCTCCCTGCCGACGATAACCAATGTAATCGCCATCGATTTGAATAAACCCTTCATCGACGCGCACCAGATGGTTGATCGTCCGCAAGAGTGTGGATTTCCCTGAACCGGACGGGCCAAGAATAACCGTTACCGTTCCGGGAGGGATCTCCAGCGACACATTATCCAGCGCTTTGTGGCGACCGAAGTATTTGCTGACGCCGGTAATGGAAATATGGCCTTCAGGCGAGTGGGACATGGACGGCCTCCTGCTGCGGACGTTGACGGTTGCGTTTTTCTGCACGGCTCACCCGGGCGGTATTGATTGCTGAACGTCGCTCGCTGCGGGCCAGCGCGCGTTCGACCAGGTGCTGAATTAACGACAGGACGCTGGTGATCACCAGATACCACACCGCACCCACCATCAACAGCGGGATCACTTCCTGCGTGCGGTTGTAGATCATCTGGATGGTGTAGAACAGCTCTGGCATTGCCAGCACGTATACCATCGCCGTCCCTTTCGCCAGACTGATGATTTCATTGAAGCCAGCAGGCAAAATGGTGCGCAGCGCCTGCGGCAGAATAATTCGCAGCGTACGTCGCCATGCGGGTAAGCCCAGCGCTGCCGCTGCCTCGTACTGGCCGTGGTCAACTCCTAAAAATCCACCACGAATAATTTCAGCGGTATAGGCGCTTTGCACCAGCGTCAGGCCAACCACTGCGGTGGAAAACTGGCCGAGCACATTGATGGTCTCAAAACTGCCCCATTGAATGGGAGTAAACGGAATACCAATCGCCAGCGTGTCGTACAAATAGGAGAAGTTGTACAAAACGATGAGCACCACAATCAGCGGTAACGAACGAAACAGCCAGATGTATCCCCATGCCAGACCGTTCAGCAACCAGGAAGATGAAAGTCGTGCCAGCGCCAGCAGACCACCGATGATAATACTCAACAGCGTACCGATAAGCGTCAGTAGCAGAGTTTGCCCAAGGCCGGACAAGATAACCGGATCAAAGAACCAACGGGCAAACACGCCCCATTCCCAGCGCGGATTAAACGCCACGGACTGGATAATCACCGCCAGGACAAACAAGGCAATGACTGCTCCTGCGGTGCGCATCGGATAGCGCGCCGGTACGACTTTAATACTCTCCATCGTTTTCATCTTCTCTCCTCAGGCTATTCTGGCCTGACCGGCGATGGTCAACAGTTTGGTAAAGCGCAGCCGGCCATCAAACGGTGGCAGGCTGTACTCTTCGGGATCGCGCGCTGTATCAAATTGCGGATCGTAGCCCTGGCTTAAATAAAGTCGCACGGCCTCCGGCTGGCGAAATCCCGTGGTCAGATAAATCCGGCTGTAGCCCGCCAGCAGCGCCCTGCGTTCCAGCTCCTGCACCACGCGCGCCGCCAGCCCCTGCTGACGCAGGCTGCTTTTCGTCCAGATGCGCTTAATCTCGGCGGTGTCTTTGTCGTAAGGTTTGTAGGCCCCGGTGGCGATAATCTCGCCGCTGCGCTCCAGTACCACGAAAAGTCCCTGCGGTGCCAGATACCATTCGGTCAGCTCCACTTCAGCGTCGCGAGAAAAATAATCGCCATAGCGGGCGGCATATTCACCGAACAGACCGTTCAAAATTGGCTGCAGCTCGCTGGCTTCAGGTGAGACCACGCGAAATTGATCGCTCACGATGACCTCCTTAGTCGCCTAAACCGGCCGGGTTGATTTCAGATTGCGGAATACGTTCCACCCCTTCTCCCCAGCGGTTCAGCACCTTGTCATAGTCGCCGTTGCCAATTACGCCGTTGAGGGCGGTTTGTACCGGCAGAACCAGACCGCTGTCCTTTTTCAGCGTCACAGCGATGTGTGCCGCTTTTGGCCAACCGCCATCAACGCTGCCCACCCGTTGCGTTTTACCGTTGAGTGCAGCTTTCCACGCGCCGATAACGTTAGGACCGAAGTAAGCATCGGCGCGGCCTGACTGCAGAGCCAGGGTTTGCGCGGCATCATCTTTGGTATACACCGGCGTAAACGGCTGCAACCCTTTCTTCACGTTCTCATCGTTCCAGGCGAGCAGGATGGCTTCCTGATTTGTCCCCGAACCGACGATGATGCGCAGACCGGCGATATCTTCTGCCTGCTCGATTTTCTTCAGCTTACTGCCGGTTTTGACATAGAAGCCAAGGGAGTCCTTACGATACGTCGCGAAATCGAATTTCTCTTTGCGGGCTTTGGTGACGGTAATATTGCTGATCGCGGCATCATATTTGCCGGACGTGACGCCCAGCGGCCAGTCTTCCCATGACGTGGGCACGACGTTGAGTTCCAGCCCCAGACTGTCAGCCACCAGACGAGCGATGTCCGCCTCGCTGCCGATCAGTGTCTTATTGTCATCGGCAAAGACGGTCAGCGGCGGCTGGCTTAACCCGGCAATCGCCACGGTGAATTTACCCGGCACGGCCAGGTGCAGGTTCGCGGGCAACTGCGCAATCGCCTGCGGATTTTTTGCCGTATTGATTGGCGTTTTATTGGCTTCCAGGCTTACGCCCGTACCGTTAATAGTCACATCATTTGCCCAGACGTTAGCGCTGAAAGCCAGTGACAGCGCGAGGAAGACTGATTTTTTCTGCATAGCGTTTTTCTCTTATTGTGTGAATTGGTTTGCAGGTGTCGCGAGTCCCAGGCTTGCGCGCAGGGTCGTACCGGGATATTCATGGCGGAACAGGCCACGCGCCTGAAGCACGGGGACAACCTGTTCGACAAAACGCGGGAAGGTATCTGGCGTTCCCCCCTGGATGATAAAACCATCTGCGGCTTTTTCGTCGAACCACTGCTGAAGACCATCGGCAACCTGTTGCGGCGTACCGCTGAAACGTGGGCGTGGACTGGCCGCTTCCAGAGCAACCTGGCGTAGCGTTAAACCACGCTCACGCGCGTTGCGTTTGATCTCATCAGTCGTACTGCGAAAGCTGTTTTGTCCAAGGGAACCCAGATCCGGGAACGGTGCATCCAATGGATATTGGGCGAAATCATGATGTTCAAAGTAGCGGCCCAGGTAGTTCAGCGCGTCGGTAATAGAGACCAGCGCAGCGGTAGTCTGATACTGCTGCTCAACATCCTCTGCGCTGTCGCCAACAATCACGCTGACGCCCTGGAATATATGCAGTTGTTCGGGATGTCGCCCTGCGTAGGCCAACTGGCTTTTTACATCCTGATAGAACTCTTTGGCCTCCGCCAGCGACTCCTGATGGGTAAAAATAGCATCGGCATGCTGCGCCGCTAATTTCTTACCATCCTGTGAAGCGCCCGCCTGGAATATAATCGGACGGCCTTGTGGCGTGCGCCCAATATTTAACGGCCCTGCGACCTGAAAATAATCTCCATGATGGTTAAGCGTGTGCAGTTTTTGCGGATTAAAAAATTCTCCGCTTGCCTTATTACGGGTAAAAGCATCATCTTCCCAGGAATCCCACAGTCCTTTCACCACCTGTAAATATTCATCGGCGATACGATAACGCAAGGCATGTTCTGGATGCTGGGCACGGGAATAGTTTTTTGCCGAACCCTCCAGAGGTGATGTGACCACGTTCCATCCGGCTCGCCCCTGGCTGAGATGATCAAGGCTGGCGAACTGCCGTGCGGTAGTAAACGGCTCGCTGTATGACGTGGATACCGTGCCAACCAATCCCAGATTTTGGGTAATGCTGGCCAAAGCAGATAATACCGTCAGCGGCTCAAAGCGATTTAAAAAGTGTGGGATTGATTTTTCATTAATATACAGACCATCGGCGACAAAAATAAAATCCAGCTTCCCTTTTTCCGCAATAAGCGCCGTCTCTTTGACAAAATCAAAATTAATACTGGCATCGGCCTGCGCCGCCGGATGACGCCATGCGGACATATTTCCCGCTGCGCCATGCAGAATAGTGCCGAGCCGTAGTTGCCGATTTTCAGCCATAATAACCCCTACCCAACAGGTAAACTTAAAGATGTGCGAATGCCGTTTTTGCTAGTTGTGCAAAGTAATGCGCGGCAGGTTCAATTAAACGTTCGTCCGGATTGAAGCCCGGGTGATGTAATCCGTATTCACTGGCGCTGCCAATACTGACAAATGCGCCAGGCGTATTTTGCAGATAGACAGCAAAATCCTCGCCGCCCATATGCAGGTCGGCATGGTGGGTGGTGTAGCCTGATTGTTTCGCCACGGCGGTGGCGATATCGGCCCAACGTGCATCGTTTACCAACGCGGTCGGCCCCGCATGCCAGATAACGTCGATTTGTGCGCCAAAGGCGTGGGCAAAACCGGCGGCGATGTCATTAACCCGTGCTTTAACCTGCTGCTGCACCGAAGTCCGGTGCGTTCTGAGCGTCCCTTCCAGCTCAACGGATTCTGGCAACACGTTCCATGTATTTCCTCCCTGAATACGGGTCACGCTAAGCACCACTGAATCCAGTGTGTTAACGTCGCGACTGGCAACGCTTTGCAACACCGTGACCAGTTGGCTGGCGAGCAGGATGGCATCTCTGCCTTCATGCGGACGCGCCGCATGTGCGCCCTTGCCATTAATACGCAGCACGAAGCGATCGACGTTGGCATAGAACGCACCGCCGCGTGTGGCAAATTCCCCCACCGGTAAACCTGGCTCATTGTGCATGCCAAAAATAGCCGCAACGTTGTGCAGCGCACCGGCGCGGATCAGCGTTTTTGCGCCACCGAAACTCTCTTCAGCGGGCTGAAACAAAATACGTACTCGACCCGGTAAGTGTGTTTCCTGTTGTTTAAGCAGCAGCGCGGCGCCCAGCATGACGCTGGTGTGAACGTCATGTCCGCAGGCATGCATCACTCCCGGTGTGAGGGAGCGAAACGGCACATCGGCGCTTTCTTCTATCGGTAGCGCATCGATATCCGCTCGCAGCGCGATGACATCTTCTCCCTGCCCGATTTCCGCGACCAGACCGGTTTTCAGGTCGAACGGCAAAATCTCGACGTCCGCTGCGTGCAGCCAGGCGTGAATGCGCGCCGTCGTTGCCGACTCTTGCAGGGAAAGCTCCGGGTGCTGGTGTAATTCACGACGCCAGTTGATAAGCGTTGAGGCCAGAGTCATCAGAGCACCTCCACGGCGTTATGGGCTTGCGCCAACAACCGCAGCGATGTCAGACGCGCGTGACCTTCCGCGACTGGCGTGTCGATAATGAACTCCTCAATGCCAAATTGCGTATGCAGGGCATTCAGCTTTGCCATCACCTCCTGAGCCGTGCCGTGTAACAACGCCTGCTCACGACGCGCGATTTTGCGTGGCGGACTGCCGGCCTGCGCGGCGAATGCCAGCGCCTGCTCTTCACTGGCTACCGTGACACGTTGACCATTCTCCAGCTCCACGCCCCAGATTTGCACGTTTTCCGCAAGCTGCGCGGCGGTATCGTTACTGTCAGCCACAATCACCTGGACGGCAACTATCGTCGGACGTGCGCTGTGGGTCTGCCAGAAGGACAAAACGTCACGCAATAACGCGCGGTCACCGTTGAGGTGTGCCGCAAAGATAAAATGCCAATTGAATTGCGCTGCTAACTGTGCGCTTTGCACACTGGCTCCCAGGACAAATCCTTCCGGCGGTAACGGTGGGATTGGCGTCGGAAATACCGTTTCCCCGCTTTCCGTGCCGCTCAGCGTCAGCCAGTCGTTAAGCTGGGAAAGTTGGTCGGCAAAACTGCCTTTTTCATCCTGATGCACTGCTTGCTGTAGTGCCTGAGTCGACAGTGGTAAACCGCCAGGGGCTTTCCCTACGCCGAGATCGACACGCCCGGGTGCCAGCGAGGCCAGAAGATTGAAGTTTTCCGCCACTTTGTACGGGCTGTAATGTTGCAGCATCACGCCACCGGAGCCTACACGAATACGCTGGGTTTGCCCGAGGATCCAGGCAATCACCAGCTCCGGTGATGGGCTGGCCAGCTGTGGCGTATTATGGTGTTCCGCGATCCAGAAACGATGGTATCCCCACTCTTCTGCCTGCTGCGCCAGACGTAACGTCCGGGCAAGCGCCATCGCGGCGGTTTCACCTTCCCCGAGGGGGCTTTTATCCAGAATACTCAGGCGATATGACATGTTACGGGCCTATGCTTGTTAACATGTCATTATTATTAAATTATCAGATAACCATGCAGAAACATTTAATTCACATTTGCTCAGCTAAAAAGTAGATAACCAGCCCTGACGCTGTCAGGGTTAAAATTCGGATCGCCTTGTACTGGTCGGAACACGAAACTGAAAACACGCGGAATGTATGGCCTACAAAATATAATAGGGTCGTTGGTCTCACGGGAATAACATCCAAATCATTTCATGCCAGTTTTCTTTTTGCGAAAACGTTTTTTAACGCGATTTACGTTAAGTCAGGTTAAATGACTTAAAACGTTATGCGGTTGTATAAAATGTTTCAGTTTTATGACCCTGAATGAATATTCCACAGAGATTTTTTAATTTAAATACTTCCACAGAAATGATGATTAGTAGAGAATGCAGCGTTTCTTATTAAAACGGTTTAAAACGGCTTTTTAATATTCATCCCGATTTTATTACGGGAATTTTTGTATGGATTATACATATCATTATGGGGCCTCTATGAAAAGTAACATGCCCGTTACACAAATTGAGCACGCACTTAACGACAAAGCGACGCTGCTTTCAACGACGGATAAAGAAAGTCATATTACCTACGCTAACTCTGCTTTTATCGATGCCAGCGGATTTAACGAAGATCAATTAATGGGCGAAGCGCATAATATTATTCGCCATCCTGACATGCCTCCCGCTGCATTCGCCGATATGTGGTACACGCTACAGCAGGGAGACAGCTGGACGGGTATGGTGAAAAACCGCCGCCAAAATGGTGACCATTACTGGGTTCGCGCCAACGTTACGCCGGTCTGGCACAATGAAAAACTCACCGGTTACATCTCAGTGCGTACCGTTCCTTCGCGTGATGAAATAACTCACAGCGAAAGTTTATACCAAAAAATGAATAGTCAGCAGTTTAAAGGCTTTCGACTTTTTAAAGGGATTATCATTCGTCGCGGCTTATTGGCATGGACCTCCATGTTTAAATGGCTGAATATCAGCCAGCGCGTCAATTATTCTTTAGGGGTGACGGCCCTGCTCGCTTTGCTATTTATCTTCGCCCCGTTTAATCCCTTTATTCAGTCGGGTGGCTTGCTGGTGTTATTTCTGGCGCTGGCTATTTACCTTAAGTATCAAATTTGTCAGCCAGTTAATACGCTCCTGACGCAAATGAAGAAAGTGGTGTCCGGACGTAAACCTGATAACTGTCATTTAAATCGGGTGGATGAGATCGGAATGCTAATGCGACTGGTTAATCAGTCTGGGCTTAATCTGAATTCTCTGGTCGATGACGTCAGTACGCAAATTTCCGGTATTCGCGCTATCAGTCAGCGGGTATCAAAAGAAGGTACGGCGCTGCATAAGCGTTCAGAAGAAACCTCTGCCGACCTGCAACAAACCGCTGCGGCCATTGAAGAAATTGGTAGCGCGGTACAACAAACCGCTGAGACGGCGGCACATACCATGACCATGGCCGATAAAACCAGCGCCAACGCTGCAGAAGGCGGCGATATCATGAAACAAACTATCGCCATGATGCAGGCGATATCGCGTGACAACGGGCAGATCGTTGACATCATTGGCGTGATCGACAGCATCGCCTTTCAGACCAATATTCTGGCGCTCAATGCCGCGGTTGAAGCCGCGCGAGCCGGGGAATCCGGGCGTGGCTTCGCCGTTGTCGC
>NZ_SZWS01000048.1:176691-196817 GCF_005281245.1 Citrobacter sp. wls826
TGGCCCAACACTCGGCGTCTGCGGCAAAAGAGATCAAACAGCTTATTGAGAAGAACGTCGCCAATGTTAATAGCGGCGTCAAAATGGTGGAGCAAACAGAAACGCATCTCACCGGGATGATTGGGGATGTACTGCAGATGTCGATGATGATCAAAGACATTAGTCTGGCCACGCGTGAGCAAACCCAGGCTTTGGATCTGATTAACGATTCAATTTCACGCGTTGGCACCATGACACACAATAATGCCGAGATGGTGGAGCGCGTCACCGACGCCACCGCCGATCTGACCCAGCGTTCATCACGCTTACAGCAGGCCGTTCAGGTCTTTGGCGTATCGGCATAACGTTACGGCGCTTATTGGGTGAATGTCTCGATAAGCGCACTCCTCTACAGGCATAAACGCCCTTCTCCTTTATTGGCTGAATCGAGGCCACACCGCGCCAGTACCGGCTGCATAAAAATGCTGAATTCTTGTTACCGGGGCTTTGCGGAACCAATCAATTGAATGTAGGATGCTCGGCCGGCAGTTTTCCCCCGTAACACAATGAAGGGTAAGGCTGTTTTCGCCGCAGCAGGTGCGGCAAAAAGGATGTTGTATTTTTGTCAGGTCAACAGGAATCGTAATGAACACAAACAACACGCAAGCCGCGGAACAACATGCGGCGAAACGACGCTGGTTGAATGCTCACGAAGAGGGGTATCACAAAGCGATGGGCAATCGACAGGTACAAATGATCGCCATTGGCGGCGCAATTGGTACCGGGTTGTTTTTAGGGGCAGGCGCACGCCTGCAGATGGCCGGCCCGGCTTTGGCGCTGGTCTATCTGGTATGCGGTATTTTTTCGTTCTTTATACTGCGCGCGCTCGGCGAACTGGTTTTACATCGCCCTTCCAGCGGTAGCTTCGTTTCCTACGCTCGTGAATTTTTAGGTGAGAAAGCCGCCTATGTGGCTGGCTGGATGTACTTCATCAACTGGGCGATGACCGGCATTGTCGATATCACCGCGGTGGCGTTGTATATGCACTACTGGGGCGCATTTGGCGACGTGCCGCAGTGGGTGTTCGCCCTCGGCGCGCTGGCTATTGTCGGTACCATGAACATGATTGGCGTGAAATGGTTCGCGGAGATGGAGTTTTGGTTTGCGCTGGTTAAGGTACTGGCAATTGTGATTTTCCTGGTGGTGGGTACCGTTTTTTTAGGTACCGGAAAGCCGCTGGATGGTAACGCCACGGGTTTTCACCTGATTACCGACAACGGCGGCTTCTTCCCGCATGGCCTGCTGCCTGCGCTGGTACTGGTACAGGGTGTGGTTTTCGCCTTTGCCTCTATTGAACTGGTGGGTACCGCCGCCGGTGAGTGCAAAGATCCGCAAACGATGGTGCCGAAAGCAATCAATAGCGTTATCTGGCGTATTGGTCTGTTCTATGTGGGTTCTGTCGTGCTGCTGGTTCTGCTACTGCCCTGGAACGCCTATCAGGCGGGGCAAAGCCCGTTTGTTACCTTCTTTTCCAAACTGGGCGTGCCGTACATTGGCAGTATCATGAATATTGTGGTGCTCACCGCGGCGCTTTCCAGCCTTAACTCAGGGTTGTACTGCACCGGGCGTATTTTACGCTCCATGTCGATGGGCGGTTCGGCACCGAAATTCATGGCTAAAATGAGCCGTCAACAGGTGCCATGGGCCGGGATCCTCGCCACACTGGTCGTGTATGTCGTCGGGGTATTCCTGAACTATCTGGTGCCGTCACAGGTGTTTGAGATCGTGTTGAACTTCGCGTCACTGGGCATTATTGCGTCGTGGGGATTTATCATGGTCTGTCAGATGCGTCTGCGCCGGGCCATAAAAGAAGGTAAAACGGCAGACGTCAGCTTTAAACTGCCGGGCGCACCGTTTACCTCGTGGTTAACGCTGCTGTTCCTGCTGAGCGTACTGGTATTGATGGCGTTTGACTATCCAAACGGCACCTATACCATCGCGTCATTACCGCTGATTGCCATCCTGCTGGTCGCGGGCTGGTTCGGCGTGCGTAAACGCGTTGCAGAGATCCACCGCACCGCGCCATAACGGCAGAAGGCCTGACAGGTTAATCCTTCAGGCCTTCTTTTTTAGTTCGCTTCAATCAACTGCGCTACGTCGTTGCTGTTAATTTCCCGCGCATTCCCATCCTGATCGGTATAGCTGGTCATTCCCGTGTCTTTATCCAGTTTTGGCTTACCCTGGGTGGTGATGGTTTGTCCGCTTTTGGTCGTCATGACGTAATCGGTGGTGCATCCTGCCAATGTAAACAGCATTACGCCTGCACAAAGACAGATAAATGGCTTTTTCATGGTATTCCCGTGTTATTCAGTTAGCCGTTGAGGGCGTAGTGTAAGTCCCTGAAGTGGGTCAGGCTACTGGCCGGGTGTAACGAGGCGTATCGGGGGATTTAGAGAAGTGACAGGAGGGGTTTCCCCCTCCGGTTAATTACAGCGCAATACGAATAACATCGTCCGGCTGGGTGGCTTCCTGCTCGCGGGTGGACTTCTGTTTCACGCTCACGTACAGGGTTTTACCGTCGGCGGAGAGCGCCAGGCTATTCGGGAATGTTGGGGTCTCGAACGTTTTAACGACTTTATAGCTTTTCGCGTCGATCACGCTCACTTTGCCGGCCTGACGATGGGTCACGTAGGCCTCGTTACGCGCCGGGTTAAACAGCACGGCCAGGGATTCCGGCGCGGCGACTTTTGCCAGGACGTTGCCATTACGGGTGTCGATTACCAGCACTTCCGCCGCTTTAGAGTCGGTGACAAAGGCGCGGTTGCCCGCCGTGTCCAGGCTCAGGTTGATGAAGAAATGCTCTTTTCCATCATCCAGCAGCTTTTTACGGCTGAGAATTTTGTTGGTGGTGGTATTGATGGTGATGAATTCACCGTCCGCATTGGCGGTGTACAGGCGTTTAGCCTTGCTGTCGACAGCCAGAGCGGTGCTCATTTTGCCGGTATTTTGAATGGTGTCCTTCAATTTAATAGCATCACCGTCCACCACCCAAATCACGCTCTCTTTACCAATACCGCTAATGTATACCGTGTTGGTGGCGTCATCGGCGACCAGCTCACGCGGCTGCAGTGGGCGAACGTCTTCAGAACGCTTACGCGCATCCAGCACCAGACGTCCTTTCACCGCGCCCGTTTTAGCATCCATTGCCGTCACCGCGCTGTTTACCGTGTTGCCGAACCACAGCGTTTGCGTGGCGTTGTTGATGGTGGCGCCAAACGGTTTGAGATCGTTATGAATAACCTGAGTCACTTCGAGGGTGACCGGGTCAAGACGGTAAACCACCCCGCCGGTATCCAGTTTGCGGCTCTGCGAGGTCGCCAGCCACAGCGCGTTCTCTTGCTGACTGTATGCCATTTCATAGGCGCCTTTGCCCACGGCTTTGCGCAGCAGTTCTTCTGCAGCCTGCGTAGTAAAAGATGATGCAACGAGCAGTGAACCTAACAGTAAAGAACCACGCAGACGCGGCGAAAACAGATGACGTAAAGACATGACGACTCCCTTTGATAAATTCGTTTGTTACTGCTTCACATAGCTTCAATGAGCAAAATCATGGTTTTGCCTTTTTTAAGAATGAGAATAGTAATCATTATTCATCTCAAAGTGGAGCACTTCTTCACATATTGACTACAATCGTTGTCATTGCCCGAAAAACTAGCGTAATTCAGCAGCGCTGAAATTCATCTTTTATAAAAAAATTCACGCGCTTATCGCCGGTATTACGGCGTAAGCATCATTAACTGGCCTTGTTCATGACGATTTTTGCATCCCGCTACACTGCACTTCCTGTTTCTTTACTGTCTGTCTTCCTCTCGCCTTATGCCGTGGCAGAAAGTGAGATAAACGATCAAACGCTGATCGTTAGCGCGACACCACAGTCCGTTTCTGAACTGGACACCCCTGCCGCCGTCAGCGTCGTTGACGGAGAAGATATGCGTCTGGCAACGCCGCGAATTAACCTGTCTGAATCCCTGACCAGCGTCCCTGGGCTGCAGGTGCAAAATCGGCAGAACTACGCCCAGGATCTCCAGTTGTCGATTCGCGGATTTGGTTCGCGAACCACTTATGGTATCCGCGGCATTCGTTTGTATGTCGACGGGATCCCGGCAACCATGCCGGATGGGCAGGGTCAAACATCCAATATTGATATCAGCAGCGTACAAAATATTGAGGTTTTACGCGGCCCCTTCTCTGCTCTGTATGGCAATGCGTCTGGTGGAGTGATAAATGTCAGCACTGAAACGGGACATGAGCCGCCAACCATTGAAGCCAGCAGTTATTACGGCAGTTTTGGCAGTTGGCGCTACGGGTTAAAAGCAACGGGCGCACTGGGCGATGGCACACAGCGAGGGGATGTGGATTACACCGTTTCAACAACCCGGTTTACTACCCATGGTTATCGCGATCGCAGCAGCGCCCAAAAAAATCTGGCCAATGCCAAACTGGGCGTGCGCATGGACGATACGAGCAAACTAACCCTGATTTTCAATAGTGTAGAGAGTAAAGCTGACGATCCTGGTGGTCTTACCGAGTCGGAGTGGCAGGCCAATCCGCAGCAATCTCCCCGCGCTGAGCAATACAACACGCGAAAAACCATCAAGCAGACCCAGGCGGGGTTGCGCTATGAACGCCAGCTTAGCGCGAAGGATGATATCAGCATCATGACTTATGCGGGCGAGCGTGAAACCACTCAGTATCAGTCGATCCCGATGGCCCCGCAGTTAAAACCCTCTCATGCCGGAGGCGTTATTACCCTGCAACGTCATTATCAGGGGATAGACAACCGCTGGACTCACCGTGGCGAGCTGGGCGTACCCGTGACCTTCACCACCGGTCTGAATTACGAAAACATGAGCGAAAACCGTAAAGGCTACAACAACTTTCGCCTTGATGATGGCGTGCCAGAATATGGTCAGAAAGGCGACTTACGACGTAACGAACGTAACCTGATGTGGAATGTCGATCCCTATCTGCAAACCCAGTGGCAATTAACGCAGAAACTCTCGCTGGATGCCGGGGTTCGCTACAGTTCGGTGTGGTTTGATTCTAACGATCGCTATATTACGCCTGGTAACGCAGATGACAGCGGTGACGCCAGCTATCACCAGTGGTTACCTGCCGGATCGTTAAAATACGCCATCACCGATGCCTGGAACGTCTACCTGGCCGCGGGACGCGGGTTCGAAACGCCCACCATCAACGAGTTGTCTTACCGCTCCGACGGCCAAAGTGGGATGAATTTTGACCTACAGCCTTCCACAAACGATACCGTGGAAATCGGCAGTAAAACGCGTATCGGCGATGGGCTGTTTACCGCAGCGCTATTCCAGACCGATACCGATGACGAGATCGTGGTTGACAGCAGTAGCGGCGGGCGGACAACCTACAAAAACGCTGGAAAAACCCGCCGTCAGGGAGGTGAGTTATCCTGGGACCAACGCTTTGCCGCAAGCTGGCGCGTAAAAGCTGCATGGACCTGGCTGGATGCGACCTACCGCAGCAACGTCTGTGGCGATCAAAACTGCAACGGCAACCGCCTGCCTGGCATTGCGCAAAACATGGGATTTGCTTCGCTGGGCTACGTGCCTGATGAAGGTTGGTATGCGGGAACTGATGTTCGTTATATGAGCAACATTATGGCCAATGATGAAAATACGGCGCAAGCCCCGTCCTATACCGTAGTGGGTTTAAATACCGGCTATAAATTTTATTACCGCAGTCTGATGATCGACCTGTTCGGTCGGGTGGATAATCTGTTTGATAAGTCCTACGTCGGTTCGGTGATAGTGAATGAGGCAAATGGTCGATATTACGAACCGGCGCCAGGACGAAACTATGGCGTAGGGATTAATCTGGCCTGGCGTTTTGAGTAACACTGGCGGGAATGACTCCCGCCATCCGTTTTACGCATCGTCTGCAAGACGAATCACCACTTTACCGAAGTTTTTGCCGGTCAGAAGGCCGATAAAGGTCTGCGGCGCATTTTCCAGACCGTCGGTGATTTGCTCGCGGTAATGGATTTTGCCCTCTTTAACCCAGCGCCCCATCTCCCGCTGAAACTCCTGAATGCGGTGACCATAATCCTGACCAATGATAAAGCCCTGCATCCGAATTCGCTTTTTCAGCAGCGTTGCCATCAGCAAAGGTAATCTATCGGGTCCGCCTGGAAGCGATGTGGCGTTGTAACCGCTGACCAGTCCGCACAGCGGAATGCGCGCAGAGGTATTGAGCAATGGCAGAACGGCGTCAAATACCTTACCGCCAACGTTTTCGTAGTAAATATCGATCCCCTGCGGACAGGCTTTTGCCAGCTGTTGCGCAAAATCTTGTGCATGGTGATCGAGGCAGACATCAAAGCCCAAGACCTCGGTGGCATGTCGGCATTTCTCTGCCCCGCCTGCAACCCCGATCACCCGGCAGCCTTTGAGCTTACCAATCTGCCCTACCGTTGCGCCAACCGGGCCGGTGGCGGCGGCCACAACCAGCGTTTCCCCCGCTTTTGGCTGACCAATATCCAGCAGCCCCATATAAGCAGTAAATCCTGGCATCCCCATCACTCCCAGCGCCCAGGAGGGATGTTCAGGATTATCGCCAAGCTTCACCAGCCCGTTACCGTCGGAGATGTCATAGTCCTGCCAGCCGCTGTAGCTCAGCACCCACTCGCCTGGCTGGTAATCAGGATGGTTGGATGACACCACGCGACTCACGGTCCCGCCAACCATCACGCCGCCAATCTCTACCGGCGGGGAGTAAGACGGCTCATCGCTCATGCGTCCACGCATGTAGGGATCGAGGGAAAGAAAAATGGTGCGCAGCAAAACCTGGCCTTCACCCGGCGTTGCCACCTCATCGTCTTCAAGACGGAAGTTTTCCGGGACCGGCGCGCCATGCGGGCGGGAAGCCAGTACCCAGCGGCGATTGCGATTAGTCTGTTGACCCATGATGTGCTCCTCTGCTTTTGGCATGATTCCATCAATAGTAGCAGCCTGCGTCCGCCAGTTAGCTGACGACATGATTTAACCGCACAACCAGGTAAACGCAGGGTTGTGCGGTTTCATTGATAAACCGACAATCATTTGGCGGGCCAAGCTCCAGGCAATCACCAGCCCGCATTTCATGACGCACGTCCCCTTCCACAAAGACCAATTCCCCCTGCTGTAGCCAGATAAGTTGTCTTGCCTGCACGTAGGAAGAGGCTGGCATCGGGATATCGCTTCCGGCGGGCAATTCTATCTGCACCAGATCAATAGGCAGATCGCTGCGCGGTGAAACGTGGCGGCGCAGATAGTGGCTTTGCGGGTCGTGCCAGACCGGCTGATCAGCGAAGCGCAGCAGCTTGCCCTCCTGCATTTCGGCCCGCGCCATCAGCATAGACATGCTGATACCAAAGGCACCGGAGAGCCTGCCCAGCAGCGTGGCCGTTGGGCTGCTCTCTCCGCGCTCTATTTTATGGATCATCGCCCGCGACACGCCTGCGCGCTCAGCGAGTTCCGTCAGAGACCAGCCGCGAGATTCCCGCTCAATGCGAATTCTTGCACCGATCCGTTGATTTATGCTGTCTTCAATAGTATTCATATTGTAATACTATAGTGAACAACCCCTGAGGTTCAACATGTCCATTCGATTTGCCAGCAAAGAAGATTGTGCCGCCATTGCAGAAATCTACAACCACGCGGTACTGCATACGGCGGCTATCTGGAACGATCAAACGGTCGATGCCGAAAACCGTATCTCATGGTATCAAGCCCGCCAGTTGATGGGCTATCCGGTGCTGGTGAGTGAAGAGAATGGCGTGATTACAGGGTACGCCTCCTTTGGCGACTGGCGTAACTTTGATGGATTCCGTCATACCGTTGAACATTCGGTATATGTCCATCCTGCTCATCAGGGTAAAGGCCTGGGACGATCGCTGCTCAGCAGGTTAATAGAAGAAGCCCGCGCGTGCGGCAAGCATGTGATGGTTGCGGGCATTGAGTCTCAGAATCAGGCGTCGCTGCATCTGCACAGCACGCTGGGTTTTAAAACCACCGCGCAAATGCCACAGGTTGGCACGAAATTTGGGCGCTGGCTGGATCTGACTTTTATGCAGTTGCAGTTAGACGATCGCCGCGAACCGGATGCCAGCAGATGAACCAGACGCTAACCCTCTCCTTTCTGATTGCTGCAGGTATTGGTCTGGTGGTGCAAAATACCTTGATGGTACGCATCACGCAGACGTCCTCGACGATCCTCATCGCCATGTTACTTAACTCTCTGGTCGGGATCGTGCTGTTTGTCAGCATACTGTGGTTTAAGCAAGGTATGGCGGGGTTTGGGGAACTGGTTTCCAGCGTGCGCTGGTGGACGCTAATCCCTGGCTTGCTGGGATCGTTCTTTGTTTTTGCCAGCATCAGTGGATACCAAAATGTGGGCGCAGCAACCACTATCGCGGTGCTGGTGGCCAGCCAGTTAATCGGCGGACTGGTGCTGGATATTCTGCGCAGTCATGGCGTACCGCTGCGGGCGTTGGTGGGGCCGGTCTGCGGCGCGGTGCTGCTGGTCGTTGGGGCCTGGCTGGTGGCGAGACGTTCGTTTTAATTGCGCTTATCCGGCCTGAACATGCAGGCCGGATAAGGTGTTACCTCGCCATCTGGCCACAATGAATTACAGGATTGTGCCGCCTTTGGTCAACTGTTCGCGACGGGTTTCCATATCCTCTTTATGCTGACGGCCATGATGTGCGATAGCCGTACGCAAACGCTGTTGCTGGGTGTAACGTTCTTCCCGGCTCAGCACGACATCATCGCTGAGTTCAATCAGCAATTCATTCATATGCGTAATGACGCTCTCTTCAATGGCGGCATCAACACGTGCGCTGACCTCATCCAGATGCGACATAACCTCTCCTTAACTCATTAATTTAATTTTGCTTTTGAAAAATCGCTGCCCATCAGGCTAACGCTGTATCCGCTGACGTTGCTGCGCGTCGCGTAAAACGTTTTCCCGTTTGCCAACGCAATCCACGGAGCCTGCTGGTAGAAAATCTCTTGCGATTGCTGGTAAAGCGCGGCGCGTTCTTCCGGTTTACTCACCAGTTTCGCCTTTTGAACCAGCGAATTATACTCTTTATCGCACCAGCGCGCGGCGTTAGATCCGGTTTTAATGCTGTCACAGCCCAGCAGTACATCGGCGAAGTTGTCCGGATCGCCGTTGTCTGACATCCAACCGAACAACGCGGTGTCATGCTCACCTTTACGCATTCCGGAGAGATATTCGCCCCACTCGTACGACACAATTTTCGCCTTCACGCCAACCTTCGCCCAGTCGCTTTGGATCATCTCGGCAATCCGTCGGGAGTTCGGGTTGTATGGGCGCTGAACCGGCATTGACCACAGCGTCGCTTCAAAGCCGTTTTCCAGTCCCGCCTGTTTCAGCAGATCTTTCGCTTTCTGCGGGTCGTAAGCGTAATCCTGCAGATCTTTATTGAACCCCAACATATTCGGCGGAATTGGCGATTTTGCCACCGTACCGGAACCTAAAAAGACGGCGTTAATAATGGCCTTTTTGTCTGTCGCGTAGTTAAGCGCCTGACGCACCAGCACGTTATCAAACGGTTTTTTCTCGGTATTAAACGCCAGATACCCGACGTTCAGCGCTTCAACCGAATGCAGCGTCAAATCTTTATTCTTCTTAATCTCGTCAAACTGTACGGGCGCAGGTGCCGGAATTATCTGGCATTCATTGGTTTGCAGTTTCGCCAATCGGGTCTGTACGTTTGGCGTGATTGAGAAGATCAGGTGCTTCGTGGGGACGGCGCCGTCCCAGTAGTTCGGGTTGGCGAGATAGCGGATTTGCGAATCCTGCTTGTACTGCTGCAACACGTATGGCCCGGTGCCAATTGGCCAGTTATCGACGTTTTCCGGGGTGCCTTTTTTCAGCATCACGTCGGCATATTCCGCAGAGAGGATGGAGGCAAAATCCATTCCCCAGTCGGCAAGAAACGCGGCGTTAGGTTCATTAAGGATAAACTGAACATGATAATCATCGACCTTCTTCACTTCTTTAATCAGTTTATCCAGACCGACATCGTTGAAGTATTCGTAGCTTCCCTGAGAAATTTTGTGGTACGGATGATCGGCATCTTTCTGTCGTAATACCGAGAAAACCACGTCATCAGCGTTGAAGTCACGGGTTGGTTTGAAGAATTTATTACTGTTGAATTTCACGCCCTGACGCAGGGTAAAAGTGTAGGTCTTACCGTCCAGCGAAATCGTCCAGTCCGTTGCCAGAGACGGAACTGGCGTATTTTTTACCGGATCAAAATTGATGAGTCGGTTGTAGAGCACCTGTGAGCTGGCCACAAACGATGGACCGGAACTGGCGATTTGCGGGTTAAATGACTCTGGCGACGCTTCTGAGCAGTAAATGAGAGTGTCGGTATTGGCCGCGAACGCCGCGCCTGATGGTAAGACGGCGCTGAGCGCCAGCGCGAGTAACGTTGTTTTCCTTGCAATCATGGTTATAAGCCTTCTTATTTTATTATTAACCGGGATATCAGAGCATAGCTGACAAAAACTGACCAATAACAAATCACTATCAGGTTATTCTAATCCGGTGTATTTCGCTGAATAATTCATCACCCTAAGCGAATTAATTTCCCTTAAGTCTTTTTCAAAACGTCAAGATTTTTCCCGGCACTCTATGCCATGAAAATTCGCCCCTTTTTGCCTCTCTTCCACCGTTTGCTCGTTTTTATAAAACGTAAAGTAGATACGTGAAGAAGTCTAAGGGGTAACAACGTGGCAAAAACTCTCTTGCGCAGCGGCAATTTGGATGACTATCAGGCCGTGGGCGGCGGTGGTCAGGCCGTGTTTGATTCAGCATTGCAAATTCGTGAAACGCTTCGCCTGCGTAAACAGCAGGCGATGGTGGATTGTCTGGCGATCCCACAAATTAACGACAACGGCGATCGCGTTGACTGGTATTCGCCGATTGAAGGGAAAGCCGTTGCATGGAAAGCCGCTGATGAAGAGGCCCGTTTTCGTGCGCTGCGCTATCTGGGAAGCACGCTGGAAAATGCGGCGGCGCTGAGCCGTAAAAGTCTGCAATCGGGTAAAACCTCCCTGCAACTGTTTGGCTCACTGCTGGAAAAAGCCATCCAGTTTCCTGGTGAGAATCACGTATTTCTGGTTGAAGGTAAACCCGTTATTACGTTCTGGGGTTTCGTCAATCTGAATGAAAATCCTCGCGACGATGTGCTCGATTGCCTGCGCCTTGCCGATATTCCTCCGGTCGTCACCGTAGCGGAGCCTGAGCCGGAAGAAGAAATCACTGCCCAAATCACCTTCGCCGAGGCCGAGGCGCCTTTGTTGACTCCAGTCGTTGAGCTACCTAAACCGGCTGAACCTGAACCACAACCCCCGGTCGTTGTTAACGAACCGGAAGTCTCGCCGCCGCTCGCACAGAAGAAACCCGCACGCCGCCTGCCGTTGTGGAGCCTGCCCGTTGCCGCGGTGATCATTGCAGCCATGGTTGGGCCGCTGCTGTGGAAGCAACAGCCCACCCCGCCCGTACCCGCTGTTCCCCCAAGAGTCGTCGCTAAGGCAGATATGGCACCGCTGCCAGAACTGACATCTGCACTGCCGCTGCATCGGGCTGAAGTGGTTCCGGCTGCCAAAAAAGAAAAACCTGTCGAGGGACCGGTCGTGATCGCCGCGATTCCAAAAGATGCGCTGGTGATGGATGCCAACCAGATGAAGGCAGGAACGACGCGTTTTCTCAACGGTAACTGGCGCGTAATGGTTGATGTTAAAGATCCGGTTAGCGGTAAAGCGCCGTCGCTGCGCTATCAGATCCAGGCCAATAAAGGCACGGCGCGCGTGGTTCATGGCGACAATATTGTTTGTCGTGCCGAGATTTTCTCCGGTTTGCATCAGTCAGGTGAATTAATGATTAAGAGTCGCGGGAATGCCCGTTGTACGGACGGGTCACGTTATCCGATGCCGGAAATTACCTGCAAAGCGGGAACCAATGACGTCGCCGCCTGTACCGCACGTTATGACGATCACGCGGAAATCCCTCTGACGATCAAAAAGATAGGTGCCTGATTTTATGTTGGTGAATCTGTGTGACTACAAACAGAGCGTGACGCTCATCGCCAATAGCGGTGTGCAATTTCTGGATTTTGGCCTGACGCCGCAGGAATCTGCGCATCATGGCCGCTTTGTGCGCAAAACGGCAAACGGTCCCCTGCTGCGGCTGGATTTCGATCTGACAACCGGACGTTATACCTTACCAGGCAGTACCGGCGGTCAGCCCGAAGTGGTGAAGCCGGAAAGCACCCAGAAGCTGCATTATTCGCTGGACGTGCTCGACGGTGTCTGGCTGCCGCTGCCGTTCCTGCGCTTCAACCCGCCGCGTACGTTCGTTGAAGGCCCGGATAACTGGGCGCGCGTACAGGTGCGAAAGCTGGCGCAACCTGACAGCGCGGGCAACACCCACCGCGTCACCGTGGCGCTGGACAGCCAGCTCACTGAAAATGCCCCTGCGGCGTTAACCCCCAACGAAAATGACCTGCTGAACGGTACGCGATTTGCGCTGGCCTGGCATGACAACGAAATTGCCGATTTCCTCGACCAGACCTGGATTGACGGCTGGTTGCGCGAATCCTTTATGCATCATGTCACACAGCATGAGAACCGCTCAGAACAAGAGATCCAACAGGCGCTGCGTAACTTTGAATATCAGGCGCACTGGCTGAATGTGCTGACCCTGTTAGGCGAGCAGCTTTCCGTCCCGGAAGTGAAACTGGTCACGCATACCCTCAGCACGCCCGCCATTCCCGTTGATCTTATCCTGGATATCGGTAACACCCATACCTGTGGCGTCCTGATTGAAGATCACGGGGATGCCAATGACGGACTACGCCAGACAGCCGAATTGCAGGTGCGTTCGTTAAGCGAGCCACAGTTTCTCAACGATCCGTTGTTCACCAGCCGACTGGAGTTTTCCGAAGCGCGTTTTGGTAAGCAGCACTTTTCCGTGGAGAGCGGTCGTGATGATGCCTTTATCTGGCCGTCGATTGTCCGCGTTGGCGATGAAGCCCGAAAGCTGGCGATGCAGCGCATGGGCACTGAAGGCAGCAGTGGGATCTCCAGCCCGCGCCGTTATCTGTGGGACGAAACGCCGGTGTTGCATGACTGGCGCTTTAGCCAGATGAATGGCAAAACCCAGCGCGAACCACTGGCTACCGCCTTCCCGCTGATGAACCTGATGAACGATGACGGGCAACCGCTGTTCAGCCTGCCTCAGGATGATCGTCTGCCGGTATTCTCACCGCAATACAGCCGCAGTACGCTGATGACGCATATGTTGTGCGAAATACTGGCCCAGGCGCTGGGGCAAATTAACAGCGTGGCGACGCGTTTGCGCCTCGGATTCCCGGCATCTCCTCGTCAGTTGCGTACGCTGATCCTGACCCTGCCGTCGGCGATGCCCAAACAGGAGCGCGAGATTTTCCGCCTGCGCATGTTTGAAGCTATTGCGTTGGTCTGGAAAGCAATGGGCTGGCACCCGCAGGATGAAGACTTCACCACCCGTAAACAGCAGGAAAAGAGCGTGGTTCCCGTACCTGAGATCCAGATGGAATGGGATGAGGCCAGCTGCGGGCAACTGGTGTGGCTGTATAACGAAGCTATCTCTCACTACGATGGCCACACCGAATCGTTCTTTAACGCCCTTGCCCGCCCGGACCGTTTGCCGGAGCCTGGTGAGACTAAAGGTCGTGCGCTGCGCGTGGCATCGATCGACATTGGCGGCGGGACAACGGATATGGCCGTCGTCCACTACCAGCTTGATGACGGCGTGGGTACAAACGTCAAAATTACCCCGCATCTGCTGTTCCGTGAAGGCTTTAAGGTTGCGGGCGATGACATGCTGCTGGACGTGATTCAGCGTTGCGTGTTGCCTGCGCTGCAAACCCGTCTGCAACAGGCTGGCGTGACCGACGCCGCCGCATTGCTGGCTACGCTATTTGGCGATTCCGGGCGCATCGACACCCAGGCGATTTTGCGTCAACAAACGGCGTTACAACTCTTTATGCCGCTCGGTCATGCGGTACTTTCAGCCTGGGAACAAAGTGATATTAACGATCCGGTAGCGGGTCTGCATGCCACCTTTGGCGAACTCCTGAGCCAGCAACCAACGCGCAACGTACTGAATTACATCCATCAGGCTATCGATCATGCGTTACCTGCGGGATCGCCAGTGTTTGATGTGTTGAGCGTGCCGTTACAGGTGCAGTTCAGGCAGTTACAAGAAGCGTTACTGGCGGGCCAGTTTACCCTGACCTCCCCACTGCACGCGGTCTGTGAGGCCATTTCACACTATCGCTGCGATATTTTATTAGTGACCGGCAGACCCGCCTGTTTACCTGGCGTACAGGCGTTGATCCGCCATCTGCAGCCCGTTCCGGTTAATCGTATGATCTGGATGGATAACTACCGCGTACATGAGTGGTATCCGTTCAGCCAACAAGGGCGGATTGGTAACCCCAAATCCACCGCAGCAGTTGGTGCCATGTTGTGTAGCCTGGCGCTGGATCTACGCTTGCCGCGTTTCAACTTTAAAGCTGCCGATATCGGCGCTTACTCGACCGTACGTTATCTCGGCGTGTTGGATAATACGGTCAATACGCTGCGTGATGAGAACATCTGGTATCACGATATCGATCTGGATAAGCCCGGCGCGAAACTGGATGCCCGCCTGCACTTCCCATTGCGCGGCAACGTTACGTTAGGTTTCCGTCAACTGGCCAACAGCCGTTGGCCTGCCACACCGCTGTATACGCTCAGCATAAATTCTGCCGAACTGGCAAAAACCATCGCCGGAGATGGCGTGTTGAATGTACGGCTGCAGCTACGCGGTGGTAGCAAAGAAAGCGGCCCGGAATTCTTCGTACTGAGCGATGCGTGGTTACAGGATGGCACTCCCGTTGCCGCCAATGCCTTAACGTTAAAACTGAATACGCTGGCAGACCGACGCCATAGCGGGAGCCATTACTGGATTGATAGCGGGAGCGTGTACCTGAAATGAGTAAGATGTTAAACACCGCGCAGGCCGCCATCGAGTGGGTAACTGATACCCGTCAGCGTGCGGCGCGTCTTGATGATGAAGCGGATGCCCTGTTGGCACAGCTCACCCTGGCCGCCGTTAATGAGTCTGCATTGAAGACAACCTTTTCATCGCGAGGATGCGTTGGGCTTTACGGACATTCGCAATCGGCAAAAGCGCACCTGCTCACAGCATTGTGCAGCAACGCCAATGGCAAAGTGAATATCGTTACCCCGGATCGCAGCTTTGATTACTTTTCACATATTAATCCTGGTCATGCGCCAACCAATATGGCGATCCGCTTTACGCGTGATGAAAATCCGCTCGATGGTGAATGGCCGTTGCGCCTGCGGCTACTCAATGAAGCCGAACTGGTACAGCTATTTATTACCCAGTTCTGTGCGCTTGCGGACAACCGCCAGGTCGAGAAATCGATTATTGAGGCGCGCCTGGAAAAATGGCAAACGTTGCGCCAGCGTCATCCGGTGCCGGGCATTACCGCGCATGATGTCGCGGCAATTGGTCGTTTCTGGCGCGCCTGCGTACCGGCCAGACAACAGCAATTTGACGACGCGCTATGGCATCAGTTTGCCACGCTGCTACCCGCACTGGATCTGACTACCCGGGCAAACGCCTGGGCGTTACTGTGGGGAGAACAGCCAGAGTTGACGCAACAGTGGTTGGCGCTGGCGCATACGCTGCAACAGACCGGGAGCGCGCAAGAACTCGCGGCTCCGCTGAGCCTGCTGGTTGACCATTTTGGTTTACCTGCCGAGAGTTTCCTGACTCAGGTAGCATTGAACGGGAATGAGGCGCAAAGCGATGTGGTGGTTCATCCAATAGAAAATGATCAGTTGCTCAATGCGGTCAGCCTTTCTCAGGCTTCGCTGGCGCTGCTCACGCGCGAGCTGGTCCTGACGGTTGAAGACGCGGTACTGGAGAATGTCGATCTGCTGGATATTCCCCTCGCCCCGGATGTTCATCCCCATCCATTGTGGCAGGCCAAATTAGGCTGGATGCTGGAACATTATCGCCAGCATCTACAACCGGATGTACTTTTAATCTGTAATGCGGTATCTACCCGCTCCCAGACGCCCGCCATCACCCGCAAGCTACTGGGCTGGGTTAACGATACTCAGCCCGTACATGACGCCGCATTGCCGGGAGTGGTCTGGGCCATTACTCCGCAGGATGCGCGGTTTAGCACTCAGCAAAATCTTGATGAATCTGTGCAGCAATTAATGGGCAAGCCCGGACTGCACTGGGGCACGCTGCAGGCGCTGGATAAACACAGCTTACAACGCCTCGTCGAATGGCTGACTCAGGCAACCTCGCCCCAGCAACGCCAGGCGAGATTGACCTCCCTGCGTGAGCAGCACCAGCAGCGCGTACGCGAAACCCTGATCGGCTGGATTAATCCCGTTGAAACCGAATCGGGTAGCAATGAGTCGGTGATCCGCCAGCTCCAGGCCCAGGCGGCAAAACATGGCGAACTCCTGGACGGTTTGCTCCCGCCGATGCGCCTCTTTGAGTCGCTACTGCGTGTTCAGCAGCCGCGCGAGGAACAGGTGAGCGGATTATTTAATGAAGAGATTGACCTGTTTGCCGAGGTGCGTGACACACCGCACTCGCCGGAAAGCAAAGAGACCGGGTATCAGGCGCACAAAATGTGGGTTAACCACGTGCGCCAGTGGTGTCGCGATGAAAATAATGCGCGCCGTTTACGTCTCGAGCCGCGTACGCTAAGGCAGGTTGCTGATATCCTCGTCACCACCAGCTATCGGCTGGAGATGCCGCAACGCTTACAGCGCATTATGCAGCGAGAAAACGTCTGCGCCGCGCAGCTTCACGCCGATATTGGGGATTTTATTACCTGGCTTGGATTTGCCAGCGTGGCAGAGGAACAGCGTCCGGCCAGCAGGATCCAAAAAGGATCGGCTATTTTTAGTGCCCCGGCGCAACAGCCGATGTTACGGTTGACGAAACTGGATGAACAACCTTCGCATGGCGCAAGCCGTTACGTTTACGACTGGCTGGTCGCTTTGTATACCCGCGCCAATGAAAACGTGGGATATCAGCATCCGCAGGATGTTTGCGCAGCCGACAAAAAACGATTAGATACCCTGCTTTCCTCCTGAAACGGCGTTTACGCCGTCATCAGAAGAGAGAAAACATTAACGCGACGGGAAAACTCATCGGCCAGGTCGCCCCGACTAATACCGCGCTGAGAAAACGAATCCGCTTTTTATCGCGGGAAAGAAACCAGGTGATGATTGCCGTGATAGCGGCCATCACCGCATAAAAAACCAGCATTTTTTGGTACAGAGACATGTCAGGCATCCGGGCCGAAAGGTAAAATCGCGCGCAATATGCTCTTTTTCATGACCCACATCAAGTTTTATTAATTATTTTAAGAGAAACGCCGGTAAAACAAGCCGTTTTCATTATGTTCAGAATCCGTACTATTGCGGATAGTTATAACCCGTACTATACCCATAAGGGTTAAAACGAAAGGTGGCACAAATGAATGTTTCCAGTAAAACTGTGGTGCTGATAAATATATTTGCTGCTGTAGGACTTTTCAGTCTGATTTCCGCAAGGTTTGGCTGGTTTGCTTGATGTCGTTCTTCTTGATTAATTGCAGCGTCCGCTGGCAGAGAGGCTCTTCTCTCTGCCATTAGTACACGATTTTCCCACTCTCCTGCCACCCGGTAAATTATCCTTAGTATGTAATACCCCTAATCCTTCTGCGGCATTATATTGCCCGCATAACGGCTCGGTGTTGTGCCGGTATGCTGATGGAAAAAAGCGATAAAAGCACTGTCACTGACAAATTCCAGATATTGCGCCACCTGGCTGATCTGCCCCCCGTCAGCCAGCATCTCCATGGCTTTTAATAGTCTAAATTGCTGCCGCCAGCTCTGATAATTCATCCCGGTATCCCTGGTAAATATTCGACTGATCGTCCTCTCGCATGCCCCAACCCGTTGGGATAATTGATTTAGTCGTGGTGGCAATTCGCCCATGCGTACTCCTTCAAGCCACACGTTCAGCCGTGGATCTGAGGGAAACTGCAACGTCCAGTTTTCACTGCGGGCGGCCCGCATTTCCTCACAGAAAACGGTGATAAGACTGGCCTGCTGCGCGGCAGGCATTTCCCACGGCCAGAAAGCCATACGTTCTATTACTTCAAAAAAGAGAGGATTAACGTCGACTATCTGCAGCGGTAACTTAGATAACGGCAATGTAGTTGAAAAATACAACGAACGATAAGCCATCACCCCACGCATTATGGCGCGATGTACCGTACCAGCCGGGATCCAGACCGCGCGCCGTGGCGGTAGCAGACACAGGGCATGCTCCAGCTCAATCGTAATGCTTCCCGCAGCCGAAAAAAGTAGCTGATGACGAAGATGGCTATGCCGGCCGGAATCGTGTACGCCCATCTCGGAGGCAATGCCGATTACCGGTTTATCAAAGCTATCCGCATCGAAATCATCATCCGGGGCAATTTCCATTATCTGTCCGATAGTTGATGTTTATAGTCTTGATAATGGTAATGCGACACCTCCCTTTCAGCAATAATGCCCACCAGTTTTCTGTCTCTCTGGATATTGCAATGAACACTCTTCGCCGCCCGCCGCTGTGGCTTCTTACTTTGCTGATTATGTTTCCGCAACTGGTGGAAACCATTTATAGCCCGGCATTGCCAGGAATCGCCACGTCTTATCACGTAAGCAGTGAGCGTGCGGCGCAAACACTCTCCGTTTATTTTATTGCCTTCGCCATCGGCGTGGCGATGTGGGGTTGGCTGAGCGACTGCCTCGGTCGACGTTGGGCGATGCTGGCAGGACTTATCTGCTATGGGTCAGGTTGTGCCCTGGCCATAGTTGCCACTGACTTCAGCGTTTTGCTGCTGGCGCGGATGATCTCAGCCATCGGCGCGGCTGCCGGGTCAGTGGTGGTACAGACCATGTTACGGGACACATATGAATCAACTGCACTATCCCGCGTCTTTTCCGTGATGGGCGCTGCGCTGGCATTGAGTCCCGTTTTCGGGCTGCTAAGCGGAGGTTGGTTGGTTAGCCTGTATGGTCATACCGGTGTATTTATTGCCCTTGTGCTGCTGGCGCTGCTACTGCTGCTACTGACTGCGACCATGCTGCCAGAAACCCGGCCCGAAAATACGCTCAGCCCCAGCCTTGCTGCACTGCTCACCCGCATGATGCGTGACCGCGAGCTGTGGAAAAATACCATGCTGGTTGCGCTGCTGAATACCATGCTGTTTAGCTATTACAGCCTGGCTCCGTTTCTTTTCGGGCAATTGGGATGGAGTTCCAGAGCCTTTGGCTGGACGGGGGGACTACTTGCGTTTGCTTCGCTGTCGGGCAGCCTGCTGAACCGGAGATTATTGACGACAGACCTGACGTCGGAACAGAGGGTACGTTATGCCTGTGCGCTGGCAGCATTGTCAGGCCTCGCCGCGTGGTGGTTACAGCACTCCGCGTGGATTCTGATACCGGTTTTCGGCGCGGTGATTGCCTATGGCATCGCAATCCCTAATGTGCTGAGTCAGGCCCTACGCCACTATCGTGAACAGGCCGGGGCCGCCGGTGCATTGTTCGGATTAAGCTATTACCTGTTGCTGGGAATGATGCTGGGGGTTGCAGGCATGGTGCAACAACTGGGGCTGGTTCTGAGCGTCTGTGCGCTACTCGCCTGGATTTGCAGCTTGCGCCGCGGATAACCGGATGACGTTCCTCCTGACATTAAGCTGTAATGCTTGCCAGTTAACGAGGATGAGTGGCACATACGCAGGTAATGAATCTGTTGCCTCCGGCGTATTGCTACGTTCACCTTATGTTTGTCACTTCTCTGAGGCAATACGAGCAGTGAACGTGTTAAGGGTACTATCGCCGTACCCTTAACAATCCCGGCTCCCGGCTGGAAAATTGCCGCTCCGCGGTTCCCTCCGTTTATTCCTCCAGGCTACCGGGCCG
>NZ_SZWS01000052.1:0-10806 GCF_005281245.1 Citrobacter sp. wls826
TGCAGCCTAAGAAATTAGGCTGATGGCTGGTGACTTTTTAGTCACCAGCCTTTTTGCGCTGTAAGGCGCCAGTAGCATTTCACACTGTTTGACTACTGCTGTGCCTTTCAATGCTTGTTTCTATCGACGTCTTAATATACTGCGACAGAACGTCAGTTCTGTGTAAATCGCAATGAAATGGTTTAAGCGTGATAGCAACAGGCATTGCGGAAAGTATTCGATTTTCCGGTCAACAAAATAGTGTTGCACAAACTGTCCCTTCGTCGGACAGATGGGTCGACTTGTCAGCGAGCTGAGGAACCCTAATGGTTTACTCCTATACCGAGAAAAAACGTATTCGTAAGGATTTTGGTAAACGTCCGCAAGTGTTGGACATACCTTATCTCCTTTCTATCCAGCTTGACTCGTTTCAGAAGTTCATCGAGCAAGATCCTGAAGGGCAGTATGGTCTGGAAGCAGCTTTCCGTTCCGTTTTCCCGATTCAGAGCTACAGCGGTAATTCCGAGCTGCAATACGTCAGCTACCGCCTTGGCGAACCGGTGTTTGACGTTCAGGAATGTCAGATCCGTGGCGTGACCTATTCCGCACCGCTGCGCGTAAAACTGCGCCTGGTGATCTACGAGCGCGAAGCGCCGGAAGGCACCGTAAAAGACATTAAAGAACAAGAAGTCTACATGGGCGAAATTCCGCTCATGACAGACAACGGTACCTTTGTTATCAACGGTACTGAGCGTGTTATCGTTTCTCAGCTGCACCGTAGTCCTGGCGTCTTTTTTGACTCCGACAAAGGTAAAACCCACTCTTCGGGTAAAGTGCTGTATAACGCGCGTATTATCCCTTACCGTGGTTCCTGGCTGGACTTCGAATTCGATCCGAAGGACAACCTGTTCGTACGTATTGACCGTCGCCGTAAACTGCCTGCGACCATTATTCTGCGTGCACTGAACTACACCACTGAGCAGATCCTTGACCTATTCTTTGAGAAAGTTGTTTTCGAAATTCGTGACAACAAGCTGCAGATGGAACTGGTGCCGGAACGCCTGCGTGGTGAAACCGCCTCCTTTGACATCGAAGCTAACGGCAAAGTCTACGTCGAAAAAGGCCGTCGCATCACTGCGCGCCACATTCGCCAACTGGAAAAAGACGATATCAAACATATCGAAGTTCCGGTTGAATACATTGCTGGTAAAGTTGCGGCTAAAGACTACGTTGACGAATCTACTGGCGAGCTGATCTGCGCAGCTAACATGGAGCTGAGTCTGGATCTGCTGGCTAAGCTGAGCCAGTCTGGCCACAAGCGTATCGAAACGCTGTTCACCAACGATCTGGACCACGGTCCTTACATTTCTGAAACTGTACGTGTCGACCCAACCAACGATCGTCTGAGCGCGCTGGTAGAAATCTACCGCATGATGCGCCCTGGTGAGCCGCCGACGCGTGAAGCTGCTGAAAGCCTGTTCGAGAACCTGTTCTTCTCCGAAGACCGCTATGACCTGTCTGCGGTTGGTCGTATGAAGTTCAACCGTTCTCTGCTGCGCGACGAAATCGAAGGTTCCGGTATCCTGAGCAAAGACGACATCATCGAAGTGATGAAGAAGCTCATCGATATCCGTAACGGTAAAGGCGAAGTCGATGATATCGACCACCTCGGTAACCGTCGTATCCGTTCCGTAGGCGAAATGGCGGAAAACCAGTTCCGCGTTGGCCTGGTACGTGTTGAGCGTGCGGTGAAAGAGCGTCTGTCTCTGGGCGATCTGGATACCCTGATGCCTCAGGATATGATCAACGCTAAGCCGATTTCTGCAGCAGTGAAAGAGTTCTTTGGTTCCAGCCAGCTGTCTCAGTTTATGGACCAGAACAACCCGCTGTCTGAGATTACGCACAAACGTCGTATCTCTGCACTCGGCCCAGGCGGTTTGACTCGTGAACGCGCAGGCTTCGAAGTTCGAGACGTACACCCGACTCACTACGGTCGCGTATGTCCAATCGAAACGCCTGAAGGTCCGAACATCGGTCTGATCAACTCCTTGTCTGTGTACGCACAGACTAACGAATACGGCTTCCTCGAGACTCCGTACCGTAAAGTGACCGACGGTGTTGTAACTGACGAAATTCATTACCTGTCTGCTATCGAAGAAGGCAACTACGTTATCGCTCAGGCGAACTCCAACCTGGATGACGAAGGCCACTTTGTAGAAGATCTGGTTACCTGCCGTAGCAAAGGCGAATCCAGCTTGTTCAGCCGTGACCAGGTTGACTACATGGACGTATCCACCCAGCAGGTGGTATCCGTCGGTGCGTCCCTGATCCCGTTCCTGGAACACGATGACGCCAACCGTGCATTGATGGGTGCGAACATGCAACGTCAGGCGGTTCCGACTCTGCGTGCTGATAAGCCGCTGGTTGGTACCGGTATGGAACGTGCTGTTGCCGTCGACTCCGGTGTTACCGCAGTTGCTAAACGTGGCGGTACCGTCCAGTACGTGGATGCTTCCCGTATCGTTATCAAAGTTAACGAAGACGAGATGTACCCGGGCGAAGCAGGTATCGACATTTATAACCTGACCAAATACACCCGTTCTAACCAGAACACCTGTATCAACCAGATGCCTTGCGTATCTCTGGGCGAACCGGTTGAACGTGGTGATGTGCTGGCAGACGGTCCGTCCACCGACCTCGGTGAACTGGCGCTCGGTCAGAACATGCGCGTGGCATTCATGCCATGGAATGGTTACAACTTCGAAGACTCCATCCTCGTATCTGAGCGTGTTGTCCAGGAAGACCGTTTCACCACCATCCACATTCAGGAACTGGCATGTGTGTCCCGTGACACCAAGCTGGGGCCGGAAGAGATCACCGCTGACATCCCGAACGTGGGTGAAGCTGCGCTCTCCAAACTGGATGAATCCGGTATCGTTTATATCGGCGCGGAAGTAACCGGTGGCGACATTCTGGTTGGTAAGGTAACGCCGAAAGGTGAAACCCAGCTGACGCCAGAAGAGAAGCTGCTGCGTGCGATCTTCGGTGAGAAAGCGTCTGACGTTAAAGACTCTTCTCTGCGCGTGCCAAACGGTGTTTCCGGTACGATTATCGACGTTCAGGTCTTTACTCGCGATGGCGTAGAAAAAGACAAACGTGCGCTGGAAATCGAAGAGATGCAGCTGAAGCAGGCGAAAAAAGACCTGTCTGAAGAACTGCAAATCCTCGAAGCTGGCCTGTTCAGCCGTATCTACGCTGTGCTGGTTTCCGGTGGTGTTGAAGCTGAGAAGCTCGACAAACTGCCGCGCGATCGCTGGTTAGAACTCGGCCTGACCGACGAAGAGAAACAAAATCAGCTGGAACAACTGGCTGAGCAGTACGACGAACTGAAACACGAGTTCGAGAAAAAACTCGAAGCGAAACGCCGTAAAATCACTCAGGGCGACGATCTGGCACCGGGCGTGCTGAAGATTGTTAAGGTTTATCTGGCGGTTAAACGTCGGATCCAGCCTGGTGATAAGATGGCAGGTCGTCACGGTAACAAGGGTGTAATCTCTAAGATCAACCCGATCGAAGATATGCCACACGATGCTAACGGTACGCCGGTAGATATCGTGCTGAACCCGCTGGGCGTACCATCGCGTATGAACATCGGTCAGATCCTTGAAACCCACCTGGGTATGGCTGCGAAAGGTATCGGCGATAAGATCAACGCCATGCTGAAACAGCAGCAGGAAGTCGCGAAACTGCGCGAATTCATCCAGCGTGCTTACGATCTGGGTTCAGATGTTCGTCAGAAAGTTGACCTGAATACCTTCAGTGATGAAGAAGTTCTGCGTCTGGCTGAAAACCTGAAAAAAGGTATGCCGATCGCAACGCCAGTGTTCGACGGTGCGAAAGAGTCTGAAATCAAGGAACTGTTACAGCTGGGTGGCCTGCCGACTTCCGGTCAGATCACACTGTTCGACGGTCGTACCGGTGAGCAGTTCGAGCGCCAGGTTACCGTTGGCTACATGTACATGCTGAAACTGAACCACCTGGTTGATGACAAGATGCATGCGCGTTCTACCGGTTCTTACAGCCTGGTTACTCAGCAGCCGCTGGGTGGTAAGGCTCAGTTCGGTGGTCAGCGCTTCGGGGAGATGGAAGTGTGGGCGCTTGAAGCATACGGCGCGGCATACACCCTGCAGGAAATGCTCACCGTTAAGTCTGATGACGTGAACGGTCGTACTAAGATGTATAAAAACATCGTGGACGGCAACCATCAGATGGAACCAGGCATGCCGGAATCCTTCAACGTACTGTTGAAAGAGATTCGTTCGCTGGGTATCAACATCGAGCTGGAAGACGAGTAACTCTCGATCAAACAGGTCACTGGTGCTGGCGTAACAGCCAGCGCCAGATTGTGCTAACTCCGACGGGAGCAAATCCGTGAAAGATTTATTAAAGTTTCTGAAAGCGCAGACTAAAACCGAAGAGTTTGATGCGATCAAAATTGCTCTGGCCTCGCCAGACATGATCCGTTCATGGTCTTTCGGTGAAGTTAAGAAGCCGGAAACCATCAACTACCGTACGTTCAAACCTGAACGTGACGGCCTTTTCTGCGCCCGTATCTTTGGGCCGGTAAAAGACTATGAGTGCCTGTGCGGTAAGTACAAGCGCCTGAAACACCGCGGTGTGATCTGTGAGAAGTGCGGCGTTGAAGTGACCCAGACTAAAGTACGCCGTGAGCGTATGGGCCACATCGAGCTGGCGTCTCCGACCGCTCACATCTGGTTCCTGAAATCTCTGCCGTCCCGTATCGGTCTGCTGCTCGATATGCCGCTGCGCGATATCGAACGCGTACTGTACTTCGAATCTTATGTGGTTATCGAAGGCGGTATGACTAACCTGGAACGTCAACAGATCCTGACTGAAGAGCAGTATCTGGACGCGCTGGAAGAGTTCGGTGACGAATTCGACGCGAAGATGGGTGCGGAAGCAATCCAGGCCCTGCTGAAAAGCATGGATCTGGAGCAAGAGTGCGAAACTCTGCGCGAAGAGCTGAACGAAACCAACTCCGAAACCAAGCGTAAGAAGCTGACCAAACGTATCAAACTGCTGGAAGCATTCGTACAGTCTGGCAACAAGCCAGAGTGGATGATCCTGACCGTTCTGCCGGTTCTGCCACCAGATCTGCGTCCGCTGGTTCCGCTGGATGGTGGTCGTTTCGCAACATCAGATCTGAACGATCTGTACCGTCGCGTGATCAACCGTAACAACCGTCTGAAACGTCTGCTGGATCTGGCTGCGCCGGACATCATCGTACGTAACGAAAAACGTATGCTGCAGGAAGCGGTTGACGCCCTGCTGGATAACGGTCGTCGTGGTCGTGCGATCACCGGTTCTAACAAACGTCCTCTGAAATCTTTGGCCGATATGATCAAAGGTAAACAGGGTCGTTTCCGTCAGAACCTGCTCGGTAAGCGTGTTGACTACTCCGGTCGTTCTGTAATCACCGTAGGTCCATACCTGCGTCTGCATCAGTGCGGTCTGCCGAAGAAAATGGCACTGGAACTGTTCAAACCGTTCATTTACGGCAAGCTGGAACTGCGTGGCCTGGCCACCACCATCAAAGCCGCTAAGAAAATGGTTGAGCGTGAAGAAGCTGTCGTTTGGGATATCCTGGACGAAGTTATCCGCGAACACCCGGTACTGCTGAACCGTGCACCAACCCTGCACCGTCTGGGTATCCAGGCATTTGAACCGGTACTGATCGAAGGTAAAGCTATCCAGCTGCACCCGCTGGTTTGTGCAGCATATAACGCCGACTTCGATGGTGACCAGATGGCTGTTCACGTACCGCTGACGCTGGAAGCCCAGCTCGAAGCGCGTGCGCTGATGATGTCTACCAACAACATCCTGTCTCCGGCGAACGGCGAACCTATCATCGTTCCGTCTCAGGACGTTGTATTGGGTCTGTACTACATGACCCGTGACTGTGTTAACGCCAAAGGCGAAGGCATGGTGCTGACTGGCCCGAAAGAAGCTGAGCGTATCTATCGCGCAGGTTTGGCCTCTCTGCATGCGCGCGTTAAAGTGCGTATCACTGAATACGAAAAAGATGAAAACGGCGAATTCGTTGCGCACACCAGCCTGAAAGACACGACCGTTGGTCGCGCCATTCTGTGGATGATCGTACCGAAAGGTCTGCCTTTCTCCATCGTCAACCAGGCGCTGGGCAAGAAAGCAATCTCCAAAATGCTGAACACCTGTTACCGCATTCTGGGCCTGAAGCCGACCGTTATCTTCGCTGACCAGACAATGTACACCGGCTTTGCTTATGCAGCGCGTTCAGGTGCATCTGTTGGTATTGATGACATGGTCATCCCAGAGAAGAAACACGAGATCATCTCTGAAGCGGAAGCTGAAGTTGCTGAGATCCAGGAGCAGTTCCAGTCTGGTCTGGTAACCGCGGGCGAACGATATAACAAAGTTATCGATATCTGGGCTGCGGCGAACGATCGTGTATCCAAAGCGATGATGGATAACCTGCAAACCGAAACCGTGATTAACCGTGACGGCGTAGAAGAGCAGCAGGTTTCCTTCAACAGCATCTACATGATGGCCGACTCCGGTGCGCGTGGTTCTGCAGCACAGATTCGTCAGCTGGCTGGTATGCGTGGTCTGATGGCTAAGCCAGATGGCTCCATCATCGAAACGCCAATCACCGCGAACTTCCGTGAAGGTCTGAACGTACTCCAGTACTTCATCTCTACTCACGGTGCTCGTAAAGGTCTGGCGGATACCGCACTGAAAACAGCTAACTCCGGTTATCTGACTCGTCGTCTGGTTGACGTTGCGCAGGACTTGGTTGTTACTGAAGACGATTGCGGCACGCTGGAAGGCATCACCATGACCCCGGTTATCGAGGGTGGTGACGTTAAAGAACCGCTGCGCGATCGCGTTCTGGGTCGTGTGACTGCTGAAGACGTTCTGAAGCCGGGTACGGCGGATATTCTGGTTCCACGCAACACGCTGCTGCACGAACAGTGGTGTGACCTGCTGGAAGAGAACTCCGTTGACTCCGTCAAAGTCCGTTCCGTTGTATCCTGTGACACCGACTTTGGTGTATGTGCGCACTGCTACGGTCGTGACCTGGCGCGTGGCCACATCATCAATAAAGGTGAAGCAATCGGCGTTATCGCGGCACAGTCCATCGGTGAACCGGGTACACAGCTGACGATGCGTACGTTCCACATCGGTGGTGCGGCATCTCGTGCGGCTGCTGAATCCAGCATCCAGGTGAAAAACAAAGGTAGCATCCGTCTGAGCAATGCGAAGTCGGTTGTTAACTCCAGCGGTAAACTGGTTATCACCTCACGTAACACCGAACTGAAACTGATCGACGAATTCGGCCGTACCAAAGAAAGCTATAAAGTGCCTTACGGCTCCGTTATGGCGAAAGGTGATGGCGAACAAGTTGCTGGCGGCGAAACCGTAGCGAACTGGGATCCGCACACCATGCCGGTTATCACCGAAGTGAGTGGTTTCGTCCGCTTCACTGACATGATCGACGGCCAGACCATTACTCGTCAGACCGACGAGCTGACCGGTCTGTCTTCTCTGGTGGTTCTGGATTCTGCAGAGCGTACTGCGGGTGGTAAAGACCTGCGTCCGGCACTGAAAATTGTTGATGCTCAGGGCAACGACGTTCTGATCCCAGGCACCGATATGCCTGCTCAGTACTTCCTGCCGGGTAAAGCGATTGTTCAGCTGGAAGATGGCGTACAGATCAGTTCTGGTGACACCCTGGCGCGTGTTCCGCAGGAATCCGGCGGTACCAAGGATATCACCGGTGGTCTGCCGCGCGTTGCGGACCTGTTCGAAGCACGTCGTCCGAAAGAGCCGGCAATCCTGGCTGAAATCAGCGGCATCATTTCCTTTGGTAAAGAAACCAAAGGTAAACGTCGTCTGGTTATCACCCCGGTAGACGGTAGCGAGCCGTATGAAGAGATGATTCCAAAATGGCGTCAGCTCAACGTGTTCGAAGGTGAACGTGTAGAACGTGGTGACGTTGTTTCCGACGGTCCGGAAGCGCCGCACGACATCCTGCGTCTGCGTGGTGTGCATGCTGTAACTCGTTATATCGTTAACGAAGTTCAGGACGTATACCGTCTGCAGGGCGTTAAGATTAACGATAAGCACATCGAAGTTATCGTTCGTCAGATGCTGCGTAAAGCCACCATCGAAAGCGCTGGTAGCTCCGACTTCCTGGAAGGCGAGCAGGTTGAATACTCCCGCGTCAAGATTGCTAACCGCGATCTGGAAGCGAACGGCAAAGTGGGTGCAACATTCTCCCGCGATCTGCTGGGTATCACCAAAGCGTCTCTGGCAACCGAGTCCTTCATCTCTGCAGCATCGTTCCAGGAAACCACGCGTGTCCTGACCGAAGCCGCTGTTGCAGGTAAACGTGATGAACTGCGCGGTCTGAAAGAGAACGTTATCGTGGGTCGTCTGATCCCGGCGGGTACCGGTTATGCGTACCACCAGGATCGTATGCGCCGCCGCGCAGCGGGCGAACTGCCAGCTGCTCCGCAGGTGACTGCTGAAGATGCGTCTGCCAGCCTGGCAGAACTGCTGAACGCAGGCCTGGGCGGTTCTGACAACGATTAATCGTTGCTGACGCTAATAAAAAACCCGCTTCGGCGGGTTTTTTTATGTCGATGGATTTAAGATGTATTATGTTGATCGGATAAGGCATCAGCTGCCATCCGGCATGATGACGCCAGGCTTATGAGGCCTACGGCTTACGCCATCCGATCAGTTTACTGGTGGCAAGCGTCGATACAGTTCAATCATATCGCCTGCCAGATCCTGAATCACCATGGCATTCATCAGGTGGTCCTGGGAATGGACGGTGATGAGATTAACCGGTAGTTTGCCGGTACCTTCGTCAATTCCGATCAGTTGGGTCTGGATTTTATGCGCTTGTTTAACATACTCGCGAGATTCCATCATCGCGTGTTCTGCCCCGGCGAAATCACCTTTACGCGCCAGTTGCAACGCCGTCAGGGCTTGACTGCGCGCAGCTCCGGCGTTTACCAATAATTCCATGATGATCGTTTCTAACTCTTCCATGCCATCACTCCAGTAGTTTCAGCGCTTTGTCCAGTACCGCATCGCCTTTCATCATGCCGTAATCCATCATATCGATAACGGCGACTTTTTTTCCTAGCGGGTCGGCGAGCGCCTGCAGCTTGGCCTGTTCATACTTAACCTGTGGGCCGAGCAATACGATATCCGCAGTGGCGATATTCTCTTCAAACTCAGCCACCGGAACCGCTTTGATAGTGACGTCGACTCCTTTTTTCTGGGCGGCATCTTTCATCTTTTGCACCAGCATGCTGGTGGACATTCCGGCGGCACAGCATAAAACGATGTTTTTCATAAGCAGTCTCGATCAACATGTGTGGGTTGATAATTATCGCGAGCCAGCCGCAGCAACAACTGCTTTGCAACGATTGTGTGCAAGGCATCACAAAGAAAGTCACTTTTTCTGAAACCGGTTACAAAAAGAGGCTCAACCCTACGATCTGGCCCTGATTTGGCGATTGTTGACCCATTTATCATATGCAGGAATATATAATCACTGTTAATAAAGACATGTTATAAAAAACAGTATTGACAGCGTTTTTTAAACCCGTATGTTAATACTTAACAGCGGAGAAATTGTAGTTTGCTGTTAACGTAGTAAGTGTTAGTAGAGCTTGATTGGGGGTTGCGATAAAGGCCACGAAGTATTTTTGTATGGGATAGTCGATGCTGAAAACGCTATTTATTCACCTCGACAATGCTTTCAGGCCACGTAGTTGATATATCTAATCGCAAATAGTTAGTAAAACGCGACGATGTAACGCCATGATTTAATAGTAAATGTTTGCGGTTTCTGTTTTCTGGTTATCGCAAGGGAAATAAGGCAACGCATCAAAGAGTATATGTCGCGAGGGGAAGTGTACTTGTTTAGGTCACCAGCCTTGAGTTCTATTATCAAGCGGGTGGAATGTGTTTAACGGTAAATAGAGGACGGTTTTAGTTAGTATCAATATCCAATATTATCTGTAGTAAACGTGTACATTTTAAAGTAGTACCATCAGCAGTATTAAATCGTTAAGTTTATTAATGTTAAATTTGAAGTGTGTAGTAACTTAAAGCCCTGACTGCAATGGTCAGGGCTTTTGTTCATTTTAGATCAAGTTGTTACCTGAAATGCTCAACCGCGATGGTGTAACATTTCGGCGCTAATCGATTATTAAATAAATTAATGCTTGCTTATTGATTAGAAGTAAGTCTACTATAGCGACATCGGTTTGATACACAGACCTTATGAAAGCAGTTTTAGTAAAGCAGTTCTCAGTTCAAGCGTTATCCTCAGATACTCTTCTTCATGAGCCTCCTCCCTAAGTGCCCCATAAGTTAATTTCTGCAAAACAGGCCATCTTCGCTGCTTAAGCGGCTCAAAAATATGAAAGGAAGTATCTATGTCTAACAAAATGACTGGTTTAGTAAAATGGTTTAACTCTGAGAAAGGCTTCGGCTTTATCACTCCTCAGGACGGTAGCAAGGACGTGTTTGTGCATTTCTCTGCTATCCAGAGTAACGATTTTAAAACATTAGACGAAGGTCAAAAAGTGGAGTTCTCTGTGGAGAATGGCGCTAAAGGCCCGTCTGCTGTTAACGTTGTCGCGCTGTAATCGCCGATAATTTCACTAATGCTTACGATAGCGATGAAGGCCAGAGCCTGAGCAGTTAAGTGACAGTGAAGAAAAAACCCGCGAAAGCGGGTTT
>NZ_SZWS01000017.1:0-11636 GCF_005281245.1 Citrobacter sp. wls826
TGAAGCCATTAACGGTGAACACCGATTTTACGTTCGCTTTTTCCTGGTTCAGGTGCTTTCCGATCCCACGTTACGCTCAAAGATCTCCGAGTAGTTACCTACCTGCTTGATAATGTTGTAAGCCCATTTGTTATCAAGCTTCAGATCCTTGCCATAATCCCCTTCTTTGCCTAACAGGTGTGCCATATCCGGCGTTGCAGGATTAGCCGCTTTTTCATCGACGTTTTTCGAGTTAACGCCCATTTCTTCCGCATTCAGCATGGCGAACAGCGTCCAGCGAACAATGGAGAACCACTCATCGTCCCCACGACGTACGACAGGTCCCAGCGGTTCTTTAGAAATAACTTCTGGCAGGACAATCCACTCCGCAGGATTACTCAGCTTGATTCGCAGGGCGTACAACTGAGACTGGTCGGAAGCCAGCGTGTCGCAGCGCCCAGATTCCAGAGCTTTAGCTGATTCATCCGAGCGGTCAAAGGTGACAGGGGTGTACTTCATGTTGTTGGCTTTAAAGTAGTCAGCCACGTTCAGTTCGGTATCTGTTCCTGCCTGGATACAAACCGTTGCGCCATCCAGCTCTTTAGCACTCTTAAGACCCGCTTTATTGTGGGTAAGAAAACCAATGCCGTCGTAATACGTTACGCCAGTGAAAGACATTCCCATTCCTGCGTCACGAGAGGAGGTCCAGGTGGTATTACGAGAGAGCATGTCGACTTCACCTGATTGTAGTGCGGTAAAGCGTTCCTTGGCGGTGAGCGGGGTATATTTTACTTTGCTATCATCGCCAAATACGGCGGAGGCAACGCCACGACATACGTCGACATCAATACCTGAGAACTTACCGCTTGCATCGGCATAAGAAAAGCCAGGCAACCCGTCACTGATCCCACACTGCACAAAACCTTTTTTCTTTACGGCATCAAGTGTTGCGCCGGCATGTGCCTGATTTGCAACCGCAAGCAGCACGCCGGCCGCAGCCAGGCTGGCTATTATCATCTTTTTCATAGAGCATCCTGTGTGGAGGAATTATTGTTATGGAAACGTTCTGAAAACGTCTTTTACCTGTCTGTGGCTATGGCCATACTCTTTTAAGCAAAGGTAGTGCCAGGTTTTTGCGCACGATTATTCGACGCAATATCCAGAGTGTAGACAGGAAAAAATAAATGCAGCGCCCTGAAGTGGTGCAAAATTGAAACGTAAGCCACATTTCGGCGCAAAAAATTTAAAAATCAAACCGGACGCGTGATAACGATTTCGTACGTTAATATTGATGACGTGAGAATAATGAAAAGAAAGCGCGCTGTTACGAAGAACTGAAAAAATGCTAATTTCAAATCGTGGATATGTGAGGAAAATCTATAATAATTTTATTATACGTTGAGTGCTATATACCAACGTTTTGTCTTATATGAAGATTTAATTCTTATTGCAAAAAGCGCGGTACCCACCGCGCTTTTAAGAAGATTTATTTGGTCAGGGCGACTATCCCAAGCGTCAGCCCGGCAACGGCTGCTGCGCCACCGGCGATGGCACCGGCTGTTTCCCAGTTATCCTGCGTGGTGCCTTTCATACAGGTATTGGTATGAACCAGGCGCCCCTGATCGTCGTAGACAGGTACGCAAGGAGAATCGTGTGCACAGCCGGCCAGGAATGCGGTAAGCAATGCAACGGATATTAATCTTTTCATGGTGTTACCTCAAAAATAAGCGTTTCGCTAATTGAGCAAAGACAAACGCTAAGCCATCTGCGAACTCGGCGATTATTTTACCACTTCTTAAAAAAATACTGACATGAGGAATAATCTCAATTCATGTGGATTGTAAAAATAATGGATAAAAAGAAAGGTGACTGGCGAGTTTTTCAGGAAGGGTTTATTAGAAATAAATGGCTATCTTATTAATAAATAAAGAGGGGCATCTTAGGTGAAAAAGGCGTCCGAAGACGCCTTTATTTTACAAATTAATTGTTGCGCCGACTAAAACGCCGTCTGACGACAACGAAGAAGACGGGGACGAAGAAGATTGCCAACAATGTCGCGGTCAGCATGCCTCCCATTACGCCTGTACCGACCGCATTCTGTGCCCCGCTACCCGCTCCGTGGCTGATAACCAGAGGCATAACCCCCAGAATAAACGCCAGGGATGTCATCAGGATTGGACGAAGACGCATGCGTGACGCCTCCAGTGTGGCTTCAATCAACCCTTTACTTTCTTTATCCATCAGGTCTTTGGCAAACTCCACAATAAGGATAGCGTTTTTGGCGGAAAGACCGATGGTAGTCAGCAGACCTACCTGGAAGTAAACGTCGTTATTCAGACCGCGTATGGACGCCGCCAGAAGCGCACCGACCACGCCGAGCGGTACAACCAACATGACTGAAAATGGAATAGACCAGCTCTCATACAATGCGGCGAGACACAGGAAGACGACAATTAACGAAATAGCGTATAACGCAGGTGCCTGATTGCCGGAGAGCCGTTCCTGATATGACATTCCCGTCCAGTCATAGCCGATACCGGTTGGCAGCTGTGCTGCCAGGTTTTCCATGAGCGCCATGGCTTCACCGGTGCTTCGACCCGGCGCGGCCTCTCCCAGTATTTCCATTGATGGCATACCGTTGTAACGCTCCAGGCGGGGTGAACCATAAATCCAATGCGACGAACTGAACGCAGAGAATGGCACCATTTCACCATTCCCACTACGTACGTAGAGATTGTTGATGTCGTTGGGTAACATACGGAACGGCGCGTCAGCCTGAACGTATACCTTTTTCACTCGGCCATGATCGATAAAATCGTTCACATAGGTGCCGCCAAGGGCCGTGGAAATCGTTTGGTTTATATCCGACAGACTTACGCCTAACGCCTGGGCTTTTTCCTGATCAATATCCAGCTTAAATTGCGGGGTATCTTCCAGACCGTTAGGGCGCACGCGCACCAGCAAATCTGGATGTTCTCTCACCATACCCAGCAACTGGTTCCGGGCTTTCGTCAGTTCTGTATGACCGAGGTTAGCCTGATCAATTAACTGAAAATCAAAGCCGGTCGCGGTACCCAGTTCAAGAATGGCAGGCATGTTGAACGGGAACACCAGTCCATCTTTAATCTGGCTGAACGCCCTGGTCGCACGTTCGACGATAGCCGTCACGCCGTTTTCATCGCCCGAACGCTCTTCCCATGGTTTGAGGCTAATAAAGACGATACCGGAGTTCTGTCCCTGGCCGCTAAAGCTGAAGCCATTAACGGTGAACACCGATTTTACGTTCGCTTTTTCCTGGTTCAGGTAGTAATTCTGAATCTGATCCAGCACCTGCTGTGTGCGCGTCTGTGTCGCACCGGCAGGAAGTTGCACCATTGTCATAAAGACCCCCTGATCCTCTTCGGGCAAGAAGGAGGTAGGGAGGCGTAAAAACAGAACAGCCATTCCGCCGACGATAAGAACATATAGCAACAAGTAGCGTCCGGTTTTGCGCAGAATACCGCTGATACTATTGCTGTAATGCCCGACGCTTTTATCGAACAGGGCGTTAAACCATCCGAAAAAACCGCCTTTCTTTTCAACATGTCCGGCGGAAACGGGTTTTAGCAGCGTTGCACAAAGCGCTGGCGTAAGAATGAGGGCGACCAGAACAGAAAGCGCCATCGCTGAAACAATGGTCAGAGAGAACTGGCGGTAAATGGCGCCGGTCGAGCCGCCAAAGAACGCCATGGGGATAAATACCGCCGAGAGTACCATCGCGATCCCGACCAGCGCGCCCTGGATCTGGACCATGGATTTCTGCGTCGCCTCTTTGGGCGGCAGTTTCTCTTCCGCCATGACGCGTTCGACGTTTTCTACTACCACGATAGCGTCATCGACCAGCAGGCCGATGGCCAGCACCATTCCGAACATCGTTAGCGTATTGATGGAGAATCCGAATGCGGCGAGGATCGCGAATGTTCCCAACAGCACGACAGGCACTGCGATAGTTGGAATCAGCGTGGCGCGCAGATTTTGCAGGAACAGGTACATCACCAGGAAGACGAGGATGATGGCTTCAAACAGCGTTTTCACCACCTCGTTAATCGAGATTTTTACAAATGGTGTAGTGTCATAGGGGTAAACCACTTGCAAACCTTGCGGGAAGAAAGGTTGTAACTCAGCCAGCTTTGCTTTGACGCCTGCGGCAGTATCCAGCGCGTTTGCACCGGTCGCCAGCTTAATGCCCAGGCCTGTTGCAGGCTGACCATTAATTTTCGTCACCATGTTATAGTTTTCGCCGCCGAGTTCGATGCGGGCTACATCTCTGAGGTGAACCATTGAGCCATCCTGGCCCACCTTCAGCGTTATGCGACCAAACTCTTCCGGCGTTTTCAGGCGTGTCTGAGCGATAATGGAGGCATTAAGTTGTTGACCCTGGACGGATGGCGCGCCTCCCAGTTGGCCTGCGGCAATCTGATTATTTTGCGTTCTCAGTTGATTGATAACGTCCAGCGGAGTCAACTGATATTTGTTCATTGCGTTGCTGTCGAGCCAGATGCGCATTGCGTACTGTGCACCAAACATCTGGACATCGCCGACACCTGCTGTTCGGCTTATTGCGTCTTTAACGTTAGACGCCACATAGTCGGAAATATCATCCTGCGTCAGATTGTTATTATCGGAGACAAAACCCGCCACCATCAGGAAACCGCTACTGGATTTCTCGACGCTGATCCCCTGCTGCTGTACTTCCTGTGGCAGTAAGGGCATCGCTAACTGTAATTTGTTTTGCACCTGGACCTGTGCGATATCCGGGTCAGTACCCGACTCGAAAGTCAGAGTAATGGTGACGCTCCCGGAGGAATCGCTGGTGGAGGACATATACATCAGGTTATCGATACCGTTCATATTCTGTTCGATAACCTGCGTAACCGTGTCTTGTACTGTCTGCGCATCCGCACCTGGGTAGGTGGCAGAAATAGCGACCGCAGGAGGTGCAATGGTCGGATACTGTGCAACGGGCAGTTGCATGATTGCCAGAGCCCCTGCCATCATCAGAATGATGGCCAGAACCCAGGCAAAAATAGGGCGATTGATAAAAAAGTTAGCCATGTCCGGTTACCTTATTGCGCAGTTTTTGCGGCTGGAGTTTCGGTATCGGTGGTTGCTTTAACCTTTACGCCGGGACGCGCTTTCTGCAATCCGCTGACGATAACCTTATCGCCAGGCTGTAAGCCCTCGCTGATTAACCACTTATCACCTATCGCCTGTGTAGCAACGACGGTGCGAGCCTCGACCTGACTCTTGTCATTGACAACCATCACCGTTGCATCGCCGCGTGGCGTACGTGTTACCCCTTGTTGGGGAACGAGAATGGCATTCGGCTGGACGCCTTCATCAATACGAGCACGCACAAACATGCCCGGCAGCAGCGTGTGCTGTGGGTTAGGGAATACGGCCCTGAGGGTGATGGATCCGGTACTTTCATCAACGGTGACATCAGAGAACTGCAACGCACCTTTCAGCGGGTACGACTGACCATTTTCCATCACCAGTTCGACGGTACTGCTGGCGCTGTCTTTATGCAGGCTCCCTTGCTCAACGGACTGTTTAAGGCGCATAAAGTCATTACTGGACTGTGTTACGTCGACGTAAATAGGATCAAGTTGTTGCACGGTAGCAAGTTCAGTTGCCTGGCCATTCGTGACTAATGCGCCTTCGGTGACGTTAGATTTACCGATACGTCCGCTAATGGGCGATGTCACTTTGGTGTAGGTCAGGTTGATACGAGCGCTTTCGACCGCCGCTTTTGCCGCGATAACGGAGGCATCGGCCTGGCGAGCATCAGCAATGGCCTGATCGTACTCTTGCTGGCTGATGTACTTAGTGCCAACCAGCGGGACATAACGTTTTACCGTTAAATGTGCGATAGCTGCTGCCGCTTCACTCTTTGCCAGTTCGCCTTTGGCGCTGTCGTAGTCAGCCTGGTAAGTCGCAGGATCGATCTGATAAAGCGACTGACCGGCTTCAACATCGCTTCCCTCGGTAAAATTCCGTTTAAGTACAATCCCGCTGACCTGAGGACGGACTTCAGCAATACGAAATGCTGTTGTGCGCCCTGGTAATTCGGTCGTCACGGCTAAAGGAGCCTTTTCGACGACATGGACAGTCACCTGCGGCTCTGCGGGGTGAGCTTGTGTTTCTCCCTGATCGTTACAACCGGCGAGTAATACAGTGGACATGATGATGAATGAGGGCAGGAGTGAAAACCTGGCATTTTTCGTCATTTCTATTCCTTAAAAAACCGAACGCTCGTTATTAACCGGGTAACGCAGAGGCGATAACGCGCACAAGTGAAAATAATGGTTGGCTATCCTACAAATTATTAGCTTGCGATGTAAGCAATACTTATTTATGGGCGCGATACACGGCACGTAAAAACAAAAAAGGATTTATCTTCGGTTGTTTCATTATGGTTTTAATAGTAATGCAATGATGCGCATAAACACATATTGAAATAAGTATTTGGTTGGTGAATATATTGGTGGTTGTTATTTGTTTTGTTTATTCGTGTGCAATATCCATAATTAACTGTTTTAGAACTCGTCTAAATAAACGCTAAGTGATACATTTGTTCCGTTTAGCAAATATTACATAAGAAAGTTAATCATTCTCTACCTTACCTCAGACAGTCGAAACCATGGCCAGAAAAACGAAAGCTGATGCCCTCAAAACACGACAGCACCTGATAGAAACAGCGATTATGCAGTTTGCCGTGCGTGGTGTTAGCAATACGACGTTAAACGACATTGCGGATGCCGCCAGCGTGACCCGGGGGGCGCTCTATTGGCATTTTGAAAATAAGACGCAATTGTTCAATGCGCTATGGTTACAACAACCTCCATTACGCGATCTTATTCAGGATAAGCTTATTGGTCGTTGGGGGGATAATCCTTTACAGCGGCTGCGTGAAAAGTTTGTGGTGGGATTGCAATATATTGCACAGAATCCTCGCCAGCAGGCATTAATGCAAATTTTATATCATAAATGTGAATTTCATAACGATATGATATCAGAACAGACCATTCGCGATAAAATAGGTCTCAGTCATCAAAGCATTCGTGATTCACTGCAAAAGTGCGTGGATGAAAATCTGATTGCCACCAGTCTGGATTTAGATGTCATCATCATTATTCTGCACGGTAGCTTTAGCGGAATAATAAAAAACTGGTTAATGAATCCAGTGAGTTATGATTTGTATGGGCAAGCGCCAGTATTAGTTGATAACGTATTAAAAATGTTAAGCCCAGACGGCTGTGTAATGCAATTAATGCAGAGTGAAAATCAGCCAGGATAGTTTTAGCCGCCAGGGCCTGACGGCTGTCGACGTATTTTTCGTCGTGCTATTCGAGGTCGACGCAGTTGACCAGCTTGAGGGGGTTTACAGAATTCATATTCCGGCACTTATCGTGCTCCGTTGTCATCAGCTCTATCCACTGAATGAGCAGCGCATCAAAGAGAAAAACGAAGACCGCAAAAACAACCAGCCACCAATACTTGCGAATCATTACCAAACCCTGTGTATTCATGCCCAAGCGTGCAGGGAATATACACGAAATCTGCAAGCTGAAAAGCAGACTTACAATGCCTTTACTTTGCTGAAAGATCGCCGCTCTTTGCTGTTAATCGACTCTTTTTAGACAGATTTTTTGTCTTCCGCTTTTTCACCTTTGCAAGTTCATTCTCTGAAAAATGCGAACCAATGCTCATTCTTCTGAGCCCCATTTTTACGTACTCGGCATTGATTTCAATCCCGACAAACTTGCGACCTAATTCCACGGCAGTGGCACCGGTAGTGAAGCTACCGGCAAACGGATCCAGCACGCTGTCATCTGGACTGGAGGAAGCCAGAATGATGCGTTCAAGGAGGGCTTTGGGTTTTTGAGTCGGGTGATTTTCGTATTCGTCCATCAGATAACGAACGCGTGGAAACTCCCAGACATTGCCTGGTACTTTTTTCTGGTTGTAAGGTTGGGGCGGGTTCTTTCTGTAGTCTATCAGTGCACGTTTAGCGCCCGTTTTGGCTTCAACCAAAATATCATCACGATTAAACGTGTAGTTTTTCTGATCTTTTACCATCATCAGAAGCGGTTCATACATCGAACCAAAGTGATTTTTGGCCTGCACCCCGGAGCTGTCGTATGACCACACGATACGGCTCTTGATGGTAAAGAGCTGGCGGCATTTGAGATCGATGTACGGCATGTTCTACGTACTGTTCATGATGTACATGGTGCCGTGTGATTTGAGAATGCGATGGCACTCGTCAATGCACTCAAACAGCCATGCCAAAAATGCCTCTTCGTCCCAGGATTCCACCATTCCGTCAAAGTCTTTACCGATGTTATAAGGTGGGTCGGCGAAAATGAGCTCGACGCTTTCTGACGGCAGCTTTTTCAGTTCGGTCAGAGCATCACCCAGGATTATCTTTTTAGATTCATCGCCAAAATAGACAGGTTCACATCTTGCGTTCATCGCCAAAGCCTCCCGTGTGACGTTAATAAAAAAGGCGCTTCCCCATGCCGAGTAGCGCCTTTTAAAACAAACATTTCGCTGATTAGTATCAGTTCATGCCGTATTTTTTCAGTTTTTTACGCAGCGTACCACGGTTGATGCCCATCATCAGGGCAGCACGGGTCTGGTTACCGCGGGTGTATTGCATCACCATGTCCAACAGGGGCTGTTCTACTTCAGCCAGTACCAGCTCATAGAGATCGTTAACATCCTGACCATTCAATTGAGCAAAATAGTTCTTCAGTGCCTGTTTAACCGAGTCACGCAGGGGCTTTTGAGTTACCTGATCCTGAGAGTTAACGGTAGAAACGGTCAGTACGTCAGAATTTACGCGTTGTTCGAACATAGTTCTGTCAGCTCTTTATTTCTGTTTACGCAAAATTTTCGAAGTATGCCTCCAACGCCGCCAGCTGTTCGCTGGAATCTTCAATGGCGTTGAATGTGCGCCGAAACTGGTCATCCGGAGCGTGTTCCTGGAGATACCAGGATACGTGTTTACGCGCAATTCGGTACCCTTTTGCCTGACCATAAAAGTCGTGCAGTTCCCGAACGTGCGCACAAAGCAAGCGCTTCACCTCTGCCAGAGGCAGCGGGGGCAGCAGCTCCCCAGTGTCCAGATAATGCTGGATTTCCCGAAAGATCCAGGGTCTTCCCTGAGCTGCACGTCCTATCATCAGGGCATCCGCCCCCGTATAGTCGAGTACAGCTCTGGCTTTATGCGGGTCAGTAATGTCGCCATTCGCGATAATCGGAATGGAAACTTTCTGCTTAACTGCCCGAATACTGTCGTACTCAGCATCTCCATTGAACAAACAGGCGCGGGTGCGTCCATGAATGGTCAGAGCCTGAATGCCACAGTCTTCAGCCAGTTGGGCAATCTCTACGCAGTTACGGTGTTCCGGAGCCCAGCCGGTGCGAATCTTGAGTGTGACAGGAACGTCCACTGCATTGACGACCTCGGTTAGTATTGATTTCACTAGATCCGGGTACTGCAAGAGGGCTGAACCTGCGAGCTTGCGATTCACTTTTTTAGCCGGACACCCCATATTGATATCAATAATCTGGGCGCCGCTTTCCACGTTAATACGTGCGGCATCGGCCATCTCAACAGGGTCGCTACCGGCAATTTGCACCGTGCGAATTCCTGGCTCATCAACGTGCACCATCCGTAAACGAGACTTGTCACTTTCCCAAACCTGCGGGTTAGAAGACATCATCTCGGATACCGTCAATCCTGCTCCCATCTCATAGCACAGCGTCCTGAATGGTCTGTCAGTGATGCCAGCCATAGGTGCTGCGATCAGGCGATTTCTGAGCTGGTATTGTCCGATGCGCATGAGTTAAGAAATGACCATACTGTGACTGCAAGGCGGCGTATATTACGCATTTTTCGCACGAGATGAAAGGCCAAACTTTGACCAATCCACTGAGGTGGATCAATGAATTGCTGGTTAAGTACACAGTTTCAAATTAAAATCTTTAATAATCAGTTTGATACGTGGTTGTGCTAATTTTTCATCCGTTTATAAATTCCGAAAACTTCTCTTTTTTTATTACGGCCAGCCTCAGGTTATCAGGATAAAAAGCTGTTTTTGTGAGCAAATAGTGGCTTTGTAATGCGATCTCGCTCTCATTTCCGCAAATCCTTTTGCGAAAAAAAGAGCGATTATTGCGTTACCAACGGTAACGAGAGGGGATTATTTTTTCTGACCGGTAATGCGGCACCACTCTTCTTTCTCGATAACCGGATCGAGCGTAAAGAGTTCGGCATAGGCCTCACAGACGCTTTCCGCCTGGCTGGCAAGAATGCCAGAAAGCCCCAGTAAACCGCCCTCAACGGGCAGTACGCTGATTAACGGTGCCAGTTCACGTAATGGGCCTGCGAGGATGTTTGCGACCACCACGTCGGCTTTCATCGCCTCTGGCTGGTCTTTCGGCAGATAAAGCTCCAGACGCTCAGAAACGCCATTACGCTGGGCGTTATCACGGCTGGCCTGAATTGCTTGCGGATCGATGTCTACGCCGATGGCTTTTGCCGCACCCAGCTTCAGTGCCGCAATGGCAAGAATGCCGGAGCCGCAGCCGAAGTCGATGACGGTTTTGCCGTTTAGATCGAGACCGTCCAGCCATTGCAGGCATAGGGAGGTGGTGGGGTGAGTGCCGGTACCAAACGCCAGACCCGGGTCCAGCATCACGTTGACGGCATTCTCATCCGGGACATCGCGCCAGCTTGGGCAAATCCACAAACGTTCACCAAAGCGCATCGGGTGGAAGTTATCCATCCATTCGCGTTCCCAGTCTTTGTCTTCGAGCTGTTCGATTTTATGCGCGAAGCCTGCACCCAGCAGCGGATGCTGCTCCAGGATGGCAACCACTTCTTTCATGTCGGTTTCTGCATCGAACAAGCCGATAACGTCGGTATCTCCCCACAGGCGAGTCTCGCCCGGCAGAGGCTCAAATACCGGCGTATCATGCGTGTCCTGGAAAGTAATGGAAACGGAGCCCGCTTCCATCAGCGCATCGCTCCACTCTTCAGCGTTGGCACCGGTCGTGTTCAGTTTCAGTTGGATCCATGGCATGGCAAAACTCTTTTATTTATCAGTAGTCAATATGGCGGCTTGCGGGACGGCAGAACCGAAACGGTTGCCGATCAGGAAAGCCAGCAAGCTTATCAGTAACGCGGGCACAATCGGGTGGAAACCCAGGTACTGAATGTTAAATGTAGCGAGTACGGCATAAAGAACGCCGCCGATAATCATCGCGCTCAAAGCGCCCGCCGCGTTTGCCCGCTCCCAGTACAGGCCCAGTACCAGCGGCCACAGGAAGACAGCTTCCAGCCCGCCAAACGCCAGCAGGTTAAGCCAGATAATCATTTCTGGTGGTTTCCAGGCAGCCAGTAGCAGTAACGCGCCGAGCAACAGGGTAATCACTGCCGACATGCGCTTCAGCCGGGTTTCGTTTTTCAGCTGTTCCGGACGCAGGTTCAGGTACAGATCCTTAATGATCGTAGCGGAACTTTGCAGCAATTGGGCATTGATCGTCGACATGATCGCGGCCATGGGGGCCGCGAGGAAGATCCCAGCAGCTACCGGCGGCAACAC
>NZ_SZWS01000017.1:11688-17602 GCF_005281245.1 Citrobacter sp. wls826
CATCAGCGTAGGGATAACCAGATCCGGCACTGTCAGATCAGGGATCACCGCACGCCCCAACGCACCTGCCAGATGCATACCAAACATCAGGATCGCCACTACGATGGTGCCGATGATAATGCCGCGGTGTACAGCTTTGCTGTCTTTATAAGATATGCAGCGTACTGCTGTATGCGGCAGCCCAATTACGCCAAAGCACACCAGTACCCAGAATGAGGTCATGAACGTGGGTGACAGAATGTCATCCGCGCCTTGCGGCGAGACCAGTTTAGGGTCGATAGTTTGCAGGGTTACCACCGCATTGCTGAGGCCACCGGCAGCATGAACGACGCCGACCAGCAGAACAATAGTACCAATCAGCATCACCATACCCTGCATGGTGTCGTTCAGTACGCTGGCGCGAAAACCGCCGAACGCCGTATACAATGCGATACTGACGCCAAAAATAAGCAGACCGGTTTCGTAAGGTATACCCGCAGCGGTTTCAAGCAAACGTGCGCCGCCAATAAACTGTACGGTCATTGCACCGACAAACGCGACCAGCAGGCTAAGGCTTGCCAGCCACACAAGCAGGCGACTCTGGTAGCGGGCAAACAGCATATCGTTGAGGGTAACGGCATTATAACGGCGAGCCAGAATCGCGAATTTCTTACCAAGAATCCCCAAAGAAAGCCAAACGGCGGGCAACTGGATCATCGCCAGCAGCACCCATCCCAGCCCGTATTTGTAAGCGGCGCCAGGACCGCCAATAAACGAACTGGCGCTAATGTAGGTTGCCGTTAGCGTCATGGCTAATACGACCCCGCCCATCGAGCGGCTGCCGAGGAAATATTCATTCAGGAAAGTGCCGGTCGATCTCTTACGCATGGCGTAAACGGAAAGACCGAAGACCACCAACAGATAGGCGACCAGCGGCAAAATAACTTCAAGCTGCATCGTCATCCTCCAACGGAATGTCGCGATAGATAAACTTCACCATCGCCCAGCACAGCACGATGAAAACCAGCGGCGTTAGCAGGCAGGCCATTTCGAACCAGTGTGGTAAGCCGGTAAAACCGAGCGTGGAATCTGGTAAGTAAGCGGCCACTAACCATGTGGCAAGATATAAAAGGGTCAGCCACAGCGCCCAGCGCGCCTCTTTATGGGCCTGAACAAAACGAGCGTCCATTTTTTGTCCCTTGTGGATAAAGAAAGCGGGGATTGTACCTTATGGCACGTGCGGGAGGGGAGAAAAACAAAAGGCCGGAATTTCCGGCCTTTTCAGTTAACGCACGCTTACTTTTCCTGAAGTCCGAGTTTTTTCTCCAGATAGTGGATATTGGTTCCACCGTGCTGGAAATGCTCGTCATTCATGATGCGGATCTGCAGATCAACGTTGGTTTTGATACCGTCGATGATCAGTTCCTGCAACGCGTTTTTCATACGGGCGATTGCTACGTCGCGGTTTTCGCCATAGCAGATCAGCTTACCGATCATTGAGTCATAGTACGGAGGTACGGTGTAGCCTGCGTAAATATGAGACTCCCAGCGCACACCAAAGCCACCCGGTGCGTGGAAACGTGTGATTTTACCCGGGCTTGGCAGGAAGGTGTTCGGGTCTTCGGCGTTGATACGGCATTCTACCGCATGGCCTTTAACCACAACTTCATCCTGCTTGATGGACAGCGGTTGTCCCGCAGCGATGCGCAGCTGCTCTTTGATCAGGTCAACGCCGGTGATCATTTCGGTTACCGGGTGTTCAACCTGAATACGGGTGTTCATTTCAATGAAGTAGAACTCGCCGTTTTCGAACAGGAACTCGAAAGTACCTGCCCCGCGATAGCCGATATCAACGCACGCTTTGGCGCAACGCTCGCCGATGTAGCGACGCAGTTCCGGAGTAATGCCCGGTGCTGGTGCTTCTTCGACGACTTTCTGGTGACGACGCTGCATGGAGCAGTCACGTTCTGCCAGATAAATCGCGTTACCCTGACCGTCTGCCAGCACCTGAATTTCGATGTGGCGTGGGTTTTCCAGGTACTTCTCCATGTAAACCATGTCGTTGTTGAAAGCCGCTTTCGCTTCCGCTTTGGTCATGGAGATGGATTGTGCCAGTTCGGCATCGCTGCGCACGACGCGCATACCGCGACCGCCGCCGCCGCCGGAGGCTTTGATAATAACTGGATAACCGATGCGCTTCGCATGAGCGCGGTTAGCGTCCATGTCGTCGCCCAGCGGGCCGTCAGAGCCTGGGACTGTTGGTACGCCAGCTTTCTTCATCGCGGTAATTGCGGACACTTTGTCGCCCATCAGGCGGATGGTGTCGGCTTTCGGGCCGATGAAGATAAAGCCGGAACGTTCTACCTGTTCAGCAAAGTTGGCATTCTCAGAGAGGAAGCCATAGCCCGGGTGAATTGCCACTGCGCCGGTGATTTCAGCAGCGCTAATGATAGCCGGGATGTTCAGATAGCTTTTTACGGACGGAGCCGGGCCAATACAGACCGTCTCATCCGCCAGCAATACGTGTTTTAAATCGCGATCCGCGCTTGAATGCACAGCGACAGTCTTGATGCCCAGCTCTTTACAGGCACGCAGAATACGCAGGGCGATCTCACCGCGGTTGGCGATAACAATTTTATCCAACATGTTCGCCTCGTTATTCGATGACGACCAGCGGCTCGTCAAATTCTACCGGTTGACCGCTTTCTACCAGAATCGCTTTCACTACGCCGGATTTGTCGGCTTCGATCTGGTTCATCATTTTCATGGCTTCAACGATGCACAGGGTATCGCCCGCATTCACTTTCTGGCCGATTTCGATGAACGCTTTCGCATCTGGGCTCGGGGTGCGGTAGAACGTACCAACCATTGGGGAGCGTACGATGTGACCACTGATTTCCGCTGCTGCCGGAGCTTCCATACTTGGAGAGGCAGTTTGTGCGACAGCGTTAGACAGAGCTGGCTGCTGCATCACTGGTGCAGCATAAGCCTGTTGCATCATTGGAAAACTTGCAGCTGGCGCCGCACGGCTGATGCGTACAGACTCTTCGCCTTCAGAAATTTCCAGTTCGGAGATGCCTGATTCTTCAACCAGCTCGATCAGTTTTTTAATCTTACGAATATCCATGAGTGGGTTCCGTACTCTTTGTTTAGTGAGATTGTGACAAGCGTTTTACCGCCGTCTGTATAGCATTTTTATAACAGTGAGTGACAAGATGCCACGCATCTCAGGCATTGCACTGGGTGCGGTTGCCATTAAGTGAGATTGCCAGACTTGTTAGTCATTGTGCGGCTATCTTCTGCCATTTTCGGGTAAAAGACAAAATATACCTTCAACATGCGAATGTCACCCTTTCAGCGCTCTAAAAACGCTACCGGGGATAGCAAAGTCGCACATTATAACTATTTCGTAGCAATTGGCAGCTAAATACTGGTCTTATCAGGGAAGATAATCAACCGTTAACATGTAAAGAAAATCGGATCGTCCACATTTTGTAACGCACTGCACATAACGTGAAACTACCGCCACCACTGGCGAAACTTCTTGTAACGGCAGGCTAACAACACCACAGCGAGTGCTGCATAAATAATCGGTTGAGGGGAGATAATTTTTACCGACCACAGATAATGTATGGGTGCCAGGATCGCCACAAGATAGACGAAGTTGTGCAAATACTGCCAATTTTTGCCCAGTTTTCGCTGAGCCGACTGGGTGGAGGTTAACGTGAGGGCGAATAATATGCCCCAACTGGTAATGCCCAGCATCAAATAAGGTCGCGTGATTAATTCCCGTCCTAACAGCGCCAGATTATGAATGCCCAGTTCCAGGAGTGCGTAGCTGGTTAAATGCAACGTTGCCCAGGCGAAACACCATAGCCCTAACAGGCGCCGTGTGCGTATCAATAATGGCTGTTTAGCGTAGCGCGTGAGGGGAGAGACCAGCAAGGTCGCCAGCAAGAATTTCAGAGCTGTCCTACCGGTAAAGTGCTGGATATCTTTGACCGGGTCTGCGCTCAGACCACCGTGATTCACCGCCCAAAATAGCCATACAAACGGTAAAAAGCCGGCAAGATGCAGGCAAACTTTCAGTCCGGTAATGTGCTTTGCAGTCAGGCGCACTTAAAAATTCTCCTGCAGATTAAGACCACGGTACAGCGAAGCGACCTCGTCGGCGTAACCATTAAACAGCAGCGTGGGTTGGCGCTGAACGTCCAGAATACCGCCTGCGCCAATAAAACGCTCAGTGGCCTGGGACCAGCGCGGGTGATCGATATGCGGATTCACGTTGGCATAAAATCCATATTCATTGGGGGCGGCCAGATTCCAGGTTGTTGGGGGGCGTTCGCGGGTTAGTTTAATACTCACGATCGACTTAATGCCTTTAAATCCGTATTTCCACGGCACAATTAAGCGAATGGGCGCGCCATTTTGTGGGGGAAGAGCTTTTCCATAAACCCCCACGGTAAGCAGAGTGAGTGGATGCATAGCTTCATCCAGACGCAGTCCTTCAACATAGGGATACTTCAGCCCGCCGCCAATAAAGCGATCTTTTTGTCCGGGCATTTCATCCGGTGCGTAGATCGTTTCGAAGGCGACATATTTTGCGTTGCTGGTGGGTTCAACCTGCGCCAGCAGTTTATGTAACGGAAAACCAATCCACGGCACGACCATTGACCAGGCCTCCACACAGCGCATCCGGTAAATCCGTTCTTCCAGTGGGAAACGGGCGGTCAGCGCATCGTGATCGAGGGTGAGTGGTTTTGCCACCTCACCACTGATTTTTAACGTCCACGGATCGGTTTTCAGACTGCCAGCATTGGCTGCCGGATCCGCTTTATCGAGACCGAACTCATAGAAGTTGTTGTAGCCAGAAACTTTATCCGCCGGCGTTAAAGGAAGCGAATTTTGCCAGGTGGCGGGTTTGCTGAAATCAAGCGGCTTACCCGCGGGCGCGGGCGGGCGGTCATTCCCCTTAAACCAGCTAAGAAGATCAGCCTGCGCAGAGAGGGGGAAAGACAACGCGGCGGCGCTGATCCCTAATGCTTTCAGTACCTGGCGGCGTTGCATAAAAAAAGCCGACTCGTCAGTGACGTCGGCTTCTGTAAATGGACGTAATTTCTTCATAACAGACTCCCGGCTTACGCGTCATAACTGACAGGGGACGCGTAGTTAATATGGCAGGGAGTCTGTAGATATGCCGCGAAATTTCGTTAATTAAGTGTAAATTTCTGCGCCAGAGCTTGTTACTTCACCTTCACCAGCGTACGACCTTGCACCTGGTTATTGATGATGGCATCGGCAAACTTCGGCGCATCCGCCAGCGTAATCTCCGTGGCGGCCTGAGCATAGAAAGAGTCCGGCAGATCCTTAACCAGACGCGCCCAGGCTTCTGCCCGGCGTGCCGGCGGGGTCATTACCGAGTCCACCCCTTGCAAACGAACGTTACGCAGAATGAATGGCATCACCGTCGTCGGCAGAGCGAAACCGCCAGCCAGACCGCAGGCGGCAACGCAGCCACCGTAGTTCATCTGTGCCAGGACTTTTGCCAGAACTTTGTCGCCAACGGTATCAACCGCACCAGCCCACAGCTGTTTTTCCAACGGGCGAGATTCAGCAAATTCATCGCGGCTAAGGATACGGTCAGCGCCCAGGCTCTTCAGGTAGTCGTGAGTGCTTTCGCGACCCGAAACCGCCGCAACCTGATAACCCAGCTTATGCAGTAACGCCACGGCCGTGCTGCCCACGCCGCCGCTGGCGCCAGTGACGACAATCTCACCGTCTTGCGGGCGAATACCTGCATCTTCAAGCGCCATGACGCACAGCATGGCGGTAAAGCCAGCGGTACCGATGACCATGGCTTTACGTCCGTCCAGCCCTTGTGGCAGCGCAACCAGCCAGTCGCCTTTCACGCGTGCGCGTTCGGCCAGTCCACCCC
>NZ_SZWS01000017.1:17636-28867 GCF_005281245.1 Citrobacter sp. wls826
ATGATTTTCACCCACGCCCCAGCCGGTCAGTAAAACTTCCTGACCTGCATGAAAACGGGGATCTTCGCTTGTGCGCACGGTACCGGCGAAATCGATACCAGGAATCATCGGAAAATTGCGAATGATTTTACCCTTGCCGGTGATAGCCAGGGCGTCTTTATAGTTCAGGCTTGACCAGTGGACATCCACCGTCACATCGCCTTCCGGTAGCTGATTTTCGTCGAGGGGTTGAACGGATGCGAGGGTTTTTCCGTCCTGCTGTTCTAAGATCAAAGCCTGCATAACCTGTCCTCAATTCGTATAGTGGATTGGAAAATTATTAATGAAGACTATACTCGCTAATCAAAACATGATGCCGATTCCGCGCAATAAATTGCCAGATATACCTAATTTGGTAGTATGCCCACACTGTTTGTATAAATGGACGGATTTTGCGTTCAGTTTTGCATTTTCGCGCCGCTTTATCACTTTCATGCCTGTTTCATAACTGTCGGAGTTAACACAAGGATGCGATTAACGACGAAATTTTCAGCTTTTGTGACGCTGCTTACAGGGTTAACGATCTTCGTAACTCTGATCGGCTGCTCGCTGAGTTTCTATAACGCGATTCAATATAAGTTCACCACCCGTGTTCAGGCGGTGGCGACGGCGATTGATACGCACCTTGTCTCCCGCGATGTCGTTGCGCTAACCCCGCAAATCGATGAACTGATGGTTTCGGTTGATATCGTGCGCGTCGAACTGCTACAGGGCGACCACGTGGTGTATGACCACTCCCGAACCAGCAGCTACCGCCCGGCGGGGACGAACAATCTGTATCGTGATGTCACCGTCCCGTTGGTCAAACACCCGGGCATGTCGCTGCGTCTGGTTTATCAGGATCCAATGGGCAACTATTTCCATTCGCTGATGACTACCGCGCCGCTCACGTTGGCGATTGCTTTCATTATACTGATGCTCTTTTTGTCTGTGCGCTGGCTTCAGCGTCAGCTTTCAGGTCAAGAGTTGCTGGAGATTCGTTCAACGCGCATTCTTAACGGCGAACGTGGACCGAACGTGCGGGGGACTGTTTATGAATGGCCTGCGCGTACCAGTAGCGCGCTCGATATGCTGCTGACCGAAATTCAAAGTGCCCGCGAGCAACGTAGCCGACTGGATACGCTGATTCGTTCCTATGTGGCGCAGGATACAAAAACCGGGCTAAGCAACCGCCTGTTCTTTGATAACCAACTGGCAACGCTGCTGGAAGATCAGGAAAAAGTGGGATCGCATGGCGTCGTGATGATGGTACGCCTGCCGGACTTTACGCTGCTGCGCGATAGCTGGGGAATTACCCTTGCTGAAGAACAAATTTCAACGCTAATCAATTTGTTGTCGACTTTTATGACGCGCTATCCGGGCGCGTTGCTGGCGCGCTACCACCGTAGCGATTTTGCCATCCTGTTGCCACACCGCACGCTGAAAGAGGCGGAAAGTATTGCCGGGCAATTATTAAAAGCGGTAGATGCGCTTCCGGCTAATAAAATGATCGACCGTGCCGATATGGTTCATATTGGCATTTGTGTTTGCCGCAGCGGTCAGTCGACGGAACAAGTGATGGATCACGCCGAAGCCGCCACGCGGAACTCGGTATTGCAGGGTGGGAACAGTTGGTCGGTCTATGATGACTCACTACCGGAAAAAGGTCGGGGTAACGTACGCTGGCGAACGCTGATCGAACAGATGCTCAGCCGGGGTGGACCAAGAATTTATCAAAAGCCTGCGGTAACCCGTGAAGGACGGGTGCACCACCGGGAGCTGATGTGCCGTATTTTTGATGGCAGCGAAGAGGTTATTTCGGCGGAATATATGCCGATGGTCCTGCAGTTTGGCCTGGCTGAAGAATATGACCGTCTGCAAATCAGCCGTCTGATCTTACTGTTGGGCTACTGGCCGCAGGAAAACCTGGCGATGCAGACAACGGTTGAATCGCTAATTCGCCCACGTTTTCAGCGCTGGCTACGTGATACGCTGATGCAGTGCGAAAAATCATTACGCAAACGCATAATTATTGAACTTGCTGAGGCAGATGTCTGTCAACATATCAGCCGGTTACAGCCCGTCATCAGATTGATGAATGCGCTGGGTGTGCGAATTGCCGTTACGCAGGCGGGTTTAACGCTGGTGAGCACCAGTTGGATCAAAGAGCTTAACGTTGAGTTATTGAAGCTGCATCCAAGCCTGGTGAGGAATATTGATAAGCGAACCGAAAACCAGCTCCTGGTGCAAAGCCTGGTGGAGGCTTGTTCTGGAACACCAACGCAGGTTTACGCCACGGGCGTTCGTTCGCGTAGCGAGTGGCATACGCTGACGGAACGCGGAGTTGCGGGTGGGCAAGGGGATTTTTTTGCCGCATCACAGCCACTTGACACTAACGTGAAAAAATATTCGCAAAGATACTCGGTTTAACCTGCCGTTTAATTCGTTTTCACGTAGAATAACGCGCGCTGTGCCTTCTGGGGGTGTGCTTGTCTGCTCGCCAGGTTGTAACAGCAAACATGCAGGTGAATGACCTTTGACAGGTTGCAAACAAAAGCGAGGAGTGCTGCTGATTTATTCAGCCCTGATGGACTCAGGCCGATTTTGTAACAAAGGAAACGAACTGCACTAATTTTCACCGTAGCAGATGATTTTTGCGCCTTGTCGCTGCTGCGTGTGGTTGGTAAAGTAAGCGGATTTTGTTTTCCGCCCCAGCTTTCAGGATTATCCCTTAGTATGTTGAAAAAATTTCGTGGCATGTTTTCCAATGACCTGTCCATTGACCTGGGTACCGCGAATACCCTTATTTATGTAAAAGGACAAGGCATCGTATTGAATGAGCCTTCTGTTGTGGCCATTCGTCAGGATCGTGCCGGCTCGCCAAAAAGCGTAGCCGCAGTGGGCCATGACGCGAAGCAGATGCTGGGTCGTACACCGGGCAATATCGCTGCCATTCGCCCAATGAAAGACGGCGTTATCGCTGACTTCTTCGTGACTGAAAAAATGCTCCAGCACTTTATCAAACAAGTGCACAGCAATAGCTTCATGCGCCCAAGCCCGCGCGTACTGGTATGTGTACCGGTTGGAGCAACTCAGGTTGAACGCCGCGCGATCCGTGAATCCGCTCAGGGCGCAGGCGCCCGTGAAGTATTCCTGATCGAAGAGCCGATGGCGGCTGCGATCGGGGCGGGTCTGCCAGTTTCTGAAGCAACCGGTTCTATGGTTGTGGATATCGGTGGTGGTACAACTGAAGTTGCCGTTATCTCCCTGAACGGCGTGGTTTACTCCTCTTCTGTACGTATTGGCGGCGACCGCTTCGACGAAGCCATCATTAATTATGTTCGTCGTAACTACGGTTCTCTGATCGGTGAAGCCACCGCAGAACGTATTAAACACGAAATCGGTTCCGCTTATCCGGGCGACGAAGTGCGCGAGATCGAAGTTCGCGGCCGTAACCTGGCAGAAGGTGTTCCACGCGGCTTTACCCTGAACTCCAACGAGATTCTTGAAGCCCTGCAGGAACCGCTGACCGGTATCGTGAGTGCGGTGATGGTTGCACTGGAACAGTGTCCGCCAGAACTGGCGTCTGACATCTCCGAACGCGGCATGGTACTGACCGGTGGCGGTGCTCTGCTGCGTAACCTTGACCGTCTGTTAATGGAAGAAACCGGTATTCCAGTTGTTGTTGCTGAAGATCCGCTGACCTGCGTGGCGCGCGGTGGCGGCAAGGCGCTGGAAATGATCGATATGCACGGCGGCGACCTGTTCAGCGAAGAGTAATCGGATGCAGGTAGGGTAGCCCGCGGGTTGCCCTTCCGCTCTGATACGAGAATACGCATAGACTATGAAGCCAATTTTTAGCCGTGGCCCGTCGCTACAGATTCGCCTTATTCTGGCGGTGCTGGTGGCGCTCGGCGTTATTATTGCCGACAGCCGCCTGGGTACGTTTAGCCAAATCCGAACGTACATGGATACCGCCGTCAGTCCTTTCTACTTTATCTCAAATGGTCCTCGTGAATTACTCGACGGCGTTTCGCAAACGCTGGCTTCGCGTGACCAACTCGAACTTGAAAATCGGGCGTTGCGTCAGGAACTGCTGCTGAAAAACAGCGAGCTGCTGATGCTGGGGCAATATAAACAGGAGAACGCGCGTTTGCGTGAGCTGCTGGGATCGCCGCTGCGTCAGGACGAACAAAAGATGGTGACGCAGGTCATCTCAACGGTTAATGACCCTTACAGCGATCAGGTGGTGATCGACAAAGGGAGCGTTAACGGGGTCTACGAAGGTCAGCCGGTTATTAGCGACAAAGGCGTTGTGGGTCAGGTCGTAGCGGTGGCTAAACTGACCAGCCGCGTGCTGCTGATTTGCGATGCGACGCATGCTCTGCCCATTCAGGTACTGCGTAACGATATCCGCGTGATCGCTGCCGGTAACGGCTGCACCGACGATCTTCAGCTCGAACACCTGCCGGCCAACACCGACATTCGCGTTGGCGATGTGCTGGTTACCTCGGGTCTGGGGGGGCGTTTCCCTGAAGGCTATCCGGTTGGTGTTGTTTCTTCCGTTAAGCTGGACACTCAGCGCGCTTATACCGTGATTCAGGCACGCCCGACCGCGGGTCTGCAGCGTCTGCGTTATCTGCTGCTGTTGTGGGGCGCCGATCGTAACGGCGCAAATCCGATGACGCCAGAGGAAGTGCACCGCGTTGCCAATGAACGTCTGATGCAAATGATGCCGCAAGTTCTGCCTGCACCAGATGCCATGGGGCCGCCTGCACCAGTGCCAGCTCCCGCAGCAGGCGTGACTCCAGCGCCTGCGGGTACCACGCCGCCACAACCTGCTCCGCGTAAGCCGGGAGGACAGTAAGTGGCAAGCTATCGTAGCCAGGGACGTTGGGTGATTTGGCTCTCGTTCCTTATTGCACTGTTGCTGCAAGTCATGCCCTGGCCGGACGATATTCTGGTTTTCCGGCCAAACTGGGTACTGCTCATCTTGTTGTACTGGATCCTGGCGCTGCCGCATCGCGTAAATGTGGGCACGGGGTTTGTGGTGGGTGCCATACTGGATCTCATCAGCGGCTCCACGCTTGGCGTGCGCGCATTGTCGATGAGTATCATTGCTTATCTGGTCGCGCTGAAATTCCAGCTATTCCGTAACCTCGCGCTCTGGCAACAGGCGCTGGTGGTCATGTTGTTATCACTGGTCGTGGATATTATTGTTTTCTGGGCCGAGTTTTTAGTGATCAATGTCTCTTTCAGACCCGAAGTGTTCTGGAGTAGTGTAGTGAATGGTGTGCTTTGGCCATGGCTATTCTTACTGATGCGTAAAGTCCGTCAGCAGTTTGCGGTGCAATAAGGTTGATATGAATACTCTGTATCTTGCTTCAGGTTCTCCACGTCGTCAGGAACTGCTCGCTCAGCTTGGTGTTACCTTTGAACGGCTAGTGCCTGGGATTGAAGAACAGCGACACCCGCAGGAGAGCGCGCAGCAGTATGTTTCGCGTCTGGCACGCGAAAAAGCGCAGGCTGGCGTGGCGCTGGCGCAGCGCGATTTGCCGGTATTGGGTGCGGATACCATTGTTATCCTTAATGGCGAAGTGCTGGAAAAACCACACGACGCCGCCCATGCCGCAGTAATGCTGCGCAAACTGTCGGGCAAAACGCATCAGGTCATAACCGCCGTGGCATTGGCCGACCGCCGGCACAGTCTGGACTGTCTGGTGGTGACGGAAGTGACGTTCAGAGCACTAACCGATGAGGACATCGCGGGCTATGTTGCCAGCGGTGAACCAATGGATAAAGCAGGTGCATACGGTATTCAAGGGTTGGGTGGCTGTTTTGTCAGGAAGATCAATGGCAGCTATCACGCCGTAGTCGGCTTACCGCTGGTAGAAACGTATGAGTTGCTGACCAATTTTAACGCACTGCGTGAGAAAAGGGATAAACATGACGGCTGAATTGTTGGTAAACGTAACGCCATCGGAAACTCGGGTGGCTTACATTGATGGCGGTATTCTGCAGGAAATTCATATTGAACGTGAGGCGCGACGCGGAATCGTAGGCAATATCTACAAAGGTCGTGTAAGTCGTGTACTTCCGGGTATGCAGGCGGCTTTTGTAGATATTGGACTGGATAAAGCCGCATTTCTTCATGCTTCAGACATCATGCCGCACACCGAATGCGTGGCGGGTGAAGAACAAAAGCAGTTCACCGTGCGCGACATTTCTGAACTGGTGCGCCAGGGCCAGGATCTGATGGTGCAGGTGGTAAAAGATCCGTTGGGTACTAAGGGCGCACGCCTGACGACGGACATCACGCTTCCTTCCCGTTACCTCGTCTTTATGCCGGGTGCTTCGCACGTTGGCGTTTCCCAACGTATCGAAAGCGAAACCGAACGCGAACGCCTGAAAAAAGTGGTGGCGGATTACTGCGATGAACAGGGCGGATTCATCATTCGCACAGCGGCGGAAGGCGTCTGCGAGGAGGATCTGGCCTCGGATGCTGCCTACCTGAAGCGCGTCTGGACTAAAGTTATGGAGCGTAAAAAGCGCCCACAAACGCGCTACCAGATGTACGGCGAACTGGCGCTGGCGCAGCGCGTGTTGCGTGATTTTGCCGATGCCCAGCTTGACCGGATCCGCGTTGACTCTCGTCTGACCTATGAAGCGTTGCTGGAGTTCACAGCGGAATATATCCCCGAGATGACCAGCAAGCTGGAACATTACAGCGGGCGCCAGCCCATTTTTGATCTCTTTGACGTTGAGAATGAAATCCAACGCGCGCTGGAACGCAAGGTTGAACTGAAATCCGGCGGCTATCTGATCATCGATCAAACTGAAGCAATGACCACCGTCGATATCAATACCGGAGCGTTTGTTGGGCATCGTAATCTCGACGACACTATCTTTAATACTAATATTGAAGCAACGCAGGCCATTGCTCGTCAGCTGCGTCTGCGTAACCTCGGCGGCATTATCATTATCGATTTTATCGACATGAATAATGAAGATCACCGTCGACGGGTGCTGCACTCTCTGGAACAGGCGCTGAGCAAGGATCGCGTAAAAACCAGCATCAACGGTTTTTCACAGCTGGGCCTGGTGGAGATGACGCGCAAACGCACGCGTGAAAGCGTGGAACATGTGCTGTGCAACGAGTGTCCGACCTGTCATGGGCGCGGTACGGTGAAAACCGTGGAAACTGTATGCTATGAAATCATGCGCGAAATCGTGCGGGTACACCATGCATATGACTCCGATCGTTTCCTGGTTTATGCATCTCCGGCAGTGGCTGAAACCCTGAAGGGGGAAGAGTCACATGCGTTGGCGGAAGTGGAAATCTTTGTCGGCAAACAGGTTAAAGTACAAGTCGAACCGCTGTATAACCAGGAGCAGTTCGACGTTGTCATGATGTAATCTGGCCTGGTAAACGCCCAATGGCGATACCTTGCAGGCCGGAGAAGGCGTTCACGCCGCCATCCGGTAAGACGGTTTTGTGAGTCACATTTTTTGGTAGACAAGGAGAGGCGCGTGAGGCGATTGCCGGGGATATTACTGCTCACTGGAGCCGCATTCGTTGTCATCGCAGCGCTGCTGGTCAGTGGGCTGCGCCTTGCGCTGCCTCATCTTGATAGCTGGCGTCCGGCCATCCTTGGCAAGATTGAATCCGCCACCGGTCTGCCTGTCTCCGCCAGCCAACTTTCCGCTAGCTGGCAAAATTTCGGGCCTACTCTTGAAGCGCGCGATATCCACGCGCAGCTTAAAGATGGCGGTGAATTTTCGGTAAAGCGCGTCACATTAGCGCTGGATGTCTGGCAAAGCCTGCTGCACATGCGCTGGCAGTTTCGCGATCTCACCTTCTGGCAGCTGCAGCTGCGTACCAATACCCCCATCCAGCGCAGCGAAAACGGTGATGGAATTGAAGCCGGCCACCTGAGCGATCTCTTCCTGCGTCAGTTTGATCATTTCGATCTACGCGACAGCCAGATTAGCTTTTTAACCCTCTCAGGCCAGCGTGCAAAACTGGCGATCCCACAGCTTACCTGGCTTAACGTTAAAAACCGGCATCGCGCTGAAGGCCAGGTCAGTCTCTCCAGTCTGACCGGGCAGCACGGTGTTATGCAGGTGCGAATGGATCTGCGTGACGACAACGGGCTGTTGAATAACGGTCGGGTCTGGCTGCAGGCCGACGATATCGACGTCAAGCCGTGGCTGGGTAAATGGATGCAGGATAATGTCGCGTTGCAAACCGCGCGTTTTAGCCTGGAAGCATGGATGACGATCAGAAAAGGTGTCGTTTCCGGCGGCGATGTCTGGCTGAAAAAAGGTGGGGCAAGTTGGCTGGGAGAGAGTCGTACGCACACGCTATCCGTCGATAACCTGACGGCGCACATCAGCCGCGAACAGTCGGGCTGGCAATTCTCCATTCCCGATACCCGTATCACGATGGATGATAAACCCTGGCCAAGCGGGGCGTTAACGCTGGCCTGGATCCCTGAACAGGAAGTCGGCGGCGAGAATAACAAACGCAGCGACGAGCTACGCATCCGCGCCAGCAACCTGGAGCTGGCCGGGTTAGAAGGGCTGCGTCCGATGGCGGCCAAGTTATCGCCTGCGCTGGGTGATATCTGGCGGGCCACGCAGCCAAGCGGCAAAATAGATGTGCTGGCGCTGGATATCCCGTTACAGGCAACAGAAAAAACCCGCTTCCAGTCCTCGTGGACCAATCTGGCCTGGAAACAGTGGAAGCTGCTGCCAGGGGCAGAACATTTCTCCGGTACGCTCGCGGGCAGCGTTGAAAACGGGGCGCTCACTGCTTCCATGAAGCAAGCTAAAATGCCGTATGAAACCGTCTTTCGCGCACCGCTGGAAATAGAGGATGGCGTAGCGACGCTAAGTTGGCTGAAGAATGATAAAGGTTTCCAGTTAGATGGGCGCAATATTGATGTTAAAGCGAAAGCGGTACGCGCACGCGGTGGTTTTCGCTATCTGCAGCCCGCCAATGATGAGCCATGGTTGGGCATTCTGGCAGGTATCAGCACCGACGATGGCTCTCAGGCCTGGCGTTACTTCCCGGAAAACCTGATGGGCAAAGAGCTGGTTGATTACCTCAGTGGCGCTATTCAGGGCGGCGAAGCGGATAACGCCACGTTGGTGTATGGCGGCGACCCGCATCTGTTCCCGTATCTACACAATGAAGGGCAGTTCCAGGTACTGGTGCCGCTTCGCAATGCGAAGTTTGCTTTCCAGCCCGACTGGCCCGCGCTGACTGACCTTAATATTGAACTGAACTTCATTAACGACGGTCTGTGGATGAAGACCGATAGCGTTAATCTGGGCGGCGTGAAGGCCAGTAATCTGACGGCTAACATCCCCGACTATGCCAAAGAAAAACTGCTGATTGATGCCGACATCAACGGGCCGGGCAAGGCGGTCGGACCTTATTTTGATGAGACGCCATTGAAGGATTCACTCGGCGCTACGCTTGAGCAGTTGCAGATTGACGGCGATGTGAATGCTCGCTTACATCTTGATATTCCGCTAGACGGCTCGCTGGTTACCGCCAAAGGTGACGTCAACCTGCATAATAACAGCCTGTTTATTAAACCGCTCGACAGCACGCTGAAGAATTTGAATGGTAAATTCAGCTTTATCAACGGTGATCTGAAGAGCGAGCCGATGACCGCGAACTGGTTTAATCAGCCGCTGAACGTCGACTTTTCCACGACCGAAGGGGCGAAAGCCTATCAGGTAGCCGTGAATCTGCAAGGTGACTGGCAGCCAAGCCGCATGGGGATTTTACCGGCGCAGGTCAACGACGCGTTGAACGGTAGCATAGCGTGGAATGGCAAGGTAGGAATCGATCTTCCGTATCATGCCGGGCCGACCTATAACGTTGAGTTAAAGGGCGACCTCAAGAATGTAAGTAGTCACTTACCTTCTCCGCTGAATAAGGCGGCCGGTGAGGCATTGCCGGTGAACGTTAAGGCCAACGGCAATCTGCGCAGCTTTGATCTGACCGGCAACGCTGGCAGTAAAAATCATTTTAATAGCCGCTGGCTGCTGAATCAGAAACTGACGCTTGACCGCGCAATCTGGGCGTCGGAAAGCCGCACCGTGCCAGCGTTACCCGATCAACAAGGCATAGAGCTTAATCTTCCCCCTATGGATGGCGCGCAATGGCTGGCGTTATTCCAGAAAGGCGCTGTGGATAACGTGGGCAGCAACGCTAACTTCCCGCAGCGCATCACGGTGCGTACGCCATCGTTATCCCTGGGCGGTCAACAGTGGAATAATTTGAGTATCGTTTCTGAGCCTGCGAGCAATGGCTCCACCGTGCAGGCGCAGGGCCGTGAAATTAACGCCACGCTGGCTATGCGCAATAATGCGCCGTGGCTGGCCAATATTAAGTATCTTTATTACAACCCAAGCGCGGCAAAACCGTCACAAAATAGTACGCCAGCCTCGCCGTTCTCAGCCATCGACAACGTCAGCTTCCGTGGCTGGCCGGACCTTCAGCTGCGCTGTGCCGAGTGCTGGATGTGGGGACAGAAATACGGGCGCATTGACGCCGATGTAGCGATTAAAGGCGACACGCTCACCTTGAGTAACGGTCTGTTGGATACGGGTTTTGCCAGACTGACCACCGACGGCGTGTGGGTGAATGCGCCGGGCAAGGAGCGAACGTCGCTGAAGGGTAAACTGAGCGGCAATAAAATTGACTCCGCAGCCGGTTTCTTTGGCGTATCAACGCCGATTCGCAATTCTTCATTCAACGTGGAGTATGATCTGCATTGGCGTAATCCGCCGTGGGATCCTGATGTAGCCTCGCTGAATGGTATTTTGCGTACCCGGCTGGGCAAAGGCGAACTTACCGAACTCAGTACCGGACATGCGGGGCAACTGTTACGTCTGCTAAGCTTCGATGCGTTACTGCGTAAACTGCGCTTTGATTTTAGCGACACCTTCAGCGAAGGCTTCTATTTCGACTCGATTCGCAGCACGGCGTGGATCAAAGATGGTGTGATGCATACCGACGACACGCTGGTGGACGGTCTGGAAGCCGATATTGCGATGAAAGGTTCAGTGAACCTGGTACGCCGGGATCTGGACATGGAAGCCATCGTTGCACCAGAAATATCTGCCACCGTAGGCGTTGCCGCCGCGTTTGCCGTCAACCCGATTGTTGGTGCGGCGGTGTTTGCCGCCAGTAA
>NZ_SZWS01000017.1:28912-33115 GCF_005281245.1 Citrobacter sp. wls826
GGCCGCTGTGGAGCAAAGTCTCGATTCTGCGCTATCGCATCACCGGTCCGGTCGATAAGCCGCAAATTAACGAAGTTCTGCGTCAGCCGCGCAAAGAAAGCCAGCAATGATTTGACGGGGGCGAGTAATTGCCCCAATCTCAGTACATAGTATTGCCGGATTGGCGCAGCGCTTATCCGGCCTACAGCAGCCTAACAACGTAGGCCGGATAAGGCGTTTTTTCCGCTATCCGGCAGAATTAAATGAGTAATCAAAACGATGAGTCTGAACCTGGTAAGTGAACAATTGCTAGCGGCAAATGGCCTGAAACATCAGGATCTGTTTGCCATCCTGGGCCAACTGGCCGAACGCCGTCTTGATTACGGCGATCTCTATTTTCAGTCGAGCTATCACGAATCCTGGGTTTTAGAAGACCGCATCATTAAAGATGGTTCTTACAATATCGATCAGGGCGTTGGCGTGCGCGCCATCAGCGGCGAGAAAACAGGGTTTGCCTATGCAGACCAGATTAGCCTGTTGGCGCTGGAACAAAGCGCTCATGCCGCGCGTACTATCGTGCGTGACAACGGTGACGGCAAAGTAAAAACGCTGGGGGCCGTGGAGCATCAGGCGCTTTACACCTCGGTTGATCCGTTGCAGAGCATGAGCCGTGAAGAAAAACTCGATATCCTGCGCCGCGTAGACAACGTGGCCCGTGCCACCGACAAACGCGTCCAGGAAGTGACCGCCAGCCTGACCGGTGTTTATGAACTGATCCTGGTGGCCGCGACTGATGGTACGCTGGCCGCTGACGTCCGCCCGCTGGTACGTTTGTCCGTAAGCGTACAGGTCGAAGAGGACGGTAAGCGTGAGCGCGGCGCCAGCGGTGGCGGCGGTCGTTTTGGCTATGACTATTTCCTTGGCGACCTCGATGGTGAAGTCCGTGCCGACGCGTGGGCGAAAGAGGCCGTACGCATGGCGTTAGTCAATCTGTCCGCGGTAGCAGCGCCTGCTGGTACGCTGCCGGTGGTACTCGGCGCTGGTTGGCCTGGCGTTCTGCTGCATGAAGCGGTCGGTCATGGTCTGGAAGGTGATTTTAACCGCCGTGGCACCTCGGTATTCAGTGGTCACATGGGTGAACTGGTGGCATCAGAACTGTGTACCGTTGTGGATGATGGCACAATGGCGGACCGTCGTGGTTCTGTGGCTATCGATGACGAAGGGACACCGGGTCAGTACAACGTGCTGATCGAAAACGGCATTCTGAAAGGCTACATGCAGGACAAACTGAATGCGCGTCTGATGGGCGTAGCGCCAACGGGTAACGGTCGCCGTGAATCTTACGCGCACTTGCCGATGCCGCGTATGACCAACACCTATATGCTGCCGGGGAAATCCACGCCGCAGGAAATCATCGAATCCGTTGAATACGGTATTTATGCGCCTAACTTTGGCGGCGGTCAGGTGGATATCACCTCCGGGAAATTTGTATTCTCGACGTCCGAAGCGTATCTGATTGAAAACGGTAAAGTGACCAAACCGGTGAAAGGCGCAACGCTGATTGGCTCCGGTATCGAAGCGATGCAGCAGATTTCGATGGTGGGTAACGACCTGAAACTGGATAACGGGGTTGGCGTTTGCGGTAAAGAAGGACAGAGCTTGCCGGTGGGCGTGGGCCAGCCGACGCTGAAGGTGGATAACTTGACCGTAGGTGGCACCGCGTAACGACCCGGTCGCCGGATAGCGCTCAGCGTATCCGGCCTGGAATGTGTGCTGGCACTGAATGTAGGCCCGGTAAGCAAAGCGCTACCGGGCTTTTTTATTTCTCTTTGCCCCGGCCGTACATCCCCTGAAACAGCTGCGCCACATCGACAAAATAATCCGTCAGATAGTTAATCACCACCTGGACCTTGAGCGGTAGTTTGTCTTTTTCGGTATACAGCGCATAGACCGGACGTGGATCCGACTGGTAGCGGGGCAGCAGGATCTCCACTTCGCCACGATTGATCTCATTGATCACCCACATCAGCGGCACATAGGCAATGCCCGCGCCTGCGGCCAGCCAGCGCACCAGCGTCATCGGATCGTTAGTCACGAAGCGCCCTTCTGGGATCAGGCGGGTAGAGATCCCCTCCGGAGCGATAAGTTCGAATTCATTATCCGGGCGCACGCTGTATTCCAGCCACGAGTGGTTGCTGAGATCGGCGGGTTTTTCCGGCACGCCAAACTGAGCGAGATAGCTTTTAGCGGCGCAGACCACCATCGGCATGGTTCCCAGGCGACGTGAAAACAGGCTGGAGTCCTGCAACGCGCCGACGCGAATAACCACGTCCAGACCGTCGGCGATTAAATCCGGTGCCGGGATGCCTGTTACCAGATTTACCGTCAATCCTGGATACTCTTTCAGCATCGTTGCGGTCAACCCAGCGAGGACATTTTGTGCCATGGTTGAAGAACAGCCAATGCGCAAGGTGCCGATGGGCGTGTTGTTAAAGGCATAAAGCTGTTCGTGAACATCCTGTGCTTCGTGCAGCATCCGGCGGCAACCCTGATAATAAATTTTACCGGCTTCAGTTAGCCCAATGCTGCGTGTGCTGCGGTTTAGCAGCTTGACCTGTAGCTCATCTTCCAGTTTAGAGACCGTCTGGCTTATCGATGAAACGCTCATTTGTAACTGTCTTGCGGCGGCGGTGAAGGAGCCCAGTTCGACAACTTTGGCAAACACCGACATACGTTTTAATCGTTCCATTGTTCACTCTGACTTAAAAGTGATTTAGATCACATAATATAGATAACAGCATAACAGTTACGTTAATATATTATTATTCAAATAACAGCTATGTCGCTCTCGCCTGGCTCATCCTTGCCCTTCTCTGCGGTGACATACGCTAGAAAATCTATCACCTGCACTCTCTTAAGCTACCAAGGTCAACATGAGTCTGTTTCCCGTTATCGTGGTGTTTGGTCTGTCCTTCCCACCGATTTTTTTCGAATTACTTTTGTCACTGGCGATTTTCTGGCTGGTGCGCCGGGTACTGGTTCCAACTGGCATCTATGATTTTGTCTGGCACCCGGCTCTGTTTAACACCGCGCTGTATTGCTGCCTGTTCTATTTAATAACGCGCCTGTTCGTTTGAGGTTGAAGTGAAAACACTAACAAGAAAACTCTCCCGTACGGCCACGACTCTCGTACTGGTCATTCTGGCCTTCATCGCCATTTTCCGCGCATGGGTGTTCTACACCGAGTCGCCGTGGACGCGTGATGCGCGCTTCAGCGCCGACGTTGTGGCAATAGCCCCGGATGTCGCCGGGCTTATCACTAACGTCAACGTTCATGATAATCAACTGGTGAAGAAAGACCAGGTTCTGTTTACCATCGATCAGCCGCGCTATAAAAAAGCGCTCGAAGAAGCGGAAGCAGACGTCGCCTACTATCAGGTGTTATCACAGGAAAAACGCCAGGAAGCCAGCCGTCGTAACCGGCTGGGCGTGCAGGCTATGTCTCGTGAAGAGATCGACCAGTCAAACAATGTCCTGCAAACCGTATTACACCAGCTTGCGAAGGCGCAGGCGACCCGCGACCTGGCGAAATTAGATCTGGAACGTACCGTCATTCGCGCGCCAGCAGATGGCTGGGTGACTAACCTGAACGTCTACAGCGGCGAATTTATTACTCGCGGCTCTACGGCGGTGGCGTTGGTCAAACAGCATTCTTTTTATGTGCTGGCCTATATGGAAGAAACCAAGCTGGAAGGCGTCCGCCCTGGGTATCGCGCAGAGATCACCCCGCTGGGCAGTAATCATGTGCTGAAGGGCACCGTTGATAGCGTGGCGGCTGGCGTAACGAATGCCAGCAGCACGCGGGACGCAAAGGGTATGGCGACCATTGATTCCAATCTCGAATGGGTGCGTCTGGCGCAGCGTGTACCGGTGCGAATTCGTCTTGATGAGCAGCAGGGAACCCTGTGGCCTGCGGGGACTACGGCTACCGTCGTCATTACCGGCAAGCAGGATCGCGATGCAAGCCGGGAATCCTTCTTCCGTAAAATGGCGCACCGCCTGCGCGAGTTTGGCTAATCGTGATGGGCATTTTCTCTATTGCCAACCAGCATATCCGCTTTGCGGTAAAACTGGCGTGCGCGATTGTACTGGCGCTGTTCGTTGGCTTTCACTTCCAACTTGAGACCCCGCGCTGGGCGGTGCTGACCGCCGCCATTGTGGCGG
>NZ_SZWS01000017.1:33207-35009 GCF_005281245.1 Citrobacter sp. wls826
CGCTATCGCGGCATGCTGCGTATTGTCGGGACATTTATCGGCTGTATTGCTGCACTGATCATTATCATCAGCATGATCCGCGCCCCGTTATTGATGATCCTGGTGTGTTGTATCTGGGCCGGTTTTTGTACCTGGATCTCGTCGCTTGTGAAGATCGAAAACTCCTATGCCTGGGGACTTTCGGGCTATACGGCGCTGATCATCGTCATTACCATCCAGGCTGAACCGCTGCTGACGCCGCAATTTGCGCTCGAACGTTGTAGTGAAATAGTGATGGGGATTGTCTGTGCTATTGTGGCCGATCTGCTCTTTTCGCCCCGTTCGGTGAAACAGGAGATTGATGTCGAACTGGACAGCCTGCTGGTGGCGCAGTATCAGCTTATGCAACTGTGCATTAAGCATGGTGACAGTGAAGAAGTGGACAAAGCCTGGGGCGATTTAGTCCGGCGTACGGCGGCGCTGGAAGGCATGCGAAGTAACCTGAATATGGAGTCCTCACGCTGGGGGCGGGCTAACCGCAGACTCAAAGCATTGAACACGCTGTCACTCACGCTCATCACGCAGTCCTGCGAAACCTATCTTATTCAGAACACTCGACCCGAACTGATCACTGATACCTTCCGCGAGTTGTTCAATATGCCGGTTGAAACGGTGCAGGATGTTCATAAACAGTTGAAGCGGATGCGGCGGGTGATTGCCTGGACCGGCGAACGCGAAACGCCGATCACGATATATAGTTGGGCAGGCGCCGCGACGCGCTACCTGTTGCTCAAACGCGGTGTACTGAGTAATACCAAAATTAGCGCCCTGGAAGAAGAGATCCTGCAAGGTGAGCCAGTAGTGAAGGTGGAGTCTGCCGAGCGCCATCATGCGATGGTCAACTTCTGGCGCACCACGCTTTCTTGTGTGCTGGGAACTTTATTCTGGCTGTGGACCGGATGGACCTCCGGCAGCGGCGCAATGGTGATGATTGCGGTTGTCACTTCGCTGGCAATGCGTTTGCCCAACCCGCGCATGGTGGCGATTGACTTTATTTACGGTACGTTGGCGGCGTTACCGCTCGGGGCGCTCTATTTCTTGGTGATTATCCCCAATACGCAACAAAGCATGTTGTTACTGTGCCTGAGCCTGGCGGTGCTGGGGTTCTTTCTGGGTATAGAGGTACAGAAACGACGGCTGGGATCAATGGGGGCGCTGGCCAGCACTATTAATATCATCGTGCTGGATAACCCGATGACCTTCCACTTTAGCCAGTTCCTTGATAGTGCGCTGGGGCAAATTGTTGGCTGCGTGCTGGCATTTATCGTCATTCTGTTGGTGCGCGATAACTCTCGTGACAGAACGGGTCGCGTGTTGCTCAACCAGTTTGTCTCGGCGGCGGTTTCAGCGATGACCACCAACGTGGTACGTCGTAAAGAAAACCATCTCCCGGCGCTTTATCAGCAGCTGTTTTTGCTGATGAACAAATTTCCCGGCGACCTGGCGAAGTTTCGCCTGGCGCTGACGATGATCATTGCGCATCAGCGCTTGCGCGATGCGCCGATACCGGTAAACGAGGATCTATCCGCGTTCCATCGCCAGCTTCGTCGCACTGCGGATCACGTGATTTCCGCAGGAAACGACGACAAGCGCCGACGCTACTTTAGCCAGTTGCTGGAAGAGCTTGAGATCTATCAGGAGAAATTAATCATCTGGCAAGCGCCACCGCAGGTGACCGAGCCGGTAAAACGACTTAGCGGGATGCTGCACAAATACCAGCATGCGCTAACCAGTAATTAAGAGTTGGAAACCGACGCTAAAGG
>NZ_SZWS01000017.1:35094-35471 GCF_005281245.1 Citrobacter sp. wls826
TTCCTGCATATTGATGGTCTGTAGAGTGACTGGCGTCGGGATGGTGGCTATAGATGAACATCTATACATTTGATTTTGACGAGATAGAAGACCAGGGGGATTTCTACCGTGAGTTTACGCGCGCGTTCGGTCTCGCCCGGGAAAAAGTGGTTGATTTAGATTCTCTGTGGGAGGTGGTTATCGGGGACGTTTTACCGCTGCCGCTGGAGATTGAATTTGTTCATTTGCCGGACAAGCTACGCAGGCGATACGGCGCGCTGATTTTACTGTTCGATGAAGCGGAAGAAGAGCTGGAAGGACAGCTGCGCTTTAACGTTCGTCACTCAATGTAAGGCATAAAAAAGCCCCCGGCAGGCGGGGGCAAGTCGTCGGACTAG
>NZ_SZWS01000017.1:35512-36133 GCF_005281245.1 Citrobacter sp. wls826
TGTAGAGTTCTGCAGTCGCGTGCCAGTGAGCGCCTTCACGGAGTTCGGTGACGCGATAGCTGCTGGCACCCGCTTTTTCAGCTTTAGCGGCGATAGCCTGACGCATGTCCATTGGTGAGCTACCGATCTGAGATACGGAGATGCTGCCCATGGATTGCAGGTTCTGTGCTTCTTGTGAGTTTACCTGAGTCACTGCGGCGCTTGCACCGAAAGAGAGAACAGAAAGAAGGCTTAAGGTTGCAATAGTTGTTTTGATTTTCATGATATTTACCTCGTCGAATTCTTTTATTGGGGTCTGCGTTTCGTGACCCTCATCACAAAATCAAGTATACACTAATCACTCGATAAATTAATACCACGCTAATTGTTTCCATGCGGGTTAAGTATTAAGAAAAATATTTTTTATAACAAAACGGAATTAAAAATAGGGTTTTAAGCATCAATTTTATAATAAATTCAATTAAATCATTGAGATATGAATTTTTGCAAAATGTGCGTTTTTAACTCTTCATATTCGCTATGTGAATGACTTTTGACGGTTAAACGCACCATTTGTTAAATCAATGGCAGTGGATAATAGAGGTAGGAGGGTGGATACAGAGGTTTTTCCCCGCCGCGAGG
>NZ_SZWS01000055.1:0-10149 GCF_005281245.1 Citrobacter sp. wls826
CCGCCAAAGTAGCTAAAGCGCATTAATTCTCCCTCCCCCACCTGCATCAGGTGGGGGTTGTTACCTGCCTCACACTTTCCCACTCACGACTGTTTCGTCCATATCACTGGCGTTATCCTGCAACGCAAAAACACCTCTGCCAGACAATAATTATCTCCATATCTTATTAATGGAGTGCAGTTGATGGAAACCAGTAAGCTCACGGTGAAAGAAAAGATCGGCTATGGAATGGGCGACGCCGGATGCAACATCATCTTTGGCGCCATCATGTTGTTTGTTAACTATTTTTACACAGATATTTTTGGCCTGGCACCGGCCCTGGTCGGCGTGTTACTGCTGTCAGTACGCGTTATAGATGCCGTTACCGACCCTATTATGGGCGCGATGGCCGACCGCACCCGCAGCAAATATGGTCGATTTCGTCCATGGCTTTTGTGGATGGCTTTCCCATACGCATTATTTAGCGTACTCATGTTTACCACCCCTGAGTGGACGTATAACAGCAAAGTAATCTATGCGTTCGTCACCTACTTCCTGCTCTCTATCACCTATACAGCGATCAACATCCCATACTGCTCGCTCGGCAGCGTCATCACTAACGATCCAAAGGAACGTGTCGCCTGCCAGTCATATCGCTTTGTGTTGGTAGGAATTGCAACCCTGCTGCTCTCCCTCACCTTGCTGCCAATGGCGGACTGGTTTGGCGGGGAAGATAAAGCTAAAGGCTATCAGATGGCGATGGCAGTGCTGGCCTTCATCGGCATGTGTATGTTCCTGTTTTGCTTTGCAACCGTCCGTGAGCGCGTACGTCCTGCCGTCCCGACTAACGACGATTTAAAAGCCGACCTGAAAGACGTATGGAAGAACGATCAGTGGGTAAAAATCCTGCTGTTAACCCTATGCAACGTCTGTCCGGGCTTTATTCGCATGGCTGCCACCATGTACTACGTAACCTGGGTTATGCAGCAAAGCACGCAGTTCGCAACGTTGTTTATCAGCCTTGGCGTTGTGGGCATGATGATCGGCAGCATGCTGGCGAAGGTGTTAACCGATCGCTGGTGCAAACTGAAAGTCTTCTTCTGGACCAATATCATCCTGGCGATTTTCTCCGGCGCGTTTTACTTCTTCGATCCTAAAGCCACCATGATGATTATGGTGCTTTACTTCCTGCTCAACATTCTGCATCAGATCCCATCCCCACTGCACTGGTCGCTGATGGCAGATGTCGATGACTACGGCGAGTGGAAAACCGGTAAACGTATCACCGGAATCAGCTTCTCCGGCAACCTGTTCTTCCTGAAACTGGGCCTGGCGATTGCCGGAGCGATGGTTGGTTTCCTGCTCTCCTGGTACGGCTACGACGCAGGGGCGAAAGCGCAAAGCGACTCCGCCATTAACGGTATTATGCTGCTGTTTACCATCATACCGGGTGTAGGCTACCTGATTACCGCAGGCGTAGTTCGTCTGCTGAAAGTTGACCGCGAGTTTATGCAACAAATCCAGACAGATTTAGAAAAGCGCCGCGCCAACTACCGTGAACTGAATGAGTACCACGATATAAAAACGACTGAAAACGTAAGGAAAGCCTAATGAATCAGTGGCCAAACCCCTTTATTGAACAGCGTGCCGACCCGTTTATTTTACGTGACGGTAGCCACTACTATTTCATTGCTTCAGTGCCCGAATACGATTGTCTGGAGATCCGCCGGGCGGACTCGCTGGAAGGGTTACGCACCGCTATCCCGGTTGTCGTCTGGCGCAAACCAGAAAACGGCCCCATGAGCCAGCTGATCTGGGCACCTGAGATCCATCATCTGGCAGGCAAGTGGTACATCTATTTTGCCGCCGCCCACACACAGGCGCTCGACAAGCTGGGGATGTTCCAGCACCGTATGTTTGCGCTCGAATGTGCAGACGCCGATCCGCTGACCGGCCAATGGACAGAGAAAGGGCAGATTAAAACGCAGTTTGATACCTTCGCGCTCGATGCCACCACCTTTAACCATCAGGGAAAACAGTGGTATCTGTGGGCGCAGAAATCCCCCGATATCGCCGGAAACTCCAATATCTATCTCGCCGAACTGGAAAATCCATGGACGATTAAAGGCGAGCCGGTAATGCTCAGTCATCCAGAGTATGACTGGGAATGCCGGGGTTTTTGGGTCAACGAAGGCCCGGCCGTCATGGTTCACGGCGATAAGCTGTTTATCAGCTATTCCGCCAGCGCCACCGATGAGAACTACTGTATGGGATTATTGTGGATTGATCTCAATGCCGATCCGCTCAACCCGCAGAACTGGCACAAATCGCCGCGCCCGGTCTTTACCACCAGCTACGAAAACCGCCAATACGGGCCGGGACACAACAGCTTTACGCAAACGCCGGAAGGAGAAGATGTGCTGGTGTACCACGCGAGAAATTACACTGAAATCGAGGGCGATCCGCTGTACGACCCAAACCGCCACACTCGTCTGAAGCTGGTACGCTGGAACGAAAACGGGATGCCAGATTTTGGCATCCCACCTGCTGATACGCTTTGAAAGATTGGCCCGCAAGCACAAAGCGACCGGACCAATTTTTTTTCCTCGACGGATAAGCGCAACGCCATCCACCAATAATAATGGCTTAAATTAATGTTCCATAAATGGTCAACACGGCAATGACCACCACCACCACAAACGAGGTCTTCTTCGCCATCGAAACCGCGGCTTTTGGCGTTGCGACTTTATCGGTATGTGGTTCACGCGCTAAAGAAAACTGCGCAAGGCGAGTAAGCACCTGATATTGCGAAGTATGCAGATCCGCCAGCGACGCAAACCAGGCAGGTAACGCCTTCTCGCCGTGCCCCAGCAGCGCATAGACGACACCCGCCAGGCGCACCGGGATCCAGTCCAGCACGTGCAGGATCGCATCGATACCTGATTGCAAACGCTGGTGTGGCGTCTGATAGCGCGCCAGCCAGGACTGCCAGGCACGTAGAAAGGCATAACCCACCAGCGTCACCGGTCCCCACGGGCCACCGACAATCAGCCAGAATAACGGCGCCAGATAAAAGCGAAAGTTGTTCCATAGCAGCGCGTTCTGCAGTTCACGCAAGAACTCACGCTCATCGCACTCAGGCGGAATCCCATGAATCAGGGTCAGCTCGCTGGCCATCGCTTCACGGGCGTGAGCGTCATCGCGAGCAGCCGCGTTCAGATAGGCATGATAATGAAGACGCGTCTTGCCAGCGCCGATGCACAGCAAACCAATTAAGATCCACGCCACCAGCAAAGGCACGTTAAACAACAGGCCTTGAAGTGCGCGCAGCAACAGGAACGTCACCCCCATCGCAATAAGGGCCATGCCTACCGTACGCATCATCGAAAAATGCTTCACCCGGCGGAAAAAAGCTTCAACCCGGTGATCAAGCTGCCAGTGCTCACCCAGCTTAAACAGGCGTTCAACAATCAACACCAGTAATGTTGTAAACAGCGTCATGTCATCTCCTTGTGCGACGAGGGGGTGACCAGGGCGCGAAACCTTGCCCAGTCAAAAGAGGGCCCGGGATCGGTCTTACGCTCGGGCGCAATATTGCAATGTCCTGTCATGTTGTTGGCAATGGCCGGATAACGCGTAATCAGGGCATTCGTCACGGCTGCCAGTTGCTGATACTGCGCATCGGTATAAGCCAGCGTATCCGTCCCTTCCAGCTCAATACCAATTGAGAAATCATTACAGCGTTCGCGGCCTTGATAGTTCGACACGCCAGCATGCCAGGCGCGTTTATCAAAGGGGACATACTGCACGATTTCACCGTCACGGCGAATTAAACAATGTGCCGAAACGCGCAAATGGGCGATCCCGGCAAAATAAGGATGGGCATTGGGATCAATCGTGCCCGTAAACAGCGCATCGATCCACGGGCCGCCAAACTCGCCGGGCGGCAGGCTGATATTATGCACCACCAGCAGAGAAGGGTTTTCGTCATCCGGGCGGCAATCGTAATGAGGAGAGGGAACGCGTCGCGCCTCTGCCAGCCAGCCCTCGTCTAACAACATGCAGAATCTCCTTATTGGTGGTGCTCATATCAGGTTCAGGGTAGCATGTTTCCACCTTATGATTCGTTAGCAATTTGGAGTTTTATCATGCCGCCTCGCCGCTATAACCCTGACTACCGACGTGACGCGCTGTTGGAACGTATAAATCTGGATATCCCTGCCGCTGTAGCTCAGGCGCTGCGTGAAGATTTAGGCGGAGAAGTTGATGCCAATAACGATATCACCGCACAGCTTTTACCCGCGGAGATGCGCTCCCACGCCACCGTGATCACCCGCGAAGATGGCGTTTTTTGTGGAAAACGTTGGGTTGAAGAGGTCTTTATTCAACTGGCTGGCGATGATGTCAACATCACCTGGCATGTCGAAGATGGCGACAGCATTAAGACCAATCAGCTGCTATTTGAACTGGACGGCCCTTCCCGCGTGCTGCTAACCGGCGAACGTACCGCGCTTAATTTTGTACAGACGCTTTCGGGTGTGGCGAGCGAGGTGCGTAAATACGTCGACCTGCTGGCGGGAACAAAAACTCAACTGCTGGATACACGTAAAACTCTGCCGGGGCTGCGTACCGCGCTGAAATACGCCGTATTATGCGGCGGCGGCGCGAATCATCGTCTGGGCCTTTCTGACGCTTTCTTGATTAAAGAAAACCACATTATTGCTTCAGGTTCGGTACGTCAGGCCGTTGAAAAAGCCTTCTGGCTGCACCCGGATGTGCCGGTTGAAGTCGAAGTAGAAAGCCTGGATGAACTGGACGACGCGCTGAAAGCAGGGGCCGACATCATCATGCTCGATAACTTCGAAACTGACCAAATGCGGGAAGCGGTAAAACGCACCAACGGCCAGGCGCGTCTGGAAGTGTCGGGTAACGTCACTCATGAAACTCTGCGCGAATTTGCCGAAACTGGCGTGGATTTCATATCTGTTGGCGCGCTGACCAAGCATGTTCGCGCGCTCGATCTCTCTATGCGTTTTCGCTAATTACTGATGGTTTAGCCCGATAGTACTTTCACTTATCGGGCCCATCACGCCGGTTTTTCTATCAGCCGGATAAGCGTTTACGCCGCCATACGGCTGTTTCTTCGAGCCTCTTCGCAAATACGTTGTCTGACTCTGTAATTTCATAAAAATCCTCGGAACCCGCCTTCCCGTTCTGTTTTTTGCCTCTCGCCGTGACCCCGAGCGTTTGCCAAAGTAGCGCCAGCTAACTCAAGGAGCGAACGATGGACAAGCAACGAGGCTTCACACTTATCGAACTCATGGTGGTCATTGGCATTATTGCCATCCTTAGCGCCATCGGTATTCCGGCTTATCAAAACTATCTGCGCAAAGCCGCGTTAACAGACATGCTGCAAACCTTTGTTCCCTATCGCACGGCGGTTGAGCTCTGTGCGCTGGAGCATGGCGGAACAACAACCTGTGATGCCGGAACGAATGGCATCCCTTCTCCAGCCACCACCCGTTATGTCTCCGCCATGAGCGTTGAAAAAGGAGTGGTCAGCCTCAGCGGACAAGAAAGCCTGAACGGGTTAAGCATCACCATGACGCCGGGTTGGGACAATGCCAACGGTATTACCGGCTGGAGTCGTAACTGCGTTATCCAGAATGACAGCGCATTGCAACAGGCCTGTGAAGACGTTTTCCGTTTCGATATTAATTAAGGAAAAGAGATGAATACCACCCAACTTACGGCGCTGTGCCAACGTCATCAGGGAATATTACTGGATGCAGACAATGAAGTGGTGCACATCGCCGTCGTGGACGCTCCATCCCACGAATTGCTGGACGCACTGCATTTTGCCACCACCCGACGTATCGACATCGTCTGCTGGACGCGTCAACAAATGGAAGGCCACACGCATACGCCACAGAAAATGCTCCCGGCAGTGGTCACGAAAAGCAGCGCCAGCGCAGCAGATTTGCTGAATCAGACGTTTCAATCCGCGCTGGTGCAACGGGCTTCTGATATTCATTTTGAACCAGCGGAAAATCACTATCGAATCAGATTACGTGTGGATGGCGTACTGCATGCTTTACCGGACGTCACGACCGAGATGGGTATCGCCATCACTGCCAGACTAAAAGTTTTAGGCAGTCTGGATATTGCCGAGCACCGACTTGCGCAAGACGGCCAATTTACCGTTGAGATTTCAGGAGAGCCGGTCTCGTTTCGCATCGCCACCTTGCCCTGTCGCTTTGGCGAAAAAGTGGTGCTACGGCTACTGCATCAGGTCGATCAAGCGCTGGAAATCACCGCGCTGGGAATGCAGGACGCGCAGCTGGCAGCATTTTCACAAGCGTTGCAGCAGCCTCAGGGGCTGATTCTGGTCACCGGACCGACCGGAAGCGGTAAAACGGTCACGCTGTACAGTGCGCTGCAGACCCGAAACACTCCGGACGTTAACCTCTGTAGCGTGGAAGATCCAGTAGAGATCCCGATCGCAGGTCTTAACCAGACACAAATTCATCCACGTGCCGGTCTCACTTTTCAGGGAGTATTGCGCGCGCTGCTGCGCCAGGATCCCGACATTATCATGGTGGGTGAAATCCGTGATGGCGAAACGGCTGAAATAGCCCTTAAAGCCGCACAAACCGGTCATCTGGTTCTATCAACACTACATACCAATTCCACCACAGAAACACTAATACGCTTGCAGCAAATGGGGGTTGCACGCTGGATGATCGCCTCCGCGCTGACGCTCGTTATTGCGCAGCGGTTGGTGAGAAAATTGTGTCCCCATTGCCGACAACGCCTGGAAACGCCGATCATGCTCCCGGAAGCGATCTGGCCTACGCCACTGCCTCGTTGGCAGGCTCCGGGCTGCCAACATTGCTATCACGGATTTTATGGCCGTACGGCATTGTTTGAAGTTCTCCCCGTGACACCTGCATTGCGCCAGAGCATCGCCAACGGTACGTCCGTAGACGGAGTGGAATCGAATGCTCAGCAACTGGGGATGAGCACGCTTTTCGAAAATGGTTGCAAGGCCGTCGAACAAGGGTTAACAACATTTGAAGAGTTGGTACGCGTACTGGGCATGCCCCATGTCAGCTAAACTGCTTTGGCGCTGGCAAGGTATTAGCAACGAAGGTAATCCACTGGAAGGCGTACTTTGGGCCGATACCCGCCCCTCATTGATGCTTGCTCTCGAGCAACGGCATATCACGCCGCTGCGCATTAATCGTATGCGTGTCAAAGCCTCACACTGGAGCCGTGAAAAAAGCGCTGAAACCATACATCAACTGGCGACGTTGCTGAAAGCAGGGCTAACACTCTCGGCAAGTTTAGCTTTGCTGGCTGAACAGCATCCCAGCAGCCAATGGCAAGCGCTACTGCGTACGCTGGCTCACGATATGGAACAGGGTATTTCTCTCTCCACATCGCTATCTCAGTGGCAACACGTTTTTCCGCCTCTTTATCTGGCAATGATCCGTACCGGAGAGCTTACGGGTAAGCTGGACGACTGCTGCTTTGAACTCGCCCGCCAGCAGAAGAATCAACAGCAGCTGGCGGATAAAGTTAAAAAAGCCCTACGCTATCCGATATTCATCATCACGATGGCAGTGATGGTGGTATTCGCGATGCTGCAGTTTGTACTCCCTGAGTTTGCCGCCATTTACCAGACGTTTAACACCCCGCTACCAGTACTCACTCAGTGGATTATTGCCATCGCGCATTTTAGCAGCCAATGGGGATGGCTGGCGGGAGCATTCAGCCTGATAGCGGTTGCAGCATATCACCTGATGAAGCAGCAGCCATACTGGCTCACTCTGCGCCAGAAATTGCTGCTCGGCTTCCCGGTCATAGGGCCGATGGTGAGAGGGCAAAAACTCACGCAGATCTTCACTGTTCTGGCGTTAACGCAAAATGCAGGTATTCCTTTTCTGCAAGGTCTTGAGAGCGTCACTGAAACGCTGGCCAACCCTTTCTGGTCACAACGCTTAGCGCAGGTACATCACGACATCAGCGCCGGAAAACCGGTCTGGTTAGCGCTAAAAAATTGCGGTGAATTCAGCCCATTGTGCATACAGTTGGTCAGAACAGGTGAGGCTTCCGGCTCGCTGGATACAATGCTGCGTAATCTCGCCCATCACCACGGCGAGAAAACATTGTCTCAGGCAGAGAATCTGGCTGCGCTACTCGAGCCTGCGTTACTGGTCATTACGGGGCTGATAATCGGTACGCTGGTCGTTGCGATGTATTTGCCGATTTTTCATTTAGGAGATGCGATGAGCGGGGTGGGATAAATTCAAATGCCGGATGGCGCACTGCTTATCCGGCATGTCATAGTCCTACCTGTTCTTACAGGCTATTGAAAACGCGGTTTTCTTGTTCCTGTACACGAATAAACGTTGTACGTTTGGTCAGTTCTTTCAGGCGCGATGCACCGACATAGGTACAGGCAGAACGCAGGCCGCCAAGGATATCGCGTGCAGTGTTATCAACCGGGCCACGCAGAGGCAACTTAACGGTTTTACCTTCCGCAGCGCGGTATTGTGCAACACCACCAACGTGACGCGTCATGGCTGATTCAGAGCTCATGCCGTAGAACAGCATGAATTTCTCACCGTTCTCTTCAACAATTTTGCCGCCGCTTTCTTCATGACCGGCCAACATACCGCCGAGCATAACGAAGTCCGCGCCACCGCCAAACGCTTTTGCCACGTCACCCGGCATTGTGCAGCCGCCGTCACTGACAATCATGCCGCCCAGACCGTGAGCTGCATCGGCACATTCAATAACCGCAGAAAGCTGTGGGTAGCCAACGCCGGTTTTTACACGTGTGGTACATACAGAACCCGGGCCAATGCCGACTTTAACAATGTCCGCGCCGGAAAGTACCAGCTCTTCACACATTTCTCCAGTAACCACATTGCCCGCACAAATTGTTTTTGTCGGCCATGCTTCACGCGCTTTCGACACAAACTGAACAAAATGCTCTGAGTAGCCATTTGCCACATCAATGCAGATAAAGTTCAGCGCCGGGTTGAGCGCCAGAATCTGTTTGGTTTTTTCGAAATCTGCGTCAGAGGTGCCGGTTGAAACCATTACGTGTTTGAGCACATCAGCAGAGCTCTCTGCGATGAAAGCAGCCCAGTCTTCAACAGAATAGTGTTTGTGTACCGCAGTCAGGATGTCGAAGGATGCCAGCGCCGTTGCCATGGCAAACGTCCCGACAGTGTCCATGTTCGCGGCAATAATGGGTACGCCGGACCAGGTCTGACCTGAGTGCTTAAAGGTAAATTGACGTTCCAGCTCAACATCGGAACGGCTTTTGAGAGTAGAACGCTTAGGGCGGATAAGAACGTCTTTGAAACCTAACTTCAGATCTTCTTCGATACGCATGTGCGGATTCCTGGGGTTAATGGCGAAAAATCGAAACTCACAACTCCAGTGACGCTATCATACGCACTAATCAATGCCGCGCAAGACTGCGAAATTCTCTTTTTTTACGCTACAATCCCATAAATTTACCTGGCGAATAGTAGGTTAATCCTGCAGCAACCTCGCCGTCGCACGCTTAACTTTTAACTGTTTGATAATCAAACTTAAACTCCAGGATCTGCATCTATGAGGTATACGGTAGCCTTAACCGGTGGCATTGGCAGTGGTAAAAGTACCGTTGCAAATGCGTTCGCAGACCTCGGAATAAACGTCATTGATGCAGATATTATTGCGCGCCAGGTGGTTGAACCCGGTACCCCAGCCCTTAAGGCGATCGAAGAACATTTTGGTACCGAAGTTATAGCTACCGACGGATCGTTGCAGCGACGCATTTTACGCGAACGCATTTTTTCCAGTCCTGAGGAGAAAAGCTGGCTGAATGCCCTGCTCCATCCGCTTATTCAGCAGGAAACGCAGCGCCAGTTTCAGCAAGCAACCTCCCCTTATCTGTTGTGGGTTGTACCTTTGCTGGTGGAAAATTCGCTGTATAAAAAAGCCAACCGCGTACTCGTGGTGGATGTTACTCCCGAGACACAGCTCAGACGCACTATGCAGCGCGATGACGTCACGCGTGAGCATGTTGAACAAATTCTTGCTGCCCAGGCAACGCGCGAAGCGCGTCTGGCCGTGGCAGACGATGTTATTGATAATAATGGCGCACCG
>NZ_SZWS01000055.1:10195-24988 GCF_005281245.1 Citrobacter sp. wls826
TCGGATGTCGCCCGCCTGCACGCGCTCTATTTGCAATGCGCGTTGCAGTTTGTCTCACAGGAAAAACCGTAATGCACACCCAGGTCCTTTTTGAACACCCTCTCAATGAGAAGATGCGTACATGGCTGCGCATAGAGTTTTTAATCCAACAGCTCTCCGTTAATGTACCCATAGCGGACCATGCAGGCGCACTGCATTTTTTCCGCAACATCGGAGACTTACTGGATGTCTTTGAACGCGGCGAAGTCCGTACCGAACTCCTCAAAGAGCTGGAAAGACAACAGCGTAAACTCCAGGCCTGGGTTGAAGTTCCCGGCGTCGATCAAAACAGGATCGACGCATTGCGCCAGCAGTTAAAAAGCGCGGGCAGCATTCTTATTTCGGCTCCGCGTATTGGACAGACGCTGCGCGAAGATCGTCTGATTGGCCTTGTACGTCAGCGTTTAAGCATTCCTGGCGGATGCTGCAGCTTCGATCTGCCGACCCTGCATATTTGGTTACATCTACCGCAGTCGCATCGCGACGCGCAGGTTGAAACCTGGCTTGCAAGTCTGAATCCGCTCAATCAGGCACTGTCGCTGGTGCTGGATTTAATTCGCAACTCTGCGCCATTCCGTAAGCAAACCAGCTTGAATGGTTTTTATCAGGACAACGGCGAAGATGCCGATCTGCTTCGCTTGCAGCTGCCGCTTGATTCGCAGCTTTATCCGCAAATTTCTGGTCATAAGAGCCGCTTTGCTATTCGCTTTATGCCGCTGGATAGCGAGAATGGCCAGGTGCCTGAGCGTCTCGATTTTGATCTGGCGTGCTGTTAAGGAGTCAACATGTCTGAACAAACCATCGTCAACTGCCCAACCTGCGGCAAACCCGTAGTGTGGGGTGAAATCAGCCCGTTTCGCCCATTCTGCAGCAAGCGCTGCCAGTTAATCGATCTGGGTGAGTGGGCCGCAGAAGAGAAACGTATCCCAAGCTCTGGTGATCTGTCGGAAAACGACGACTGGAGTGAAGAGCAGAAGTAATTCAGCTAAAACGTAGGGCGGGCAAGCGTAGCGACCCCGCCCTAATTTGCCGGATGGTGGGGTTGCCTAATCCGGCCTACGAACACCATTATCCAGTAATCAGCTTTTCAATTACCGGCGCATTCGCAGGCGGAAAATCTTCTGCATTCAGAGCATCTTGCGCAATCCACTGCGCCGGTTGCCCCTCTTTCCCCCACGGTTCGCCTTCCCAGCTTTCAACCAGCCAGAACCACAGAGTGATATGCCGGTCCGGAAACTGGTACTCCAGCTTTTCGAACAGTGAGCTTTGAGTCGGCGTAATGCCTACTTCTTCCTGTAACTCGCGAATCAGCGCCTGCTCCGGCGTTTCGCCCGCTTCAATTTTCCCGCCGGGGAACTCCAGCTTATTTGCCATGTGGGCATCAGCCGCACGCTGGGTTATAAAAATTTCATGGTGCTGGTTGCGAATAATCCCGACGGCGATCTGCAGTATTTTCATCTTTATAGTCCATAAAAAAGGCGCAGAATTCTGCGCCTTTTCAGTAAGTTATTTTCTTAGCTCAGACGGCCATGGCACTGTTTGTACTTTTTCCCGGAACCGCAAGGACACGGATCGTTACGGCCCACTTTACGATCGCCAGTTTGTGCTGCCAGCTCTTCTGCCGCGGCAGAATCGTCACCTTTATGGCTCAACTGCTGCATCTGCGCTAAACGTTCAGCGTCTTCACGACGTTGCTGCTCCATCGCTTCTACTTCTTCAGGCATACGTACCTGAACTTTGCTCAGGGTGCTGATCACTTCGTACTTCAGTGATTCCAGCATTGATGCAAACATAGAGAAGGATTCACGCTTGTATTCCTGCTTCGGATCTTTTTGCGCATAACCACGCAGGTGGATACCCTGACGCAGGTAGTCCATCGCCGCAAGGTGCTCTTTCCACAGAGAATCGAGAGTTTGCAGCATCACGCCTTTTTCGAAGTGACGCATCATCTCCGCGCCCACAACTTCTTCTTTACGCTGATAAACTTCGATGGCGTTTGCCAGAATACGTTCGCGCAGCGTTTCCTCATGCAGCTCAGGCTCTTTATCAAGCCACTCTGAAATAGGCATTTCCAGATCGAAGTCGTTTTTCAGACGTTCCTGCAGACCCGGGATATCCCACATTTCTTCCAGAGACTGCGGCGGAATATAGGCATCAATCGTCGCTTTGAAGACATCCTCACGGATGCTATTAATGGTTTCGCTAACGTCAGTTACGTCCAGCAGTTCGTTACGCTGGGTGTAGATTGCGCGACGCTGGTCATTGGCAACGTCATCATATTCCAGCAGTTGCTTACGAATATCGAAGTTGCGGCTTTCTACTTTACGCTGCGCGTTTGCAATCGCTTTAGTCACCCACGGGTGTTCAATCGCTTCACCAGGCTTCATGCCCAGTTTACGCATCATGCCGGACACGCGGTCAGAAGCAAAAATACGCATCAGCGCATCTTCCATCGACAGATAGAAACGAGAAGACCCCGCATCCCCCTGACGACCAGAACGACCACGCAGCTGGTTATCTATACGACGAGATTCGTGACGCTCGGTACCGATAATATGTAAACCACCTGCTGCTAACACCGCATCATGGCGAACCTGCCACTCGGCTTTGATCTGCGCGATTTGTTCTGGAGTCGGGTCCTCCAGCTCGGCAATTTCCGCCTGCCAGCTACCACCCAGCACGATATCGGTACCACGACCCGCCATGTTTGTCGCGATAGTCACTGCGGAAGGATAACCCGCCTGGGCGACGATTGCGGCTTCGTTGGCGTGGAACTTGGCGTTCAGAACGTTGTGTTTGATACCCGCCTTGTTCAGCTCATTAGAAACCACTTCCGATTTTTCAATAGAGATAGTACCAACTAGCACTGGCTGGCCATTTGCGGTACGCTCTTTAATATCTTCAATGATCGCCTGAATTTTTTCCGCTTCAGTCATGTACACCAGATCCGGTAAATCCTTACGGATCATCGGGCGGTTGGTCGGCACAACCACGGTATCCAGTTTGTAGATGGAGCTGAATTCAAAGGCTTCAGTGTCTGCTGTACCGGTCATACCGGCCAGTTTTTCGTACAAACGGAAGTAGTTCTGGAAGGTAATAGATGCCAGCGTCTGGTTCTCGTTTTGGATATCTACGCCTTCTTTGGCTTCAACAGCCTGGTGCAGACCATCGGACCAGCGGCGACCCTGCATGGTACGACCGGTGTGTTCGTCGACGATGATAACTTCACCGTCTTTCACGATATAGTCAACGTCGCGAGTAAACAGCACGTGCGCGCGCAGTGCAGCAGTCACGTGGTGCATCAGCATAATGTTGCCCGGAGAGTACAGCGACTCGCCCTCATCCATAATGCCTTCGTTAACCAACAGCTCTTCAATCAGTACCAGACCACGTTCGGTCAGGTTGACCTGGCGCGCTTTCTCATCAACAGAGAAGTGGCCTTCCCCCTGGAACGTGTCGGAATCGTCCTTCTCCTGACGAATCAGGTGCGGGATGATTTTGTTCACTTTTTTATACATTTCCGAGCTGTCTTCAGCCGGACCGGAAATGATCAGCGGCGTACGCGCTTCATCGATCAGGATGGAGTCGACTTCATCGACCAGCGCATAGTGCAGTTTACGCTGAACGCGCTCTTCCGGGCTAAACGCCATGTTGTCGCGCAGGTAGTCAAAGCCGTATTCGTTGTTGGTACCGTAAGTAATATCGGCATTGTAGGCTTCACGCTTGGCTGGCGCAGGCAGGCCAGACATGTTGATACCCACGGTCATGCCGAGGAATTCAAACAGCGGGCGGTTATTTTCGGCGTCACGCTGAGCCAGGTAGTCGTTCACGGTAACCACGTGTACACCCTTCCCGCTTAAGGCGTTGAGGTAGGCTGGCAGCGTTGCGGTCAGGGTTTTACCTTCACCGGTACGCATTTCCGCGATGCAGCGATCGTTAAGCACCATACCACCCAGCAGCTGTACGTCGAAATGACGCATGCCGAACACACGCTTACTCGCTTCGCGGACCACCGCGAACGCTTCCGGGATCAGGCTTTCAACGCTGGCGCCTTTTTCCAGACGGGCGCGGAATTCAGCGGTCTTCGCTTTCAGTTCATCATCGGAGAGTTTTTCCATCTCCGGTTCCATTGCATTGATGACATTGACCACTTTACGCATACGACGCAGCGTACGCTCGTTACGGCTACCGAATACTTTTGTTAATAATTTGATTAGCATAATAAAATCTCAAACGCCCCGCGGTGCGGAGTCAAAAATTATAAGTTGGAAGGTTCTTTTTTAGCTGAGGCGTTGAGGGCCAGCACGGATACCCTGCAGCTGGCTGATCCAGACCGGAACGCTAAATGCGGCCTGAGAGGTAAAATGGGCATATGTCACGCGACTCACGGTCGCGGGCGGTCTGCCTTCTTGCGTCAGCATCGCGCTGAGCGTATTCAGTAACGCAAGATGGTGCGCCTGGATTGGCAACGGCTCTTCGGCAACAGGCAGCGCCTGAGGAGCCATGGCAAAAGAAAGATGGCGAATGACCGTACGAATGGCATGCTGATGCCAGTAGTCAACGGTAAAATTCGGGCGGCGATTGGTCGCCTCCAGCAAAGCAAGCTGGCTAAAGTTAACTTTGGCAGATTGATCGTGATTGCTGGCGGTCGCCTTCGCGGGAGTATTAGGTTCAGCAGCATTACCGAGCGCAGGCAGGCCTAAACTAGCCGCGACCATCCCCAACAGGAGATGCGGCCAGAAGTACCGTCTGCCTAACTGTCGCCAACGCGTCAGTATTCCACTCACGTTATTGCCACCTGATATACCCTGCGTTTGGGGTTACAAATGCAAAACCATTTTTTTGCGCATAAATATTACCATTAAAGCGTACGCTCCACAGCAGTAATGACAGCAAGTCGCGGGTAAATATGCTTAAGAAAGCAGCGATCGAACGGTGTTTTAATCTGTTGGTGGGGAAAAAGTCGCTTCAGATAAGGTGGTTTTGCAATCGAAAGATAAAAAACGACTGGCTCACCTGGCCGGAGAGAGTGCCAGATTTACCAGTCGAATTTATGCGACAGCGTATGTCGTTATGCCAGTACAGTCGAAGGTGCTTTGAACGCCAACGGCAGTTCTGCATCGTCCTGGAAGGTCACATATTCCCAGGCTTCCTGTTTTGCCAGGACTGCCTGCAATAGTTTGTTATTCAGTGCATGACCGGATTTATACGCGGTGAATGCACCAATAATGTTGTGACCACACATGAACAAGTCACCAATCGCGTCGAGCATTTTGTGACGAACGAATTCGTCTTCAAAACGCAGGCCGTCTTCGTTCAATACGCGATAATCGTCAACAACGATGGCACAATCGAAGCTGCCGCCCAGGCACAGGCCGCGGGACTGCAGATATTCGATATCACGCATGAAGCCGAAAGTACGCGCGCGGCTGATCTGGCGCATGAACGCATCCGCAGAGAAGTTCATCGCGTAGCGCTGCGTGCTGGAGTCGATCGCCGGATGGTTAAAGTCGATGGTGAAATCCAACGTAAAACCATTATACGGCTTAAACTCAGCCCACTTATCGCCATCTTCGACACGAACGGTCTCTTTGATGCGAACAAATTTTTTGGCGCTGCTCAGTTCTTCAATACCTGCATCAAGCAGCAGGTAAACGAACGGAGCGGCACTGCCATCCATAATCGGGATTTCCGGGGCGTTAACTTCAATAACGATGTTATCGATACCTAAGCCCGCCAGAGCAGCATTAAGGTGCTCTACGGTTGAAATCCGCACATCATGCTCATTGACCAGACACGTACAGAGCATGGTATCACGCACAGATTTGGCATCGGCCGGGAAATCTACCGGAGGATTCAAGTCGGTGCGACGATAGATGACCCCGGTGTTGGCCGGCGCAGGGCGTAATGTCAGGGTGACTTTTTTGCCGGTATGCAAACCGACGCCAGTCGCCTGAACGATACGTTTAAGAGTCCTTTGTTTGATCATCGTATAATCTCGCCAAATTACCTATCCAACCGAAGTGTACTATACATTCGGTGGGCCAGTTTAGCACAAAGAGCCACAATTCCCAAATTCCAGCTAATTCTTAATCAGCTTGCTTACGCAGGAATGCAGGGATATCCAGATAATCCGGCTCTTTCGTGGTTTGCGGCGTATTGTCGTTAACCACTTTCGCTACCGGTTTCTGCTCTTGCGTCAACGGCGCCATACCGTGCTGCTGGTAACGATCCATTACCGGCTGCTGTACCTGTTTGTTGGTCACCAGAGTGATTTCAGGACGCTTGTCCATACCAATTCCAGTCGCAACAACGGTCACGCGCAGTTCGTCGTTCATATCCGGGTCCAGAGAGGTACCGATAACCACGGTCGCGTTATCCGATGCAAAGGCACGAATCGTGTTACCCACGGTTTCGAACTCATCCAGACGCAGGTCGAAGCCCGCAGTAATGTTAACCAGCACGCCGCGTGCGCCGGACAGATCGATATCTTCCAGCAGCGGAGAAGAGATAGCCATTTCAGCCGCTTCTTCTGCACGGTCTTCACCGCTCGCCACGCCAGAACCCATCATTGCGTAGCCCATTTCGGACATCACGGTGCGCACGTCTGCAAAGTCGACGTTCATCAGGCCTGGACGAGTAATCAGTTCAGCGATACCCTGGACTGCGCCTTTCAGCACGTCGTTCGCTGCGCCAAATGCATCCAACAGGGAGATACCACGGCCCAGTACTTTCAGCAGTTTGTCGTTCGGGATAGTGATCAGAGAGTCCACGTGTTTGGACAGCTCGGTGATCCCCTGCTCCGCGAATGCCATACGCTTCTTGCCTTCAAAGTTGAAAGGCTTAGTCACGACAGCAACGGTCAGGATACCTAAATCTTTTGCGACTTCAGCTACCACTGGCGCTGCACCGGTACCGGTACCGCCGCCCATGCCAGCTGCGATAAACACCATGTCTGCGCCGTCAAGCGCTGCGCGCAGAGCTTCGCGATCTTCGTCTGCCGCATTACGACCGACTTCCGGGTTTGCACCCGCGCCCAGACCTTTGGTGATGCCGCTACCAATCTGAATGGTCTGTCCAACCGCCGTTTTACGCAACGCCTGAGCGTCGGTATTCACCGCGAAGAATTCAACACCTTCGATGCGCTCACGCACCATGTGTTCAACGGCATTACCGCCGCCGCCACCGACGCCGATGACTTTAATCACCGCGTCGTTGGTTAGTTCCATAGGTTCAAACATAGTTTCTCTCTCCGTTTTACACTTCATCCTTCAAGCCGCCTCTTTGTTGGCTGCCTTCACTCACTCCCGTGACATAGTAAACTATGCTCCAGGAGATTCGCTCAGTTGCCGCCGCGATGCAACTTGAATGACTTTGTGTAGTGCCTGTCGCCTGAGACCGTTAATTTGCGTCGGTCTCTTTAAAAATTAAAACTCTTTACGTAACCAGCTATTCAGTCGCTTGATCCACGATCCGACCGAGGCAGTTACGCGCTTTTCTACTTCAGCCTCACCACTTAAATGGGATTCTTTCCCGTAGTGCAGCAGCCCCACCGCCGTTGAATAATACGGCTCCTGGGCATAATCCGTCAGACCGGTAATATTCAGCGGTGCGCCAATACGTACTTGTGTATGGAACACGCGCTGTGCGCAGGCCGCAAGACCTTCAATTTGCGCAGCACCGCCGGTTAACACAATCCCCGCCGCCAGATGATGTTTCACACCCTGTTGGCGAAGCTGTTCTTGTAATTGCAAAATTTCTTCGTTGACCAGGTTGAGCAGCTCGGTATAACGCGGCTCAATGACCTCTGCCAGAGTCTGACGTTGCAGGCTACGCGGCGGACGACCACCAACGCTTGGCACTTCAACGCTCTCGTCTTTACCCACGATGGAACCCAGTGCGCAGCCATGACGCACTTTGATGGCTTCAGCATCGCTCGGCGGCGTACCAAAGGCATACGCGATATCGCTGGTCACGACATTCCCTGCATAAGGGATAACTTTAGTGTGGCGCAACGCCCCGCCAGTATAAACGGCGATGTCCATTGTACCACCACCAATATCCACCACGCAGACACCCAGTTCACGTTCATCTTCCGTCAATACGGAATAACTGGCTGCCAACCCGGCAAAAATCAGTTGGTCAACTTTCAGACCACAACGTTCAACGGCTTTGACAATATTCTTCGCCATGTCGTTGTGGCAGGTAATAAGGTGGACTTTTGCCTGCATACGCACACCGGAAAGACCGACCGGATTTTTGATACCTTCCTGGTAGTCGATGGCGTATTCCTGCGGGATGACGTGCAGAACACGATGTTCATCGCGAACGCGTACGGATTTTGCCGTATGTACCACGTTTTCCACATCTTCCTGCGTCACTTCCTCTTCGGAAATGGGCACCATACCAATTTCATTCTGACAGCTAATATGTTTACCGGAAAGCGCCAGATACACTGAAGAGATCTGGCAATCTGCCATCAGTTCAGCCTGGTCAATGGCGCGCTGTACGCACTTCACCACTGACTCAAGGTCATTCACCCCGCCTTTATCCATACCTCGCGATGGGCAACTGCCCACGCCAATGATATTGACCATACCGTCGGGCAGAACTTCCCCTACTAAAGCGGCTACCTTCGCGGTGCCAATCTCCAGTCCAACTACCAGTTTTCTGTCCGTCGCCTTGATCATTGTTGTTCTGCCTGTGCCTGATTCTGTTGCTGATTAGATTCCTCAGGAGGCAAGGGAACCCAGCCTACTGCCGCTCCTGAGTCATAACGCAAATCAACGTAGCTAATCCGTTTGCCATCGGTTTGCGCCTGCTGCTGTAAAACCGGGTAGAGTTCCACAAAGCGAGCCAAACGTTTTATCGTATCGCCCCTGCCCAGATTCAGCTTAATATCGTTATTCAGCGTCAACTGCCAGGAACGACGAGCGGTCATTGCCGCTTCCTTCAGGGTGAATCTGTCCTTAGCCAGCACCTGCCCCATATCGCGGAACCCTTGCAGCACTTCACTTGCGCTGCCTTCCGGTCCGTACAACATAGGTAATACCTGCTTATTAGCCCGACCGGTTGGGACACTGAAGGTATTTCCTTCAGCATCCACCATATGTTGGTCATTCCAACGCGCTATTGGCACATATTCAACCAGATGAATCTTCAATTCATCAGGCCATTGCTTTCTGACGCTCGCCTGTTTGATCCAGGGGAGGCGTTCAATCTGGCTCTGGATGATGTTCACATCCTGAGTCATAAATGTTCCCGGAGCGCCCAGCGCCAGGATGGACTGACGGATATCATCATTGCGCGTGTAATGCCGTTCACCGGTTAACACCAGTTTTGACAATGGCAGGCGCTGCGCATCTTCCATCCATCCCAACACTACCCAGCCGCTGACAAACACGGTGCACAGCACTGTCAGCAGGAACAGTATTCCTGCAAGACGCGTTCCATTATTGCGGCGTGAGGAGTTTACTTCTTCTTCATCACCGTTTCGCGTGTTCAGCGCAGCCTGCGACATATCAGTCCGCCAACTCCAGAATTCTTACCACCAACTGCGAGAAGCTCAGGCCCGCCTGACGCGCCGCCATCGGCACCAGGCTGTGGCTGGTCATACCCGGAGAGGTATTCGCTTCCAGCAGATAAAACTGGCCATCGCTGTCCAGCATGACGTCAATGCGACCCCAACCTTTACAGCCCAATGCGGTCCACGCTTTCAGGACTAATTCCTGTAAAAAGGCTTCTTGTTCGACTTCCAGACCAGCAGGGCAGAAATATTGTGTCTCATCAGAGAGATACTTCGCCTCATAATCATAGAAGGTTCCCGCGGGTTGGATACGTATTGACGGTAAAATTTCTTCGCCAAGTATCGCAACTGTAAATTCCGGGCCACTGAGCCATTTTTCAATCAGTACTTCTTCATCATGCTGAAAAGCCAATGCTAATGCACCCTGCAAAGCATTTTCTTCTTCAACTTTTGACATCCCTACGCTGGAACCTTCACGGCTTGGCTTTACAATCAGCGGCGAACCTAACGCAGAAATTTTTGTAACTGCCTCATCGCTAAGGCCTTTTTCGAACTCAGCGCGGGTCAGCGCAACCCATGGGGCGACGGGTAAACCTGCGCCCTGCCACAGCAGCTTGCTGCGCAGTTTGTCCATTGAAATCGCGGAAGCCATGACGCCGCTGCCGGTATACGGCAGGCCAATCAGCTCCAGCATGCCCTGCAATGTGCCATCTTCACCGCCACGGCCGTGCAGCGCAATAAACACCTTCTGAAACCCCATAGATTTCAAAAGAGTGACATCGACCTCTTTGGGGTCAACCGGATGGGCATCTACACCACCTTCGCGTAATCCTGCCAGTACGGCCGCGCCTGAATTCAGCGATACTTCACGCTCAGCGGAGGTTCCCCCTAACAGGACCGCGATTTTATCAGCCATGTTGTTCTTCCTCCGGGTTTTGCGGCTTCAGTTTGATTTCAGCTAAGGAACGCGCGATTTTGCCGATATTTCCAGCGCCCTGCACCAAAATCAGATCGTTGCCGGTTAATACGGGTGCCAGCATTTCTGCCACCTGGGCCGGATCGGATACCAGAATCGGATCGATCTTACCGCGGCCACGAATCGTACGGCACAACGAGCGGCTGTCGGCACCCGGAATCGCGGCTTCGCCCGCGGCATACACATCCAGCATCAACAGCGCATCGACCTGGGTCAGCACGTTGGCAAAGTCGTCGTACAGATCGCGAGTACGCGTAAACCGGTGCGGCTGGAACAGCATCACCAGGTTTTTGTCCGGCCAACCCGCGCGCGCGGCTTTAATCGTAGCGTCCACTTCCGTTGGGTGGTGGCCATAATCATCAACCAGCATCGCGGTCCCGGCTTTACCGTTCACCGGCTCAAGCGGGAATTCGCCGAGGAAGTCAAAACGACGTCCGGTACCCTGGAAACTTTCCAGCGCGCGCAGAATAGCGTCGTCTTCAATACCTTCTTCCGTCGCGACCGCCACTGCCGCCGCCGCGTTCAGTGCATTGTGACGACCCGGCGCGTTTAACGTAACACGTAAATCGGCCATCCCCTGACGCACCAGCGTGAAGTGTCCTTGTGGACCAATCTGCTGGTAATCTTCAACGCGCACATCGGCATCATCACTGAAACCATAGGTTGTGGTTTGACGGCCAACTCGCGGTAACAGTTCGCGGATAACCGGATCGTCAACGCACATCACCGCACGACCATAAAACGGCAAGTTATGCAGGAAATTAATAAACGTCTGCTTTAAATTTTCGAAGTCGCCATGGTAGGTATCCATGTGGTCGGCTTCGATATTGGTGACAATCGCCACCATTGGCTGCAAATGCAGGAACGACGCGTCGCTCTCGTCTGCTTCGGCAATCAAATAACGGCTATGACCCAGGCGCGCATGCACGCCTGCGGCCTTCACCAGACCGCCGTTGACAAAAGTGGGATCCAGACCCGCTTCCGCGTAGATGCTGGAGACCATTGCCGTAGTCGTGGTTTTACCGTGCGTCCCGGCAATAGCGATACCGTGACGAAAACGCATTAACTCCGCCAGCATTTCAGCACGACGAATCACCGGAATACGTGCTTCATGCGCTGCAACAATTTCCGGGTTATCCGCAGAAATAGCGCTGGATACCACCACCACGCTCGCATCGCGCACGTTTTCCGGGCGATGGTTGAAGAAAATCGTGGCCCCCAGATTCGTCAACTGCTGCGTCACAGGATTCGGCGCTAAGTCAGAACCGCTGATCTGATAACCTTCATTGGCCAAAACTTCGGCAATACCGCCCATACCAGCACCACCGATGCCGACAAAGTGAATGTGCCGAACGCGACGCATTTCGGGCACGATGGAACGCAGTTTTGCCAGTTGTTGTGTATTCATTCTTTAGCCATTAACTTCTTAGTTCATGCGATGCAAAAGGCATCACCACAATTACGCCCGGGCAGCCCGGCTCACTTCATTTGCAACGCGCTCTGTGGCATCCGGTATGGATGCGGCGCGCGCACGTTCTGCCATGGTTAATAACGTTTCTCGCGACCACCCGGCAAGGGTGCTGGCGACGGCATCCACAGTAAACTGCGGCTGCTCCAGAATTTTGGCGGCGCCCGCTTTCTCCAGCGGCAGCGCATTCCAATACTGCTGTCTGTCTTTGTGCTGGAACGGCACAAACAGCGCAGGCAAACCTGCGGCGGCAATTTCGCTCACCGTCAGCGCGCCTGAGCGACAAACCACGACATCAGCCCACGCGTAGGCCACTGCCATATCATCAATAAACTCAGTGACCTTGTGCTGCGGTTGTCCCGCGTCGGCATACGCCTGTTCAACGGTCTGCTGCGCGCCTTTGCCGCTCTGATGCCAGATAGTCACCGCGTCGCCAAGCTTTGCGGCAACCTGCGGCATCGTCTGGTTCAGTACGCGTGCGCCCTGAGATCCCCCGACGACCAACACACGAACCGGACCTTCACGCCCGGCCAGGCGCACTTTTGGCAACGGCAGCGCCAGCACGTCAGTGCGCACCGGGTTGCCCACCACTTCCGCATTCGGGAAAGCGCCAGGAAAAGCCTGCATCACCGTAGTGGCAATCTTCGCCAGCCATTTGTTAGTTAATCCCGCAATGCCGTTCTGCTCATGCAGTACAACCGGAATACCTAATGACCAGGCCGCCAGACCGCCAGGGCCAGACACGTAGCCGCCCATACCCAGCACCACATCGGGTTTAAACTGCTTCATGATGGCGCGCGCCTGACGCCAGGCATTAAAAATACGCACAGGTGCAGCCAGCAGCGCATTGACGCCTTTACCACGCAAACCGGAGATACGAATAAAGTCAATTTCAATGCCGTGTTTCGGCACTAAGTCCGCTTCCATACGATCGGCGGTGCCCAGCCAACGAACCTGCCAGCCCTGGGCCATTAAATGGTGCGCGACCGCCAGCCCCGGGAACACATGCCCGCCGGTACCGCCCGCCATCACCATTAACCGCTTCGGTTGACCACTCATCGTGCACCTCGTGTAAACGCCTGGGCTTTTTCCAGACGCGTTTCATAATCAATACGTAACAAAAACATGATGGCCGTCGACATAATCAACAAACTTGAACCACCATAACTGATCAGCGGCAGCGTCAGACCTTTGGTTGGCAGCATACCCGCCGCCGCACCGACGTTTACCAGTGCCTGGAAGCTAAACCAGATCCCGATTGAGCAGGCTAAAAAGCCTGAAAAACGGTGGTCAATTTCCAACGCCTTACGGCCAATCGACATCGCGCGAAAAGCGACGAAGAATACCATTAAAAGTGCCAATACCACACCGATATAACCCAGCTCTTCCCCAATGATGGCGAAGATGAAGTCGGTGTGCGCTTCTGGTAAATACTCCAGTTTTTGGACTGAATTACCTAAGCCCTGCCCCCAAACCTCACCGCGACCAAAGGCCATCAGGGATTGCGTCAGCTGGTAGCCACTGCCGAACGGATCTTCCCATGGGTTCCAGAAGGAGGTTACGCGGCGAATACGATACGGTTCGGCAAGGATCAGCAGCACGACCGCTGAAATCCCCATGCCGATAATGGCAATGAACTGCCACAGTTTCGCTCCGGCGAGAAACAGCATCGCCAGGGTAGTGACAAACAGCACTACCACCGTACCAAGGTCAGGCTGTGCCAGCAGTAAAATAGCCAGCACCAGGATCACGCCCATCGGTTTTAAGAAACCGCGCAAGTTGTTACGCACTTCATCAACTTTACGCACCAGGTAGTTGGCGAGGTAACAGAACAGCGACAGCTTGGTAAATTCCGCAGGCTGAATACGCAGCGGCCCCAGCGCAATCCAGCGCGACGCCCCGTTAACGGAGCTACCCACCACCAGCACAATCAGCAGCATGATGATCGAGGCTATCAGCATCGTCGTACTGTACTTTTGCCAGAACTCCATCGGCAGACGCAGCGTCACCATCGCCAGGCAGAAGGCGAGGAAGATGTACAGTGCATCACGCTTAGCAAACAGGAAAGGATCGCCCGCCAGACGTTGTCCAACGGGCATCGATGCCGATGTCACCATCACAAAACCGATCGCTGCCAGACCAAAGGTCAACCACAGCAGCATGCGGTCATACATGATCAGGCTGTCCGCGTCTTTATCACGCGAAGCCATCACCCAGCCTTTAAGTGCCGCGAAGACCCACGCCAGGACACCCAGTCCCGGTAAGCGCGGCATTCTCAGACGAGGGAGAGATAAGCGCATCAACCCAACTCCTTCGCCAGGCGGGTAAAGACGTCACCGCGTTGCTCAAAGTTCTTGAACTGGTCGAGGCTGGCGCAGGCGGGCGACAGCAGCACCATATCGCCCGACTTCACGCGCGGTGCGAGCAGACGCATTGCCTGCTCCATGGTTTCAGTTTGTTCCGTAACGTCAGGTCGCAGAGCGGCAAGCTGCGCGCCATCGCGACCAAAGCAATACAGACGAATGTTGTCGCCGGTCAGGTATCGTTGCAGCGGCGTAAAGTCAGCGGATTTCCCGTCTCCCCCCAGCAACAGGTGCAACGTACCGTCCACGTGCAGGCCATTCAGCGCAGCTTCAGTGCTGCCGACGTTGGTGGCTTTAGAATCGTTAATCCAGCGCACGCCGTTGTGCTCAAGCACATTCTGGAAACGGTGCGCCAGACCGGTAAACGTGGTGAGCGCTTTCAGGCTCGACGCCCGCGGCAGACCTGCGGCATCCGCCAGCG
>NZ_SZWS01000055.1:25048-29977 GCF_005281245.1 Citrobacter sp. wls826
CGTTGGTATAGTTATGCTGACCGGAAAGCGTCATCTCTTTCACGTTAAGAACTTTTTCACCCTTCACTCGCAGCCAGGTTTCGCCCTGCTGACGGTTCAGGTGATAGTCACCCATGTTGATGCCAAAGCTCACGCAACGCTCATCCGCACCGCGAACCGGCATGGTCAGCGCATCATCAGCGTTGACCACACACACTTTCGCGTTTTCATAGACGCGCAGTTTGGCTGCACGGTACTGCTGCAAGCCAAACGGATATCTGTCCATATGGTCTTCGGTGACGTTCAAAATGGTAGCGGCTACGGCTTGTAAGCTGGAGGTCGTTTCCAGTTGGAAGCTCGACAGTTCCAGAACATACAGCTCACGTTCGTCATCCAGCAGCATCAGCGCGGGCAGGCCAATATTACCGCCAACCCCCACGTTCACACCGGCCGCTTTCGCCATCTCACCTACCAGCGTAGTGACTGTGCTTTTCCCGTTGGAACCGGTGATCGCGACGATCGGTGCCTGTGCTTCGCGACAGAACAGCTCAATGTCGCCGACAATTTCAATTCCCGCATCGGCGGCGGCGCTCAACGAAGGATGCGCCAGGGCAATACCAGGGCTGGCGACAATAAGATCAGCGGCCAGCAGCCAGTCATCATTCAGACTGCCAACATGACGCTCAACCGCTTCCGGTAATTTGTCCAGGCCCGGCGGCGTCGCGCGGGTATCCATTACGCGCGGCGTCACGCCACGCGCCAGGAAGAAATCCACGCAGGACAGCCCGGTCAAACCCAGACCGATAATGACGACTTTTTTACCCTGGTAATCAGCCATGATTAACGTACCTTCAGCGTTGCCAGGCCAATCAGCACCAGCATCAGCGAAATAATCCAGAAGCGTACAATTACGCGCGGTTCCGGCCAGCCTTTCAGTTCATAGTGATGGTGGATCGGCGCCATACGGAAGATGCGCTGTCCGCGCAGCTTAAAGGAGCCAACCTGCAAAATGACCGACAGTGTTTCTACGACGAATACACCGCCCATGATCACCAGCAGGAACTCCTGACGCAGGAGCACGGCAATAATGCCCAGCGCGCCGCCAAGCGCCAGCGATCCGACGTCGCCCATAAAGACCTGCGCCGGATAGGTGTTAAACCACAAGAAGCCTAAACCCGCGCCAACAATTGCCGTACAAACGATCACCAATTCGCCGGCATGACGTAAATAGGGAATATGTAGATAGTTGGCGAAGTTCATGTTACCGGTCGCCCACGCTACCAACGCAAAACCTGCGGCCACAAAGACGGTCGGCATAATCGCCAGACCATCCAGACCATCGGTGAGGTTGACCGCGTTGCCAGTACCCACAATCACGAAGTACGCCAGCAGCACGTAGAACAGCCCCAACTGCGGCATCACGTCTTTAAAGAACGGCACCACCAGCTCAGTGGCCGGGGTATCTTTACCAGCCAGATACAGGGCAAAGGCCACGCCCAGCGCAATCACCGACATCCAGAAGTATTTCCAGCGCGCGATCAGGCCCTTGGTGTCTTTGCGTACCACTTTGCGGTAGTCATCGACAAAACCGATAATGCCGTAACCGACCAATACCACCAGCACGCACCATACGTACGGGTTCGACGGGTATGCCCACAGCAGTACGGAGATAACAATCGCGGTGAGGATCATAATCCCGCCCATGGTCGGCGTACCGCGTTTACTGAAGTGTGATTCCGGACCGTCGTTACGCACGACCTGTCCAAAGGACATTTTTTGCAAGCGGGCGATCATGCGCGGGCCCATCCACAAAGAGATGAACAGCGCGGTCAGCAGGCTGACGATGGCGCGAAACGTCAGATAGGAAAAGACGTTAAAGCCGGAATAATATTTGACCAAATGTTCGGCCAGCCAAACTAACATGTCCCATTCTCCTGTAATGCGCGTACTACCTCTTCCATGGCGGCACTACGTGAACCCTTCACTAAAATCGTCATAATCTGATGTTCTGCAATCAGCGCCTTAAGATGCGCGGTCAACGCGGTTTTATCCGCAAAATGCTCACCCACACCGCTGGCATGGCTAATTGCCTGACTCAGTTTCCCTGTACTCAGCACACGGTCGATACCTGCAGCCTTCGCAGCGTCACCCACCTGCACGTGGCATGCTTCGCTTTCCGCGCCAAGCTCTGCCATATCGCCAACGACCAGCACGCGGTAGCCCGGCATTTCGGACAGCACGTTTACCGCTGCGGTCATTGACCCGACATTTGCGTTATAGGAGTCATCCAGCAGTAGCTGATTTTCTGCCAGTTGAATCGGGAACAGACGCCCCGGTACCGCTTGCAGCTCCTTCAGACCCGCTTTAATCGCTTCGTGCGTCGCGCCTACCGCCATAGAGAGCGCAGCCGCCGCCAGGGCGTTAGCTATGTTGTGACGACCCGGCAGCGGCAGCAGAACATCAATGCTTCCGGTTGGCGTTTGCAGAGAAAACTCTGTGCCGTGTGAAGTCACATGAACATTGGCCGCCGAAAAGTCGCTGTTGGCCGCATTCGGGGAGAAGCGCCAGACTTTGCGATCGCCGATAATGCTCTGCCAGTTCAGCCAGTCGTTATTGTCGGCATTCATAATGGCGATTCCGTTCGCTGGCAGGCCGGTAAAAATCTCACCTTTTGCCTTCGCAACGCCCGCCAGTGAACCAAAGCCTTCCAGATGCGCGGCCGCCAGGTTATTCACCAGCGCCGCTTCCGGACGCGTCAGGCCAACGGTCCAGGCGATTTCGCCCTGATGATTAGCGCCAAGCTCAATCACGGCATAGTCGTAATCGTTGTTTAAGCGCAACAGCGTCATCGGTACGCCGATGTCGTTATTCAGGTTGCCCGCGGTATATAAGGTGTTGCCACACTGACTCAGAATGGATGCGGTCATCTCTTTGACGGACGTTTTACCGGAAGAGCCGGTCAGCGCGACAACGCGCGCCGGAACCTGAGCGCGTACCCATGCCGCCAGTTCACCAAACGCCAGACGTGTATCTTTAACAATCAGCTGCGGCAGGTTGGTGTCCAACGGACGGCTGACCAGCAGCGCACCCGCCCCGCTCTCTTGCGCCTTGTCTGCGAAATCGTGGGCATCAAAGCGTTCGCCTTTCAGCGCGACAAACAGGCAACCCGGCGTAACTTTACGCGTATCAGTTGTCACCGCATCAAGAGTCAGATCGGCTCCTTTCAGTTCGCCGCGGAGGATCTCCGCCAGTTGGCTGAGCGTTACGCTAATCATGCGATGACTCCCAGCAGACGCGCTGCCGTAACGCGGTCAGAATAGTCGAGGCGCTGCGAGCCAACGATCTGGTAGTCTTCGTGACCTTTCCCGGCCACCAGCACCACGTCGTTTTCTTTCGCCTGCATAATGGCGTTTGTCACAGCCTCTGCGCGACCTTCCATCACTTTCGCCTGTCCGGCATCCAGCATACCCGCCAGAATGTCGTTAATAATGGCGCGCGGCTCTTCGGTACGCGGGTTGTCATCGGTCACCACGACAACATCAGCAAACTGCTCGGCAATCGCGCCCATCAACGGACGTTTACCTTTGTCGCGATCGCCGCCGCAGCCAAAGACGCACCACAGTTTGCCAGTACAGTGCAGACGTGCCGCCTGCAGCGCTTTTTCCAGCGCATCTGGCGTATGGGCATAATCAACCACAACGGTGGTTTTACCCGGCGCGCTGAACACTTCCATGCGCCCACAAACTGGCTGTAATTGTGTCGCCGTTTTCAGTAAATCAGCTAACGGATATCCCAACGCCAGCAGCGTTGCCAGCGCCAACAGCAGATTGCTGACGTTAAACGCGCCCATCAGGCGACTTTCAATTTCGCCGTCACCCCATGAGGAGGTAAAACGAATTGTTGCCCCGCTGTCGTGATAATTCACGTCAATCGCCTTTAACCAACGACCGTGACAGTTCGGGTTGATGTGGTCTTCCATCGATACGGCAACCGCATCCGGAAGTTTGGCCAACCAGCGACGACCGACTTCATCATCCGCATTAACGATGGCCTGGCCGCAATGGTGCGTGGAATACAGCAGCCATTTCGCGGCTTCGTAATGTTCCATGTCGCCGTGGTAATCAAGATGGTCACGGCTTAAGTTAGTAAATACTGATGCGGCAAACTTCAGCGCCGCCACGCGATGCTGAACCAGACCGTGTGAAGACACTTCCATTGCGCCAACCGTTGCGCCTTGTGCAACCAGCCCCGCCAGCACATGCTGGACATCAACGGCTGAACCGGTGGTATTTTCCGTCGGGATCACTTTGCCCAGCAGGCCATTGCCGACTGTTCCCATCACCGCGCTGGTTTCGCCAAGCAGTTGGCTCCACTGTGCCAGCAATTGGGTGGTGGTGGTTTTACCGTTGGTCCCGGTCACGCCGACCAGTCGCATTTTTTCAGAAGGCTCGTGGTAAAAGCGGCCCGCCAGTGCAGATAAACGTTCGTTAAGCTGACTGAGATAGATAACTGGAACGCCGTGCATTTCACGGATTTCACCGTCAGTAGCTTCATCTTTTGCTTCTGCAATAATGGCAGCCACACCTTGCGCTATCGCCTGCGGGATATACCGACGCCCGTCCGCCTGATGACCCAATACTGCGACAAAGAGATCTCCCGATGCAGCCATACGGCTGTCGAGCGTCATCTCCCGCAGTGCTCGCTCCGGTGCACCCGGCACCCATGGAGCAAGAAGGTCGCGCAAATTACGATCTGCCACCTGTTGCCTCGCCTTGATTATTCACAAATTCATTTTTATCGCCCGTTGTCAGCGCATCCGGCTCGATGTTCATGGTGCGCAGTACGCCGCCCATGATGGCACCAAAGACCGGCGCGGAAACGGCGCCACCGTAGTATTTACCCGCCTGCGGATCGTTGATAACAACAACCAGCGCGAAGCGCGGCTGACTC
>NZ_SZWS01000055.1:30048-31850 GCF_005281245.1 Citrobacter sp. wls826
TTGATGTAGCGGCCATCCGGCCCTACTTTCTTCGCCGTACCGGTTTTAATGGCGATACGATAGCCTTTAATCGCCGCCTTCACGCCGCCGCCGCCGGGCAGCGCCACGCTTTCCATCATGTGCACCACGGTACGCACGGTTGATTCCGGGAAGATACGCTCGCCCGGAACAGGAGGGTCAACTTTGGTGATCGACAGTGGCCGATAAACGCCATAGCTGCCGATCGTTGCATAGACTCGCGCTAACTGTAACGGCGTTACCATTAGCCCGTAGCCGAAAGAGAAGGTGGCCCTCTCTATGTCAGACCACCGTTGTTTTTGAGGATATAAGCCACTGCGTTCTCCGACCAACCCCAAATTGGTCGCTTTTCCCAGCCCAAAACGTGAGTAAGTGTCTACTAACGCTGAGGACGGCATCGCTAACGCCAGCTTGGAAACACCGACGTTACTCGACTTCTGCAAAACCCCGGTGAGGGTCAATTCGCTATAACGCGCCACGTCTTTAATTTCGTGGCCATTAATTCGGTAAGGGATAGTGTTAAGTACGGTATTTTCGCGAACCACGCCACGCTGCAGCGCCGTCATCACCACCATCGGTTTGACGGTGGAACCCGGTTCAAACACGTCGGTAATCGTACGGTTACGCATCGCATCCTTCGGCGTACCGGTGAGATTGTTCGGGTTGTAGGACGGGCTGTTGGCCATCGCCAGCACTTCACCGGTGTTCACATCCACCAGTACCGCACTGCCTGACTCCGCCTTGTTAAACGCCACGGCGTTATTCAGTTCGCGGTAGACCAGCGCCTGTAAACGCTCATCGATACTTAGCGCAAGGTTATGCGCCGCCTGGCTGTCGGTAGAGGAAATATCCTCAATGACGCGGCCATAACGGTCTTTACGTACAATACGTTCGCCCGGTTGCCCGGTGAGCCATTTGTCGAAGCTCTTCTCAACGCCTTCAATCCCCTGGCTGTCGACGTTAGTAAAGCCGATAAGGTGAGCGGTCACTTCTCCGGAAGGATAGTAACGGCGGGATTCTTCGCGCAGGTGAATGCCTGGCAGCTTCAGTTTTTTGATGTAGTCAGCCATGTCAGGGTTTACCTGACGCGCCAGATAGATAAAGCGCCCTTTCGGGTTGGCGTTAATGCGGGAAGCCAGTTGATCGAGCGGGAGATTCAGCGCGGTCGACAGCGCTCTCCAGCGTTCACCAACGCTTACGCCGCCTGCGTCATGCACCTCTTTTGGGTCGGCCCAAATCGCCTTAACCGGAACGCTCACCGCCAGCGGACGACCTGAACGGTCGGTAATCATCCCGCGCGATGTGGACACTTCCTGTACGCGCAGAGAGCGCATATCGCCCTGACGCACCAGCATGTCCGGCGCGATGATTTGCAGCCAGGCAACGCGCCCCAGCAGAAAACCCAGTGCCAGCAAAATACAGCCGCACAGTAACGCAAAACGCCAACTGATAAAGTTGGCTTGTTCTTCCTGGCGTTTTGGCTTGTGCGTTTTTGCCGCTGCTTTCATGCGTCGCGTTTATCCTTATTTTTGTACTACGATATTTTCTTGTGAGGGATCAACATGCTGCATTTGCAGCTTTTCCGTTGCGATCCGTTCAACACGGCTATGGTCGCCGAGCGCGTTCTCCTCAAGGATCAAGTTGCGCCATTCGATATCCAACGCATCTCGCTCCAGAACCAGCTGCTCACGCTGCGCGGTCAGTAACCGCGTATGGTGTGCTGTTGTCACGACGGTAACCGCCGTCAAAATAATGCAAATGAACAGGCAGAGTGGCAGCTTCCC
>NZ_SZWS01000055.1:31905-39460 GCF_005281245.1 Citrobacter sp. wls826
CGCAAAAGATCGTCACCGATCACGCCAGGCAAGGCATGGCGCTCGTTGCTTCCTATCGATCCTTTAACTTTGCTGAGGGCTTCTGTCACTCTGCTGATCATGCGTTCGTCCTCTCTGCAATACGCAGAACTGAACTACGGGCACGAGGATTTTCAGCTACCTCTTCTTCACCCGGCATCATCTTGCCTAGTGCTCTTAACTCACGGCCGCCCAGCTTTTTGATCTGCGCTTCGGTCATCGGTATTCCAGCCGGAACCTGAGGACCACGGCTTTGTTCGCGCATAAAGCGTTTCACAATGCGATCTTCAAGCGAATGGAAACTGATTACCGAAAGGCGACCACCTGGTGCCAGCACGCTGAGCGAGCTTTTTAGCGCCTGCTCTATCTCCTCCAGTTCACTGTTCACCCAAATGCGCACCGCCTGGAAGGTACGGGTCGCGGGATGTTTGAATTTGTCTTTCACCGGCATTGCCGCCGCAATCACTTCCGCCAGCTCTTTAGTGCGGGTCATCGGTTCGATGCGGTTGCGCTCTACGATGGCGCGAGCAATACGTTTGCCGAAGCGCTCTTCGCCAAAGGTTTTAATCACCCAGGCAATGTCTGCTTCATCGGCGGTTTGCAGCCATTCGGCCGCTGACTGACCGCGTGTTGGGTCCATACGCATATCTAACGGACCGTCACGCATAAATGAGAATCCGCGCTCAGCATCATCAAGCTGTGGAGAAGACACCCCAAGATCGAGAAGAATCCCGTCGATCTTACCGGTAAGTCCGCGCTCGGCGACATAATCAGCCAGCGCAGAAAAAGGACCATGGACGATGGAAAAACGGGGATCGGTAATCGTCTTTGCAACGGCAATCGCCTGCGGATCGCGATCGATGGCCAGTAAACGCCCCGCTTCGCCAAGTTGCGAGAGGATCAGACGTGAGTGACCACCGCGACCAAATGTCCCGTCAATGTAGATGCCGTCTGGACGAATATTCAGGCCGTTTACGGCTTCATCCAGCAACACCGTTGTATGTTTATAATTTTCCATCATTTTATAGAGACAAATCCTGCAATCGTTCCGACAGCGCGCCGGTAACAGACTGCTCAGCGTCGATATCTTCCTTGACCTGTTGATACCAGGTCGTTTCATCCCACAGCTCAAACTTATTGAACTGCCCAACCAGCATCACTTCTTTCGTTAGCCCTGCGTGTTGCCGCAGAATGGGCGCTATCAATAATCGGCCAGCGCTATCCATCTGACATTCGCTAGCATGACCCAACAACAGGCGCTGTACGCGACGCTCAACTGGATTCATGCTCGACAGACGCGATAACTTCTGCTCGATAATTTCCCATTCAGGCAGGGGGTACAGCAGCAGGCACGGGTGATGGATGTCAATGGTGCAAACCATTTGACCGGTAGCGCTCTCGAGCAGTTGATCCCGATAACGGGTAGGCACAGATAAGCGCCCTTTACTGTCGAGATTAACTAACGTTGCTCCCCGGAACATGCCAGCCTCACCCCCGATTACCACTTTATCCCACAAATTCCCACTTAAAGGAGTTTACGGAGCGGAGGAAAACCTTGTCAAGCAAGTCACGGCGCTTAGCGGAGCAAAAAACCCATTGTTTACGGCTAATATCAGCGTTGAACAAATTCCGTACAGCAAACGAAGCAAATTAACGTCATGAATATTTGTAAGAAAAAAATCCAACAACTCATGATTGTTTAAAACAACTGAATATCATCAAAAGAAAAATATAAAGTGTCAGTTTGCGACGCGAGCGGCATTTTAGGACAATATGCAGCGAGATAACAGTACCAGTTAATCAGTCTGTACGCCGCACAGGAGCGAGATAAGGGCGAGATTGTCGCAACACACCAGTAAAGTGTTTGTTAATTCGGCAAATCCCTACATGCTTGTAACAAAATAATACAACCGTAACGCATCGTTACGTCTCAATTACCCAAAAATGGATAGTTGCATTTTTAATTCGGCATAATAGAAGAATCAATTTCAGATAATTCTAAAGAATATTCTTAATTATAATGCGGTTATTTCCGAGAACGGGATAATTGATGATGTCAGAGGCTTATCCGCCGACATCATCAATTGAGGCAACTTAGTTACGGCTTAGAATACCGCGACGGTACAGATTACGCCGTATACGCGTTAAACCTGGTTTGGGTTTACGCGGCTCATCCAGGCTTGCCAACACAATCTCCAGCACGCGTTCCGCGACATCTCGATGGCGCTGCGCCACCGCCAGTACCGGGCACTGCAGGAAGTCGAGCAGCTCGTGGTCGCCAAAAGTCGCAATCGCTAAATCAGACGGTAACTGCCCGTCGCGGCGCAGGGTCACATCCATCACCCCCTGCAACAGGGCAAACGACGTGGTAAACAGCGCCTGAGGCATTGGATGCGTTTCCAGCCATTTATCAAATAACTGCGCGGCCGCCTCCCGCTCATAGCTGTTGGCATAGAGAAAATGCACTTCACGTGGATCGTCCTTCCACGCGGTACGGAAACCCTGTTCGCGCAGGAAACTGACGGACAATTCAGGAAGAGCCCCCAGATAGAGCACGGTTTCAGCAGGGAATTTACGTAACTCCTCCGCCAGCATCTGCGCATCATCCTGGTCAGCGCCCACCACGCTGGTGAAATGTTCACGATCCAGCGCGCGATCCAGCGCCACAATCGGGAATGAACTGTTCGCCCAGCGCTGATAAAACGGATGTTCAGGCGGCAAGGAAGTCGAAACGATAATGGCATCAACCTGACGTTGTAAAAGATGCTCAATACAGCGCATTTCGTTATCCGGCTGATCTTCAGAGCAGGCAATCAGTAGTTGATACCCGCGCTGACGCGCCTGGCGCTCCAGATAGTTTGCAATCCGGGTATAGCTCGTGTTCTCGAGATCCGGGATCACCAGCCCGATAGAACGTGTGCGTCCAGCACGCAGCCCGGCCGCCACGGCATTCGGATGGTAATTATGCTCACGCACCACCGCCATGACTTTTTCAACCGTTTTGTCGCTTACGCGGTATTGCTTTGCTTTGCCGTTAATAACGTAGCTTGCAGTCGTTCGCGAAACGCCGGCCAACCGAGCGATTTCATCCAGTTTCACAATTGCCCCTTGCGTAAAATGTACAAACCATAACCTTTGAGATGGCATGGGTTAAACTTCTTAACATCTAAGCGCAGAATAATGACTGCGGCAACCGCTTTTGTCTCTGGTTACTGCTGATTTCGCAAAAAAAAAGCAACCGATAGCCAATGCATCTCGCGTAGGTCAGGTAAGCGTTAGCGCATAATTTTATCGCCGCGGGAAAGCCCCACCACGCCGGAACGGGCAACTTCCACGATTTTGGCGACTTCCCGTAGCGTTGCCAGAAACGCATCCAGCTTATCGCTGGTGCCCGCCAGCTGTACGGTGTAGATCGACGGCGTAACATCGATGATTTGCCCACGGAATATCTCCGTGTTGCGTTTCACCTCTTCCCGGCCATAGCCGCTAGCCTGGATTTTCACCAGCATGATTTCTCGTTCAACGTGGGCGCCCTGCCCCAGTTCGCTGACGCGCAGAACATCCACCAGTTTGTGTAGCTGCTTTTCGATCTGCTCCAGGACTTTCTCATCCCCTACCGTTTGAATCGTCATCCGCGATAAGGTCGGGTCGTCAGTCGGCGCGACGGTCAGGCTTTCAATGTTGTATCCGCGCTGGGCGAAGAGGCCAATCACACGTGACAATGCACCCGACTCGTTTTCCAGCAATACTGATAATATCCGGCGCATAATCAGGTCCTCTCCGTTTTACTTAACCACATTTCGTCCATCCCGCCCCCACGAATCTGCATCGGGTAGACATGCTCACTGCCGTCGACGGTGACATCAACAAACACCAGGCGATGGTTACGCACATGTTCCAGCGCTTCGCCCAGCTTGCTCTCCAGTTCGCCTGGATGATTAATCTGGATACCGATATGCCCATAAGCTTCAGCAAGGCGCACAAAATCAGGTAGCGACTGCATGTAAGACTGGGAGTGACGCCCGGAGTAAATCATGTCCTGCCACTGTTTGACCATGCCGAGATAGCGGTTGTTAAGGTTGAGCACCAGTACCGGTAGCTCATATTGCAGCGCCGTCGACAGTTCCTGGATGTTCATCTGAATGCTGCCATCCCCGGTGACGCACACCACTGTTTCATCCGGCAGCGCCATTTTCACCCCTAACGCCGCGGGTAAACCGAATCCCATGGTGCCGAGGCCGCCTGAGTTAATCCAGCGGCGTGGTTTATCGAACGGATAGTAAAGTGCGGCAAACATTTGATGCTGGCCAACGTCAGAGGTCACGTATGCATCCCCTTTCGTCAGACGCCAGATGGTTTCAATCACCGCCTGCGGTTTAATACTTTCACTTTGCGTGTCGTATTTCAGGCACTGACGAGCGCGCCAGTGTTCGATCTGTTGCCACCAGTCACGGTTATCATCCAGCGGCTGCTGCGATTTCTCCTGCGGCAGCAGTTCAAGCATCTGATCCAGCACCAGGCGAGCATCGCCCACAATCGGAATATCCGCAGTGACGGTTTTTGAAATAGAGGTCGGATCGATGTCAATATGCAGCACGGTCGCATTCGGGCAATATTTTGCCAGATTATTGGTCGTTCGATCGTCAAAACGAACGCCGACGGCAAAGATCACATCAGAATGATGCATGGTCATATTCGCTTCGTAAGTACCATGCATGCCCAACATTCCCAGCGCCTGGCGATGCGTGGCCGGAAACGCGCCTAACCCCATCAGCGAGGAGACAACCGGCAGATTAAGTGCTTCGGCAATTTGCCCCAGTTGTTCGTGACAGGCGGCATTCACCGCGCCACCACCAACATAGACAACCGGTTTCTTCGCCGCGACCAGCGTCTGCAAAGCACGTTTTATCTGTCCTTTGTGCCCGGTCGTTGTCGGGTTATACGAACGCATACTCACCGACTCCGGCCAGCTATAAGGCAGTTTTTTCGCCGGATTCAGAATATCTTTCGGCAAATCCACCACCACCGGCCCCGGACGACCGCTTGCCGCCAACCAGAAGGCTTTTTTCAGCACCTGCGGGATATCTTCCGTTTGTTTAACCAGAAAACTGTGTTTTACCACCGGGCGGGATATACCCACCATGTCGCACTCCTGAAAGGCATCGTAGCCAATCAGGGAGGTGGCGACCTGGCCGGAGAGGATCACCAGCGGAATGGAATCCATATATGCCGTTGCAATCCCGGTGATCGCATTGGTTGCCCCTGGTCCGGAAGTGACCAAAACGACGCCCACTTCTCCCGTGGCACGCGCCAGGCCATCAGCCATATGTACTGCGGCTTGCTCATGACGGACTAACACATGATCAATACCGCCGACCGTATGCAATGCATCATAAATATCGAGGACGGCCCCCCCGGGATAACCGAATACCTGCTTCACACCCTGATCGATAAGCGATCGGACGACCATCTCGGCTCCAGACAACATCTCCATGGCTTGCCTCACTCTTATAATGAATTACGGTTTAACAACACATTAACCGCTGACGATGACGCATGGCAATTGACTCCGAAGAGGTGGCACTGGAGTAAATAAGAATAAAACGGAGGTAAGAATTGAATAAATGGAGAATTAAACCAGCATAAGCAATTGATATGATAAATAATCGCTTAAAAAGGGGGACTTACAGCAATTAGTCTATTTTTTTACACTTTCGGACATACGTAAAAAGTCGAGTTCAGCACAAAATTTTAGATATAAAGATAAAAGCAGAATAAACCAGATGTATTCCCCGATTTATTCTGCCAGCGGCTACTTCTTACAGACGGAGACCAACAGTTCTTCCATCCATTGATGTCCTTTATCGCGCCCCGCAGCCTCATGCCAGGAAAGATAACATGTGCGGCTGTTCAATTTTAAAGGTAAAGGCAATATCTGCAGTTCTAAAGAATCGGCGAACTCTTCCGCCAACCAACGCGGCGCAATAGAGACCAGGTGCGTTTGCGACACAATATTAAGCACGCTGATTAATGCCATTCCCTGATAAGCCACGCAGGATTGTTTATCCGGTGTGTCATACCACGGCTGGCTGAATGAGGCGAAGCGATCGAGCGAAACCACGGCATGCTGTTCATGATAGAGATTGCTTTCCAGCAATGGGCCACTAATGCGCGGATGTTTTTTGCTTGCCACTAACACCATTTCGTCATTGAATAACGGAACACTGGTAAATTCCGGACGACGGAATTCTTCATAGCTAATAACAAACTCAGTTTCCTGATAACGTAATTGGTGCTCGGTATTTAGATTTAGTGAAGATTTAAAAACGACATTAATGTTCGGCGCGACTTGTTCAACTCGATTATAAATCAACGAAGTAAGAATATTATCCAATGGACTGCATACGCAAAGATTGAATACACGCTCGCTGCTGGTAGGTTCAAAGCCGGAACCAGGCAGTTCATTCTGCACTAATTGCAATGCCTGACGAACGGAGCCAAACAGCTGGAAGGCTCTTGCTGTCGGCTGGATTCCACGGCCATAACGAACAAAAAGCTCATCGTTAAACATGACTTTCAGGCGTGCGACCGCATTACTGACAGCGGGTTGCGACATCCCCAGCGTATGTGCAGCACGCGTAATATTTTGTTCCTGCATCACCGCATCAAAAACAGTTAATAAATTAAGATCAACCATGCGAAGCTGTGGCTTCCCCATCTCTATGAGATTAGATTTATCTATTATTTTTACTTCTGGCATATTTAACTCCACTGTCACTCTAAACTCCCTTTTCCCAGACGGAGTGCAGAAATAATCTCCGTTAATATGATTTACCATGCATATAAAATAAGAAAAAGGAAAAACATTAAAATTAGGAAAACATAAAGGCACAAATCTAAATGTACAAAAGAACACCACAAGCGTAGTGCGGCAGATGTCACTGCGCGATGATTCATATGTTTAAATTTCGAAAACAATATAACCATAAGCGTGGCGAATACACAATCATACGCACAGTGAATACGTATTTAAGTTTTAATTAAACATTTCTATTATTAACACATTAAAAGTTAACATTAATTTATCAATTATTGGGTAACACATTGGTTTCATCCATTCAAAATGAATATAAAAGCTGATAAATCATAAAGATATGAAATCCCAAATGAGGCGTTATCTTTAGTTCTTCGTTACCATAAATGCAAATAAATATGCTTAAATATGTCAAACCGTGAAAAATATGTTCAACGATCAGATGATTAATTTTATATACCCTGAGAAATTCAGCACAATTCGCTTAAGTTTATCAGAAACCTTCCCCCTTAACGGGAGCATTTGCAGACAATGGGGTTGACATCAGTCTTCATATCCAGTACCACTAAAAGCATATCGCATTCGCCTGGAGCTTGATTGATGACTTACATTGCTCGTTTTATCGGTCTACTACTACTAAACGCATTCTCATTGCGCGGTAGACTGGTGGACGACATTCAGCATTAAGTCAGCTCCAGTTAAGACAAAAAACCCGCGCCGTTG
>NZ_SZWS01000055.1:39541-47672 GCF_005281245.1 Citrobacter sp. wls826
GGACCTAAACCATGAGCCAGCAAGTCATTATTTTCGATACCACCTTACGTGATGGTGAACAGGCGTTACAGGCGAGCCTGAGTGTGAAAGAAAAACTGCAGATTGCGCTGGCCCTCGAGCGTATGGGCGTTGACGTGATGGAGGTCGGTTTTCCGGTCTCTTCACCGGGTGACTTTGAGTCCGTACAAACCATCGCTCGTCAGGTGAAGAACAGCCGCGTTTGCGCCTTAGCCCGCTGCGTAGAAAAAGATATCGACGTTGCCGCAGAATCTCTGAAGGTCGCTGAGGCTTTCCGCATTCATACGTTCATCGCCACCTCGCCGATGCATATCGCGACGAAATTGCGCAGCACGTTGGATGAAGTGATCGAGCGAGCAGTCTACATGGTGAAGCGTGCGCGTAATTATACAGATGACGTGGAGTTCTCATGCGAGGATGCTGGCCGTACCCCTATTGCCGATCTGGCCCGCGTGGTCGAAGCCGCGATTAATGCGGGAGCCAAAACTATCAATATCCCCGATACCGTTGGCTACACCATGCCTTTCGAATTCGGAGCAATCATTTCTGGTCTGTATGAACGCGTACCGAATATCGATAAAGCCATCATCTCCGTGCACACCCATGATGATTTAGGTCTGGGCGTTGGCAACGCGTTGGCGGCCGTCCACGCCGGTGCTCGCCAGGTGGAAGGCGCGATGAACGGTATCGGCGAACGCGCCGGTAACTGCTCACTGGAAGAAGTGATCATGGCGATCAAAGTGCGCAAAGATATCCTGAACGTACAGACCCGCATTAATCACCAGGAAATCTGGCGTACCAGTCAGTTAGTCAGCCAAATCTGCAACATGCCCATTCCGGCCAACAAAGCCATTGTCGGTAGCGGCGCCTTTGCCCACTCCTCTGGCATCCATCAGGACGGCGTACTGAAAAATCGTGAAAACTACGAAATCATGACGCCTGAATCCATCGGTCTGAACCAGGTGCAGTTGAACCTGACTTCCCGTTCCGGACGCGCCGCGGTGAAACACCGTATGGACGAGATGGGATATAAAGAGAATGAATACAACCTGGACAACCTGTACGACGCATTCCTGAAGCTGGCGGATAAAAAAGGTCAGGTATTTGATTACGACCTGGAAGCGCTGGCCTTTATTAATAAACAGCAGGAAGAGCCGGAGCATTTCCGTCTGGATTACTTCAGCGTGCAGTCCGGCTCAAATGACATCGCCACCGCCTCCGTCAAGCTGACCTGCGGTGAAGAAGTCAAAGCCGAAGCAGCGAACGGCAACGGTCCGGTCGATGCCATTTATCAGGCCATCAACCGTGTGACCGAGTACAACATCGAACTGGTGAAATACAGCCTGACCGCCAAAGGGCACGGTAAAGATGCGCTGGGCCAGGTGGATATCGTTGCTAATTATAACGGTCGCCGCTTCCACGGCGTCGGTCTGGCAACAGATATCGTCGAATCGTCCGCGAAAGCGATGGTTCATGTGCTGAACAACATTTGGCGCGCCGAAGAAGTCGAAAAAGAATTGCAACGCAAAGCTCAGAACAACGAGAACAACAAGGAAACCGTGTGATGTCGAAGAATTATCATATTGCTGTTTTGCCGGGCGACGGTATTGGCCCGGAAGTGATGGCGCAAGCCCTGAAGGTACTGGACGCAATCCGCAACCGTTTTAACATGCGCATTACCACCAGCCACTACGACGTGGGGGGGGCCGCTATCGATAACCATGGTCAGCCGCTGCCGCCAGCGACGGTTGAAGGCTGTGAGCAAGCTGACGCCATTCTGTTTGGCTCCGTTGGCGGCCCGAAATGGGAAAATCTGCCACCAAACCAGCAGCCTGAACGCGGCGCGCTGCTGCCGTTGCGTAAACACTTCAAATTATTCAGCAACCTGCGCCCGGCTAAGCTGTACCAGGGGCTGGAAGCATTTTGCCCTCTGCGCGCAGATATTGCCGCGAACGGTTTCGACATCCTGTGCGTGCGCGAACTGACTGGCGGTATCTACTTCGGTCAGCCAAAAGGCCGCGAAGGCAGCGGACAACATGAAAAAGCCTTTGATACCGAGGTTTATCACCGTTTCGAGATCGAGCGTATCGCACGTATCGCGTTTGAATCTGCTCGCCAGCGTCGCCGCAAAGTCACGTCGATTGATAAAGCCAACGTACTGCAAACGTCTATTCTGTGGCGCCAAATCGTCAATGAAATTGCTAATGAATATCCGGATGTTGAGCTGGCGCATATGTACATCGACAACGCGACGATGCAGTTGATCAAAGATCCATCCCAGTTCGACGTGCTGCTGTGTTCCAACTTGTTTGGCGACATTCTGTCTGACGAATGCGCCATGATCACCGGATCAATGGGGATGTTACCGTCCGCCAGCCTGAATGAGCAGGGCTTTGGTCTGTACGAGCCCGCTGGCGGCTCCGCTCCAGATATCGCCGGGAAAAACATTGCTAACCCTATCGCCCAAATCCTTTCGCTGGCGCTGCTGCTGCGCTACAGCCTGGACGCCAATGATGCGGCAACCGCAATCGAGAGCGCCATCAACCGCGCATTAGAAGAAGGCATTCGCACCGGTGACTTAGCCCGTGGCGCTGCCGCAGTCGGTACCGATGAAATGGGTGACATTATTGCCCGTTACGTCGCAGAAGGGGTGTAATCATGGCCAAAACGTTATACGAAAAATTGTTCGATGCGCACGTCGTCTACGAAGCGCAAAACGAAACCCCGCTGTTGTATATCGACAGACATCTGGTGCATGAAGTGACCTCTCCGCAGGCGTTTGATGGCCTGCGTGCGCATGGCCGTCAGGTGCGCCAGCCGGGTAAAACCTTTGCCACCATGGACCATAACGTCTCCACGCAAACCAAAGACATTAACGCTTCCGGCGAAATGGCGCGCATTCAGATGCAGGAATTGATCAAAAACTGCAATGAATTTGGCGTCGAACTGTACGACCTGAACCACCCGTATCAGGGGATCGTTCACGTGATGGGGCCTGAGCAAGGCGTAACGTTGCCGGGTATGACCATCGTTTGCGGCGACTCCCACACCGCCACACACGGCGCGTTTGGCGCGCTGGCCTTTGGTATTGGCACCTCTGAAGTTGAACACGTTCTGGCGACGCAGACCCTGAAACAGGGGCGTGCCAAAACCATGAAGATTGAAGTTAACGGCACGGCAGCACCTGGCATTACCGCCAAAGATATCGTGCTGGCGATTATCGGTAAAACCGGTAGTGCAGGCGGTACCGGACACGTCGTTGAATTTTGTGGCGAAGCCATCCGTGCGCTGAGCATGGAAGGCCGTATGACCCTGTGCAACATGGCCATTGAAATGGGCGCCAAAGCGGGTCTGGTCGCACCGGATGAAACCACCTTTAACTATGTGCAGGGGCGTTTACACGCACCGAAGGGTGAGGATTTTACCAACGCGGTTGCGTACTGGAAAACGCTGAAAACCGACGACAACGCGACGTTTGATACCGTCGTTACCCTGCAGGCAGAAGAGATCGCACCGCAGGTCACTTGGGGTACGAATCCGGGTCAGGTCATCTCGGTGAACGATAATATTCCCGACCCGGCGTCATTTTCCGATCCCGTTGAGCGCGCATCGGCTGAAAAAGCGCTGGCATATATGGGGCTGAAACCGGGTATTCCGTTAACAGAAGTGGCTATTGATAAAGTGTTTATCGGTTCCTGTACCAACTCGCGTATTGAAGATTTACGCGCTGCGGCCCAAATCGCCAAAGGGCGCAAAGTTGCGCCAGGCGTACAGGCGCTGGTTGTGCCGGGTTCTGGTCCGGTGAAAGCGCAGGCTGAAGCGGAAGGTCTGGACAAGATCTTCATCGAAGCCGGGTTTGAATGGCGTTTACCGGGCTGTTCCATGTGTCTGGCCATGAACAATGACCGCCTGAACCCAGGCGAGCGCTGTGCATCCACCAGCAACCGTAACTTTGAAGGCCGCCAGGGCCGCGGTGGTCGCACGCACTTAGTCAGCCCGGCCATGGCCGCCGCTGCCGCCGTTACCGGTCATTTTGCCGACATTCGCAGCATCAAATAAGGAAACTACCATGGCAGAGAAATTTACCCAACATACCGGCCTGGTTGTCCCACTGGATGCCGCCAACGTGGATACCGACGCGATTATTCCCAAACAGTTTTTGCAGAAGGTTACGCGCACCGGTTTTGGCGCTCATCTGTTTAACGACTGGCGTTTTCTGGATGAAAAAGGGCAACAGCCTAACCCAGAGTTCGTACTGAACTTCCCGGAATATAAAGGCGCGTCAATTCTGCTGGCGCGGGAAAACTTTGGCTGCGGCTCTTCCCGTGAACATGCGCCATGGGCGCTGACCGATTACGGCTTTAAAGTAGTGATCGCGCCAAGCTTCGCTGACATCTTCTACGGCAACAGCTTCAATAACCAACTGCTGCCGGTGACCCTGAGCGACGCGCAGGTAGATGAAATGTTCGCCCTGGTGAAAGCCAATCCGGGCATTAAATTTGAAGTGGATCTGGAAGCGCAGGTGGTGAAAGCGGGCGATAAGTCCTACAGCTTTAAAATCGACGACTTCCGCCGCCACTGCATGCTGAACGGTCTGGACAGCATCGGGCTGACGCTGCAGCATGAAGCAGCCATCACCGAGTACGAAGACAAGCAGCCAGCGTTTATGCGCTAGTCCTTGTGGTGCCGGATAAGCGCAGCGCATCCGGCACGCCAAAAATCAAACGTCCTTCACCCGCCCGGTCATCACCAGCGTGACCACAGAAATCGCCGCAATCACCCAATAGACGGCAAAGTGACCGTAGCTTTGCGCAACAGCCCCCTGAATCACTCCCGCGAGAATGACCCCCGTTGAAATACTGTTGGTAAATAATGTGGTCGCTGACCCCGCACGCCCGGGCATAAGATCCTGAAACCACAGCATTCCTATCCCGGCGATGATACCGATAAATACTGCATTAAATAGTTGCAGCACCAGCAGCGCCGTGCGGCTGTGAAAGAAGATCAAACCAAGATAAAACAGTACGCCCGCCGCCACGGCCGCGATCATCATTCGCCGTTTACCAAAGCGCTTCACATAGTAGCCCGCCAGGATCATCGCCGGAATTTCCAGCCCAGCCGCCGTCCCCATCAGGATACCGGCCAGCTTGTCCGGTAACCCCAGCTCAAGGCTTATCCACAGCGGCATATCGATGATGTACATGGTATTGCAGGTCCACATCAGCGTGGAGGCAATAAACAACATGCGCACATTTTTGTCCTGCCAACCGCCGGTCTGTTCCAGCGGTACGTCAACAGGTTGCTCCACCCGCGTGACTGACGGCAGTATCAGCGCAATCAGCACCAGGCTAATGGCGAAAATCCCTGCGGCAATGGAAAACATCGCCGTAAAGCCGTAATTCAGCGCCAGCATGAAGGCCAGCGGCGGTCCAATTACCCAGGCCAGCGAAAGCTGCGCACGCATCACCGAGCTAAACATCACCACTTCACGCGCGGAGTTATCAGCGTATTCCCGCGCCAGCGCAAACAGCTGCGGCATGGCGGTATTCGCCAGCGAGGCCAACAGCACACCGCAGGTGATAAGCGTGAGATAGTGGCGATTAAACGCAAACAGCAGCGCGTTTCCGATTGCCATCAAACAGCAGAACATGATCAGCTTGCGCCTGTCGCCCTGGCTGTCGGATCGTTTCGCGAGGCCAAGGCTGACAACGATCCCGACAATCGCATTGACGGTATAAAACAGCCCGACCCAAAACGGCTGCGCCCCGACTTCACGGCTCAGGAACAAGCTCAGCGTGGGTGCCTGCAATGCACCTGCTACGCCCATCATAAAAGCGACCAGCATAAATGCCGCGTAAACGCCGTTGAGGCGCCGTCCCATGGTCATAATCCAGAGCATTACAGTTCCTTTTAGCGCAGCAGAAACAAAAAAAGCCAGCAGTGATTATCTGCTGGCGCGGCGATTAACACCAATACTCAGTCACACATGATGTCTGCAATTCCCAATTCAGGAGTCAGGCTGTCACCTCCCACTGCATCAGTTCTTCGAGCATCTTTAAGCGCTGCGGTGCGCTCAGGCAAGCCAACCAGGACGATTTTTCCGTCGCGGTAAAGTATTTCAACCAGAACTGACGCATAGATGACCCCTTCGTTGTCTCATCGCTTCATCGGAATCTATTATTGGCTTAATATAGGGAAAATAAAATTGCTGAGTTTTTCGCAGGAGTTCCCCTTTTATGTCTTCTGGTCGTCTGCAACAACAGTTCATCCGTCTGTGGCAATGCTGTGACGGCAAAACGCAAGACACGACGCTGAACGAGCTGGCGGAGCTGCTGAGTTGTTCGCGCCGCCATATGCGTACCCTGCTCAATACCATGCAAGAACGCGGCTGGTTAACGTGGGAAGCCGAAGTTGGGCGAGGTAAACGCTCGCGCCTGACTTTCCTCTATACCGGGCTGGCACTCCAGCAGCAGCGGGCAGAAGACCTGCTGGAACAGGATCGCATCGATCAACTGGTGCAGTTGGTCGGTGACAAAACGGCCGTACGACAGATGCTGGTTTCTCACCTGGGGCGCAGCTTTCGCCAGGGGCGGCACATCATGCGCGTTCTCTATTATCGTCCCATGCACAACCTGCTTCCCGGTACGGCGCTACGCCGTTCAGAAACTCATATCGCCCGGCAAATCTTCAGCGCCTTAATTCGGGTAAATGAGGAAAATGGGGAACTGGAAGCGGACATCGCCCATCACTGGCAGCAGATTTCACCTTTACACTGGCGATTCTTCCTGCGTCCGGGGATTCATTTTCATCATGGCCGCGAACTGGAAATGGAAGATGTCATCACCTCGCTGATGCGCATTAACGCCCTGCCGCTGTACTCGCACATCACGCAGATCGTTTCTCCCACGGCCTGGACGCTGGATATCCATCTCGCCCAACCCGACCGCTGGCTTCCCTGGCTATTGGGGCAAGTCCCCGCCATGATCCTGCCGCGAGAATGGGAGACGCTCAGCAACTTCTCCAGCCACCCGATTGGCACTGGTCCCTATGCGGTGATGCGCAATACCAATAACCAACTGAAAATTCATGCATTTGATGATTACTTTGGCTACCGGGCGCTGATCGACGAAGTTAACGTTTGGGTGTTACCCGATATCGGCGAAGAGCCTGGCGGTGGGTTGACGCTAAAAGGCCCCACCGAGGATGAAAAGGCGATCGAAAGCCGCCTCGAGGAAGGATGCTACTACCTGCTGTTTGATGCGCGCACCCACCGTGGCGCTAATCAGGAGGTTCGCGATTGGGTTAGCCGCGTTCTTTCGCCAACCCATCTCATCTGCCACGCCGACGAACAGTTCCAGCGACTGTGGTTTCCCGCCTACGGTTTGCTCCCCCGCTGGCACCATGCCAAACCCGGCCATGGTGAAAAACCCGCCGGACTGGAAACGCTGACGATCACCTACTATCGCGATCACATCGAACATCGGATTATCGCGCAGATCATGAAGACGTTGCTGGCAGAGCATCAGGTACAGTTAAATATTCAGGAGATCGACTACGATCAATGGCATGCGGGTGAAATCGTCAGCGATATCTGGCTCAACAGCGCCAACTTTACCCTACCGCTGGATTTCTCGCTGTTCGCCCATTTGTGCGAAGTCCCGTTACTGCAAAACTGTATCTCGCGGGACTGGGAAAACGATGCGGCCCGCTGGCGAACGGGCGAAATGAGCCTGGCTGCATGGTGCCAACAGCTGCTCGCCACAAAGGCCATTGTGCCGCTAATCCACCACTGGCTCATCATTCAAGGACAGCGCAGTATGCGCGGGTTACGCATGAATACCCTCGGCTGGTTTGATTTTAAATCAGCGTGGTTTGCACCACCGGATCCTTAGATCCGGCTCTTGATTGCCGCATAGCAACAAAATCATTACACTAACGCCGTTCTCAACGGGGTGCTAAATAAAAACATACACAAAATCATTCAGGCTGCATCAAGGCGGCAAGCGAGTGAGTCCCCAGGAGCATAGATAACTATGTGACTGGGGTGAGCGACAAATCTGCCGGGAGCAGATTTGAACGCTGCTTGCAGCGGCCCCGAAGGGGCGAGGCCCGG
>NZ_SZWS01000055.1:47756-49765 GCF_005281245.1 Citrobacter sp. wls826
TGAAGTGTATGGGCTGAGAGATACCCGTCGAACCTGATCCGGATAATGCCGGCGAAGGGATTTGAGGCTGCAACTCAAGTCCTTTGCCACCCAACTTTATGAGGTGCAAAGTGTTTAAAAAATGTCTTCCGCTTTTACTGCTGTGCGCAGCGCCTGCTTTCGCCAAACCTGTACTGACCGTATATACCTACGACTCGTTCGCAGCTGACTGGGGCCCGGGCCCGACAATAAAAAAAGCCTTTGAAGCTGACTGCAACTGTGAACTGAAACTGGTCGCGCTGGAAGATGGCGTCTCGCTGCTTAACCGCCTGCGCATGGAAGGAAAAAACAGTAAAGCTGACGTCGTACTGGGCCTCGATAACAACCTTCTGGAAGCCGCCACCCAAACCAAACTGTTTGCCAAAAGCGGTGTAGCAAGTGAAGCCGTAAACGTGCCCGGCGGCTGGAAAAACGATACCTTCGTTCCGTTTGATTACGGCTATTTCGCCTTCGTTTATGATAAGAACAAGCTGAAGAATCCGCCCAAAAGCCTGAAAGAACTGGTAGAGAGCGATCAAAAATGGCGCGTCATTTATCAGGACCCGCGTACCAGCACGCCGGGGCTGGGCCTGCTGCTATGGATGCAAAAAGTCTATGGCGATAAGGCGCCGGAGGCCTGGCGCGCGCTTTCGGCAAAAACCGTCACGGTCACCAAGGGCTGGAGTGAAGCCTACGGCCTGTTCCTGAAAGGCGAAAGCGACCTGGTACTCAGCTACACCACCTCTCCGGCCTATCACATCATCGCCGAGAAAAAAGACAACTACGTCGCAGCCAACTTTAGCGAAGGCCACTATTTGCAGGTAGAAGTCGCCGCCCGTACTGCGGCCAGCAAACAGCCGGAACTGGCCGAGAAATTCCTCAAGTTTATGGTGTCTCCGGCCTTCCAGAACGCGATTCCGACCGGTAACTGGATGTATCCGGTAACCCAGGTCGCCCTGCCGTCTGGATTCGAGCAACTGAATAAGCCAGCCACCGCGCTGGAATTTACGCCGCAGCAGGTTGCGGCTCAACGCCAGGCATGGATTAGCGAATGGCAACGCGCCGTCAGCCGTTAATTCCCGGCTGGCTGGTTCCAGGGCTTACCGCCGCCACGCTGATGGTGGCCGTTGCCCTGGCCGCGTTTCTGGCGCTGTGGTTTAACGCCCCACGGGGGGAGTGGCGCTCACTGTGGCAAGACGACTACCTGTGGCACGTGGTGCGCTTTTCTTTCTGGCAGGCTTTTTTATCCGCAGTGCTGTCGGTCATCCCGGCGATTTTCCTTGCCAGAGCGCTCTATCGCCGCCGTTTTCCAGGACGACTGGCGCTGCTGCGCCTGTGCGCGATGACGTTAATCCTGCCAGTGCTGGTCGCGGTCTTCGGTATTCTTAGCGTGTACGGTCGTCAGGGCTGGCTGGCCTCGATCTGGCATACATTCGGGCTGGAATGGACGTTTTCGCCGTACGGTCTGCAGGGCATTCTGCTGGCGCACGTCTTTTTCAACCTGCCGATGGCCAGTCGTCTGCTGTTGCAGTCTCTGGAGAATATTCCCGGCGAACAGCGACAGTTAGCCGCTCAGTTAGGTCTGCGCGGCTGGCATTTCTTCCGCTTTGTTGAATGGCCGTGGCTGCGTCGGCAAATCCTTCCCGTCGCGGCGCTCATCTTTATGCTCTGTTTCGCCAGCTTCGCCACCGTTTTGTCGCTGGGCGGTGGACCGCAGGCCACTACCATCGAGCTGGCAATTTATCAGGCGCTGAACTTCGATTACGATCCCGCCCGCGCCGCCATGTTGGCGTTGATCCAGATGGTTTGTTGTTTAGCGCTGGTGCTCTTCAGCCAACGTCTGAGCCGCGCCATTGCCCCCGGTACCACGCTGGTTCAGGGCTGGCGCGATCCCGACGATCGTCTGCACAGCCGCCTGGCAGACGCGCTGCTGATTATTCTGGCCCTGCTGCTACTGCTGCCGCCGCTGCTGGCGGTAATTGTCGATGGTA
>NZ_SZWS01000055.1:49804-50883 GCF_005281245.1 Citrobacter sp. wls826
AACCGCCATATGCTGGATGTTCTTAAGCAACCTGTACTGTGGCACGCACTGGGAACCTCGCTGCGCATTGCGCTGGCGGCAGGTGCGTTGTGCGTAGTTCTCACCATGATGCTGTTATGGAGCAGTCGTGAACTGCGTGCCCGACAGCAGGTGCTGGCAGGTCAGATGCTGGAACTTAGCGGCATGATGATCCTCGCCATGCCGGGCATCGTGCTGGCAACCGGCTTCTTTCTGCTGCTCAATAACACCATTGGACTCCCCGAATCAGCCGACGGGATTGTCATTTTTACCAATGCGCTGATGGCGATCCCTTACGCGCTGAAGGTACTGGAAAACCCAATGCGGGACATCACCGCCCGCTACAGTATGTTGTGCCAGTCGTTGGGAATTGAGGGATGGTCGCGCCTGAAAGTGGTTGAACTGCGTGCCCTGAAGCGCCCGCTGGCGCAGGCGATGGCTTTTGCCTGCGTGCTGTCGATTGGCGATTTTGGCGTGGTCGCGCTATTTGGTAATGAGGATTTCCGCACCCTGCCGTTTTATTTATATCAGCAGATTGGCTCTTATCGCAGTCAGGATGGCGCAGTTACGGCGTTATTGCTGCTGATCCTGTGCTTTACGCTGTTTACCGTTATTGAGAAATTGCCGGGTCGAAATGTTAAAACTGATTGATATAACATGGCTTTATCACCATTTGCCGATGCGCTTTACGCTGTCGATCGCACGCGGTGAGCAGGTCGCGATCCTCGGGCCCAGCGGCGCCGGGAAAAGTACGCTGCTGAATCTGATCGCCGGCTTTCTCACGCCTGCCAGCGGTACCATGTTGATTGAAGGTGAAGATCACACCGCCACGCCTCCATCACGTCGCCCCGTTTCGATGCTGTTTCAGGAAAATAACCTGTTCAGCCACCTGAGCGTGCAGCAAAACATCGGCCTGGGCCTTAACCCGGGATTGAAGCTGAACGCATCGCAGCGGGAGAAAATGCATCACATCGCCCAGCAAATGGGGATCGACTCACTGCTGGAGCGCCTCCCCGGTGAGCTTTCCGGCGGTCAGCGACAGCGCGTAGCGCTGGCGCGTT
>NZ_SZWS01000055.1:50916-59414 GCF_005281245.1 Citrobacter sp. wls826
TGCGGGAACAACCCATTTTGCTGCTTGATGAACCGTTCTCTGCGCTCGATCCCGCCCTGCGCCAGGAGATGTTAACGCTGGTTGCCGAGGTCTGTCGCGATAAACAGCTTACCTTGCTGATGGTGTCCCACAGCGTAGAAGATGCGGCGCGAATTGCGTCCCGTTCGATTGTGGTCGCCGACGGGCGCATCGCCTGGCAGGGCAAAACGGATGAGTTATTAAGCGGTCAGGCCAGCGCCTCGACGCTCTTGGGCATTAAAGCCGAGTGATTGATTTCCCAGGCCGGATAAGCGTCAGCGCCATCCGGCAAAAGAATCGTCAGAAACCCACGACTTTACGCAGAATATCAATATACACCGGCATCAGCGGATGGCGCAGTAACGCCACCAGCGCAACCACGCCGATCCCAAGCGTCAACGGCGCCAGATACAGTAAACGGCTGCGGGGGAAATACGCGGTTAAGCGATCGACTGCCGCTTTGCCGCTACGCCACAGTCGCCAGCAAAACCAGCCCCCTACCCATAGCAACAGCGCCGTCGCCAGCAGCAACCATTTAAAATCCCCGCTCTGCATCTCAGAAGGAATATCAATTGCCGCCCCCGCCAGGATCCCCGGCAGGAAGTAGAACGGCGGCCACAGTACGCAACCAATAATATTCGGGACGATAAATTTAGCGACAGGCAGATCCAGCATGCCCGCCACCATTGGCACCAGCGGACGCGTCGGTCCCACAAAACGCCCCACCAGAATGGTAAACATGCTGTGCTGATGCAGCGCGTGCTCGGTTTTATCCAGCAACGCCTTGTTCTTTTTCATGAACGACCAACGGTGCAGCGGCTTTTTAAAGCGCCAGCCCAACCAGAAAGAGATCCAGTCCCCCAACAGGCAACCAATGATGCCCGCAAGCCAGGCATGCCAGAAGTTCAGTTCGCCACTGCCAATCAGCGCCCCCAGCCCCGCCATCATCACGGTACCGGGCAGAATCAGACCAACCAGCGCCAGTGACTCCAGAAAGGCCACCAGCAGTACGGCGATCAGGGAGTACAGGGCGGACTGAAGAATAAAGTGTTCCAGCAATGCTTGCATAATGTGTCCGTCAGATTTACGAAGCAGGGATTTTGATAACCCGTCTCAACTTCGTCAAGCCATCAATTGTCTGAATAGATTGCGAGTTATGACAACTTTCAGGACACATCATTCACTTTTTATTCACATCCGGCGCGAAACTCGCTCGGACTGGCGCCGGTACATTTTTTGAAAACGCGAGAAAAATAGAGCTGATCGTCAAAGCCAACATTGCGCCCCACCGTAGCAATGGGCATACGAGTGGTACTCAGCAATAGCTTGGCCTGGCTGATACGCTGATCCTCGCGCCAGCTTAATACGCTGATACCCAACTGCTGACGGAACAGATGCGACAAACGGGAAGGCGACAGGCAGACGTGCTGTGCGACGCTGGCAATATCAAAATTACTGTCCGCCAGGTGATCGCTGATGTACTGGCAAGCGTCGCGCACGCGGTTGTCCATGGGGGGATGCAGCGATTCATTAATGGCTTCCATACGGCGGAGCAATAACTGTTCCAGTAAATTAATCGCCAGCAGTTCGGAATAGCGACCTTCTCCCTGCCCGGCGTTAATTATCTGCCCAAACAGTTCGTTAAAATGCGGCTGATGTGCTTCATCCGGACGAAAGAATCCAGTCTGGGCAAAAATGGCCGGCCAGGTCAGCCACTCCTGCCAGTAGGCGCGTGGGCGAAAGTAAACCCACTGGTGATACCACTCACTGGCATCAGGATGGCGTCCGTAGTGGTGAATTTCTCCGGGCGGAAACAGCAAAATATCGCCAGGCCGACAGACAAATTGTTTGCCCTGATTATTGATAACCCCTTCGCCACGGATAGTGAGATTGAGGATATAACCCTTCATACCCAGCGGCCTGTCGATAAAAAAATCCAGGTATCCGTTCGCCTCGATGGGGGTTAATCCGGCCACCAAATGCGCGTTAAACGAATAGCCTGGCAGCAGGGGATCGTTTTGCGTTTCAGCCATAATTTCAATACTCCCTATGTTCTGCTAAGAAACAATTTGTCCATATTACGCCAGACATCATTGCCGTCGCCCCTGCGGGTCGCTGTGTTTGCGGTAATAGACCATCAACCCCGCTTGTGAAAAGCACTTTGTAAAAAATATGTACTGCGCCAACGTTAAAATCGGCTAACAAAAGTGTCTATAACTACGGCAGAAATGTCCACATTGATTATTTGCACGGCGTCACACTTTGTGATGCCACAGCATTTTAGTCCATAAGATTAGCGAATCCTGCCTGACGGTTTTTATCCCTACTAACTACTGTTTATCCATACCCGTATTTTTGGATGGAGTAAGACGATGGCGATTGCAATTGGCCTCGATTTTGGCAGTGATTCAGTACGCGCTTTGGCAGTGGAATGTGCCACCGGTGAAGAAATCGCCACCAGCGTAGAGTGGTACCCACGTTGGCAGGAAGGACAGTATTGCGATGGTCCAAACAACCAGTTTCGCCATCATCCACGCGACTACATTGAATCAATGGAAGCGGCGCTGAAAACCGTGCTGGCCGAACTGAGCGTTAAACAGCGTGCGGAAGTGGTCGGGATTGGCGTTGACAGCACCGGTTCAACCCCGGCCCCCATCGATGCCGACGGCAACGTACTGGCGTTGCGTCCGGAGTTCGCTGAAAACCCAAATGCAATGTTTGTCCTGTGGAAAGATCACACCTCAGTAGAAGAAGCTGAAGAAATTACCCGTCTGTGCCACACACCGGGCAAGATCGATTACTCCCGCTATATCGGCGGTATTTATTCCAGCGAATGGTTCTGGGCCAAAATCCTGCATGTGACCCGTCAGGACCACGCGGTTGCCGAGGCCGCGGTTTCGTGGATTGAACTGTGCGATTGGGTTCCGGCCCTGCTCTCTAATACCGTACGTCCACAGGATATTCGTCGCGGTCGCTGCAGCGCCGGGCATAAATCCCTGTGGCATGAAAGCTGGGGTGGTCTACCGCCAGCCAGTTTCTTTGACGAACTCGACCCCATCCTCAACCGCCATCTGCAATACCCGATGTTTACCGATACCTTCACAGCCGACCTGCCGGTTGGCACCCTGTGCGCCGAGTGGGCGCAGCGTCTGGGACTACCGGAAAGCGTGGTGATTGCAGGCGGCGCTTTTGACTGCCATATGGGCGCGGTCGGCGCGGGCGCACAGCCCAATACGCTGGTGAAAGTCATTGGCACGTCGACCTGCGACATTCTGATTGCTGACAAACACAGCGTCGGCGAGCGCGCAGTGAAAGGCATTTGCGGCCAGGTTGATGGCAGCGTGGTGCCGCATTTTATTGGCCTCGAGGCAGGCCAGTCCGCGTTCGGCGATATCTATGCCTGGTTTAGCCGTGTGCTGAGCTGGCCGCTGGAGCAGCTTGCCACGCAGCACCCAGAGCTGAAGACCCAGATTAAAGCCAGCCAAAAACAGCTGCTACCAGCGCTAACCGAAGCCTGGGCGAGAAATCCGTCGCTGGATCACCTGCCGGTGGTGCTCGACTGGTTCAACGGTCGCCGTACGCCCAATGCCAACCAGCGTCTGAAAGGCGTGATTACCGATCTGAATCTGGCAACCGACGCGCCAGCGCTGTTCGGCGGTCTGATTGCCGCCACCGCCTTTGGTGCACGCGCCATCATGGAATGCTTCACCGAACAAGGCATTGCGGTTAACAACGTAATGGCGCTAGGCGGCATCGCCCGTAAAAATCCGGTCATCATGCAGGCCTGCTGTGACGTGCTCAACCGTCCGCTACAGATTGTCGCTTCAGACCAGTGCTGCGCACTCGGTGCGGCTATCTTTGCCGCCGTTGCCGCGAAAGTACACACCGATATCCCAGCCGCTCAGCAACAGATGGCAAGCGCCGTGGAAAACACGCTGCAACCTCGACCAGAGCAGGCTCAACGTTTTGAACAGCTTTACCGCCGCTACCAGCAGTGGGCGATAAGCGCTGAACAACAATACCTTCCGACTGCCGCTCCGGCGCAACAAACCCCGGTAGACCAGGCAACCCTGACACATTAAGGACACGACAATGACGATTTTTGATAACTATGAAGTGTGGTTTGTGATTGGTAGCCAGCATCTGTATGGCCCTGAAACCCTGCGTCAGGTAACCCAACATGCCGAGCACGTCGTTAACGCGCTGAATACTGAAGCTAAACTGCCCTGCAAACTGGTTTTAAAACCGCTGGGTACTTCACCTGACGAGATTACCGCTATTTGTCGTGACGCTAACTACGACGATCGCTGCGCAGGTCTGGTGGTCTGGCTGCACACTTTCTCTCCGGCCAAAATGTGGATTAACGGTCTGACTATCCTCAACAAGCCGCTGATGCAATTCCATACCCAGTTCAACGCCGCCCTGCCGTGGGACAGCATTGATATGGACTTTATGAACCTGAACCAGACCGCGCACGGCGGCCGTGAGTTCGGCTTCATCGGCGCACGTATGCGTCAACAGCACGCCGTGGTCACCGGTCACTGGCAGGACAAACAAGCGCACGAACGCATCGGCTCCTGGATGCGCCAGGCCGTGTCCAAACAGGATACCCGCCATCTGAAAGTCTGCCGTTTTGGCGACAACATGCGTGAAGTCGCGGTCACCGATGGCGATAAAGTCGCTGCGCAGATCAAATTCGGCTTCTCGGTAAATACCTGGGCCGTAGGCGATCTGGTGCAGGTAGTGAACTCCATTAGCGACGGCGAAATCAACGCGCTAATCGATGAGTATGAAAGCACTTACACCATGACGGCGGCAACGCAAGTCCACGGTGAGAAACGTCAAAACGTACTGGAAGCGGCCCGTATTGAACTGGGGATGAAGCGCTTCCTGGAACAGGGCGGATTCCACGCCTTTACCACGACATTTGAAGATTTACACGGCCTGAAACAGCTCCCGGGTCTGGCCGTACAGCGTCTGATGCAGCAAGGCTACGGCTTTGCGGGCGAAGGCGACTGGAAAACCGCCGCTCTGCTTCGCATCATGAAGGTGATGTCAACCGGTCTGCAGGGCGGCACCTCATTTATGGAGGATTACACCTACCACTTCGAGAAAGGCAACGATCTGGTGCTCGGCTCGCACATGCTGGAAGTGTGCCCGTCCATCGCGGTGGAAGATAAACCGATCCTCGATGTTCAGCATCTCGGCATTGGTGGTAAAGACGATCCCGCTCGTTTGATCTTCAACACCAAAACTGGCCCGGCAGTCGTTGCCAGCCTGATCGATCTTGGCGATCGCTATCGCCTGCTGGTTAACTGCATCGACACAGTTCAAACACCGCACTCCCTGCCGAAACTGCCGGTGGCTAACGCATTGTGGAAAGCCCAGCCTGATCTGCCGACCGCATCTGAAGCCTGGATCCTGGCCGGTGGCGCGCACCACACCGTCTTCAGCCACGCGCTGGATCTGAACGATATGCGCCAGTTTGCTGAAATGCACGATATCGAGATCGCCGTGATCGACAACGATACCCGCCTGCCGGCCTTTAAGGACGCGCTGCGCTGGAACGACGTCTATTACGGTTTTAAACGTTAATTATGTTGTTGCCGGATGGCTCTGCGCTTGCCCGCCATCCGGCACAGAGGAATCAACATGTTAGAAGATCTCAAACGTCAGGTGCTGGAAGCCAATCTGGCGTTGCCTAAGCACCACCTGGTCACCTTGACCTGGGGGAACGTGAGTGCCGTCGATCGCGAGCGCGGCGTGTTTGTGATTAAACCATCCGGGGTCGATTACAGCGTTATGACCGCAGAAGATATGGTCGTAGTCAGTATCGCCACCGGTGAGGTTGTAGAAGGTACGAAGAAACCCTCCTCCGATACCCCAACCCACCGTCTGCTGTATCAGGCATTCCCGACCATTGGCGGCATTGTTCATACCCATTCGCGTCATGCAACCATCTGGGCGCAGGCGGGCCAGTCGATTCCAGCCACGGGTACCACTCATGCGGACTATTTCTACGGATCGATTCCCTGCACACGGAAAATGACCGAGGAAGAAATCAACGGCGAATATGAGTGGGAAACCGGTAACGTGATCGTTGAAACCTTTGAGAAACAAGGCATTGACGCTTCGCAGATGCCTGGCGTGCTGGTGCACTCTCACGGTCCGTTTGCGTGGGGAAAAAACGCCGAAGATGCGGTACACAACGCCATCGTGCTGGAAGAAGTCGCCTACATGGGGATCTTCTGTCGCCAGCTCGCGCCGCAATTGCCGGATATGCAGCAAACCCTGTTAGATAAACATTACCTACGTAAACACGGCGCAAAAGCCTACTACGGTCAGTGAAAACAATCTGAGCGCGCCCGGAATCTCGGTGGCGCGCTCTCTGGTTATTCCTTTATATATTCCGCAAACGCACTTCGATACACACAGTTATTAGCACAAACGTATTTAATCACGTTGTCATAATGTCCCTGCGCCTCTTCACCATCCAGTGAATGAAAGAAAATGTAATCTGTAATCGTTGACTGCCAGCGCTGTCCATTCAACAGATAATTAATCACCGTATCACGATGACCATTTATTCTGTCATGCCCTTGCCAGTGAAAGAAAGCATTCCCACGTTCAATAACCTCAGTACGCCAAATTTGACCTGACCACGTTCTATACTCAATATATTGACTTACTGATTTAATTGTAGGGTTAGATAACTGAGTATTAACAAATAAATAGTGATCATATCCTACCTGTAACGCCTGAGTATAAATATCCATAATAGGCCTCCATAACACTACGCACCCAAGCTATTGATATAAAACACCCGAGCTATCAGATGAATAAAATTATATTCAGCGATAAAAATCAAATTATACAGAGAGATATTCCCGACGAAATCGAACCGAAAATCCGTTTTTATCCAGACAATAGCAAGCCATAAAAATATATTATATTCAATCTGGTAACCCGAGTGTTTGATTAAAATAGTTACACTAACCATGAATAAAAACAAATAAAAAAAAGAACCATTTTTCCTGAACCGAGGGATAAGTAACAAAATCGTACGAGCACGATTCCGAAAATGACATAAAAATCCTGAAACGGACTTCCAATTTATGAAACAAATATAATTACAAAAGAATAATAGATACAAATAGCCATGACAGGCCAATAAAATAATTAAAGGAAGAGTTTTTCAATTAAGGCATTCATTTATTAAATATCAAAGCCTATCCTGTAACACTTTTACTGCGGAGGGCATTTTACTGTTACTGTCACAATAACTTCCCGCAGCTCTCATTTTTAACTGTACAAAATAACAGTACAATCGTGTAAACCAGGCTATAATAATGCCTGGTTTTTTAATGGGTAAGCAGCGTGGCGCAGGCAGGCTTTATTTTAACCCGGCACTGGCGGGATACCCCGCAGGGAACTGAGGTCTCATTCTGGCTGGCTACTGACGACGGGCCGCTACAGGTCACGCTCGCTCCTCAGGAGTCGGTCGCGTTTATTCCTGTCAGTCAGGTTTCTCGCGTAGCGTCATTATTACGCAATGAAAACGGCTATCGTCTGACGCCGCTGCAATTGCAAGACTTCCACCGCCAGCCCGTTTCCGGCCTGTATTGCTGCTCACATCGCCAGCTCATGCGGCTGGAAAAGCTGCTGCGTGAAAACGCAATTACCGTCTACGAGGCCGACGTGCGTCCGCCGGAACGGTATCTGATGGAGCGTTTTATCACCTCGCCTGTTTGGGTTGAAGGCGACAGACATAACGGTACGCTGGTTAATGCCCGGTTGAAGCCGAACCCTGACTATCGACCGCCGCTGAAATGGGTCTCGCTGGATATCGAAACCACGCGCCACGGCGAACTCTACTGTATCGGCCTTGAAGGCTGTGGGCAGCGTATTGTCTACATGCTCGGCCCGGCAAACGGCGATGCCTCAGCGCTGGATTTTGAACTTGAATACGTCGCAAGCCGCCCGCAGTTACTGGAAAAGCTCAACGACTGGATTGCCCGTCACGATCCTGATGTGGTAATCGGCTGGAACGTCGTGCAATTCGATTTACGCGTCCTGCAAAAGCATGCTGAACGTTACCGCATTCCCCTGCGTTTTGGCCGTGACAATAGCGAGCTGGAGTGGCGCGAACATGGCTTCAAAAACGGCGTATTCTTCGCGCAGGCTAAAGGTCGCCTGATTATCGACGGCATTGAGGCGCTTAAATCCGCATTCTGGAATTTCTCATCCTTTTCGCTGGAAACGGTGTCACAGGAGCTGCTGGGCGAAGGGAAGTCGATAGATAATCCCTGGGACAGGATGGACGAAATAGATCGCCGGTTTGCCCAGGATAAGCCCGCACTCGCCACCTACAATCTCAAAGACTGTGAGCTGGTCACGCGTATTTTTCATAAAACCGAGATCATGCCATTTTTGCTGGAACGATCGACGGTAAACGGCCTGCCGGTCGACCGGCACGGCGG
>NZ_SZWS01000055.1:59504-79592 GCF_005281245.1 Citrobacter sp. wls826
CCGGGCGGGCTATGTGGCACCGAATCTGGGGGAGGTTCCCGCGCACGCCAGCCCCGGTGGCTACGTGATGGACTCGCGCCCGGGTTTGTACGACTCCGTGCTGGTGCTGGATTACAAAAGCCTGTACCCGTCAATTATTCGTACTTTTTTGATCGATCCAGTGGGACTTATCGAAGGGATGGCACAGCCGGATCGGGAACACAGTACCGAGGGGTTCCTTGACGCCTGGTTCTCACGCGAAAAGCACTGTCTGCCGGAAATTGTTACCCAGATCTGGCATGGGCGCGATGAAGCCAAACGCCGCGGCAATAAGCCGCTCTCACAGGCGCTGAAAATCATCATGAACGCGTTTTACGGCGTGCTTGGCACCACCGCCTGCCGCTTTTTCGACCCGAGGCTGGCTTCGTCTATCACCATGCGCGGTCACGCGATCATGCGTCAGACCAAAGCGCTGATTGAGGCTCAGGGTTACGACGTCATCTATGGCGACACCGACTCCACCTTTGTCTGGCTTAAAAAGGCGCACTCGGAAGACGATGCGGCCCGGATTGGTCGGGAGCTGGTGAGCTATGTCAACAACTGGTGGGCGCAATCGCTGAAGCAGCAAAACCTGACCAGCGCGCTGGAGCTGGAATTTGAAACCCACTTTTGTCGCTTTCTGATGCCGACCATTCGCGGTGCAGATACCGGCAGCAAAAAACGCTACGCCGGAATGATTCAGTCAGGTGCTGAGCAACGCATGGTATTTAAAGGTCTGGAAACGGTACGCACCGACTGGACGCCGCTGGCCCAGCAGTTTCAGCAGGAGCTGTACCTGCGAATTTTTCGTAACGAGCCTTATCAAGAGTTTGTTCGCGAGACTATCGACCGTCTAATGGCGGGTGAACTGGATGAACACCTGGTGTACCGCAAACGCCTGCGCCGCCCGTTGAGCGAATACCAGCGGAATGTTCCGCCGCACGTTCGCGCCGCACGGCTCGCCGATGAGCAGAACGTCAAACTGGGGCGTCCGCAGCAGTATCAGAATCGTGGCACGATTAAATATGTCTGGACGATAAATGGACCTGAGCCTGTTGATTATCAGCTATCTGCACTTGATTACGAGCATTATCTGACCCGCCAGATCCAGCCGGTTGCCGAGGGAATTCTTCCCTTTATTGACGATAATTTTGCTACACTACTCACAGGACAACTGGGGTTATTTTGACGCGTGACGAAACCGCCGCCATCCAGTACCATAGCGCCCTTTCCATTCCTGGACCCATTTAACACCCCTACCACTGATTTATTAGCCTGGTAGCGGGGTCGTATGCTCTCAATAACGGGGACTAGCCCGGAAAATGACGAGTATTGCCTGCAATTAAAGATATAGAGCCGAACATATATGCCTTTTACACTTGGTCAACGCTGGATCAGCGATACAGAAAGCGAATTGGGACTTGGTACTGTTGTCGCCATGGATGCGCGAACCGTCACTTTACTTTTCTCATCGACGGGTGAAAACCGTCTGTATGCGCGCAGTGATTCCCCCGTGACCCGCGTGATGTTCAACCCTGGCGACACGATCACGAGCCATGAAGGCTGGCAACTGCATGTCGATGAAGTAAAAGAAGAAAACGGCCTGCTTGCCTATATCGGAACCCGCCTTGATACCGAAGAAACCGGTGTAATGCTGCGTGAAGTGCTGCTCGACAGCAAACTGGTTTTCAGTAAACCCCAGGATCGCCTGTTTGCCGGCCAGATTGACCGTATGGACCGCTTTGCGCTGCGCTATCGCGCACGTAAATTTCAGAGCGAACAGTACCGTATGCCGTGGAGTGGTTTGCGTGGTCAACGTACCAGCCTGATCCCCCACCAGCTCAACATTGCCCATGATGTCGGCCGTCGTCATGCCCCTCGCGTGCTGCTGGCTGACGAAGTGGGTTTAGGTAAAACCATTGAAGCTGGGATGATCCTGCATCAACAGCTGCTGTCAGGCGCCGCGGAGCGCGTGCTGATCATCGTCCCGGAGACGTTACAGCACCAGTGGCTGGTCGAAATGCTGCGTCGTTTCAACCTGCGCTTTGCGCTGTTTGATGATGAGCGTTATGCCGAAGCGCAGCACGATGCCTACAACCCGTTTGAAACCGAACAGTTGGTTATCTGTTCGCTGGACTTTGCCCGTCGCAGTAAACAGCGTCTGGAGCACCTGTGTGATGCCGAGTGGGATCTGCTGATTGTCGATGAAGCCCATCACCTGGTGTGGAGCGAAGACGCGCCCAGCCGTGAATATATGGCCGTTGAGCAGCTGGCAGAGCGCGTACCAGGCATCCTGCTGCTGACCGCAACGCCGGAACAATTGGGCCTGGAAAGCCACTTTGCGCGCCTGCGCCTACTGGATCCAAGCCGCTTCCACGATTTCGCCCAGTTTGTTGAAGAACAGAAAAATTACCGTCCGGTCGCCGATGCCGTTGCCATGTTACTGGCTGGCAACAAGCTGAGTAACAATGAGCTGAACATGTTAGGTGACATGATTGGCGAACAGGACATTGAGCCGTTATTGCAGGCGGCAAACAGCGACAGCGAAGACGCCCAGAGCGCGCGTCAGGAGCTGGTTTCGATGCTGATGGACCGCCACGGCACCAGCCGCGTGCTGTTCCGAAATACCCGTAACGGTGTGAAAGGCTTCCCTAAACGCGAGCTGCATACCATCAAATTGCCGTTGCCAACCCAATACCAGACGGCCATTAAAGTCTCCGGCATTATGGGCGCGCGTAAGAGTGCGGAAGACCGCGCGCGCGACATGCTCTACCCGGAGCAGATTTATCAGGAATTCGAAGGCGACACCGGCACCTGGTGGAACTTTGACCCGCGCGTGGAATGGCTGATGGGCTACCTGACCAGCCACCGCTCGCAAAAAGTTCTGGTTATCTGCGCGAAAGCCACCACTGCGCTTCAGCTGGAGCAGGTTCTGCGCGAGCGCGAAGGTATCCGCGCCGCCGTATTCCATGAAGGGATGTCGATCATTGAACGTGACCGCGCTGCGGCCTGGTTTAGCGAAGAAGATAGCGGCGCCCAGGTGATGCTGTGCTCTGAAATCGGCTCCGAAGGGCGTAACTTCCAGTTCGCCAGCCATCTGGTGATGTTTGATCTGCCTTTCAATCCGGACCTGCTGGAACAGCGTATTGGCCGTCTGGACCGTATTGGTCAGGTGCATGATATCCAGATCCACGTTCCATACCTGGAAAAAACCGCGCAATCCGTGCTGGTGCGTTGGTACCACGAAGGTCTGGATGCGTTCGAACACACTTGCCCGACCGGACGTACCATCTATGACACGGTATATAACAATCTAATCGGCTACCTGGCTGAGCCAGAAAACACCGATGGCTTTGACGATCTGATCAAAACCTGTCGCGAACAGCATGACGCGCTGAAAGCGCAGCTGGAGCAAGGTCGCGATCGCCTGCTGGAGATTCACTCTAACGGCGGCGAAAAAGCGCTGGCGCTGGCTGAGAGTATTGAAGAACAGGACGACGATACCAGCCTGATCGCCTTCGCCATGAACCTGTTTGATATCGTTGGTATTAATCAGGATGACCGTGGCGACAATTTGATCGTGCTGACACCGTCCGATCATATGCTGGTGCCGGATTTCCCTGGGCTGCCGGAAGATGGCTGTACCATTACGTTTGAGCGTGATGTTGCCCTGTCGCGTGAAGACGCGCAGTTTATTACCTGGGAGCATCCGCTGATCCGTAATGGTCTGGATCTGATCCTCTCCGGCGACACAGGAAGCAGCACCATTTCTTTGCTGAAAAACAAAGCATTACCGGTCGGTACTCTGCTGGTTGAACTGGTCTACGTCGTTGAAGCGCAAGCGCCAAAACAGCTGCAGTTAAACCGCTTCCTGCCGCCAACGCCGGTACGCATGCTACTGGACAAAAACGGCAACAACCTTGCCGCGCAGGTTGAATTCGAAACCTTTAACCGTCAGCTCAGCGCCGTTAACCGCCACACCGGCAGTAAACTGGTCAACGCCGTACAGCAGGATGTGCATGCCATTCTGCAACTCGGTGAAGCGCAGGTAGAAAAATCGGCCCGCGCGCTGATCGACGCGGCGCGCAAAGAAGCGGACGAGAAGCTGACGGCTGAACTCTCCCGTCTGGAAGCGCTGCGTGCCGTTAACCCGAACATCCGTGATGACGAACTCAGCGCCATTGAAAGCAATCGTCAGCTGGTGATGGAAAGCCTGGATCAGGCGGGGTGGCGTCTGGATGCCCTGCGCCTGATCGTCGTGACGCATCAGTAACGGAGCCTGACATGGGGATGGAAAACTATAATCCGCCGCAGGAACCCTGGCTGGTTATCCTGTATCAGGATGAGCACATTATGGTGGTCAACAAGCCGAGCGGCTTGTTGTCCGTGCCGGGTCGTCTGGATGAACACAAAGACAGCGTGATGACGCGTATTCAGCGCGATTACCCGCAGGCTGAATCCGTACATCGTCTGGATATGGCAACCAGCGGCGTGATTGTAGTGGCGCTAACTAAAGCGGCAGAGCGCGAGCTAAAGCGCCAGTTTCGCGAACGCGAGCCGAAGAAACAGTATGTCGCACGCGTCTGGGGACATCCCGCTCCGGCCGAGGGGCTGGTTGATTTACCGCTGATTTGCGACTGGCCGAATCGGCCAAAGCAGAAAGTGTGTTATGAGACCGGAAAATCGGCGCAGACCGAGTATGAAGTGGTGGAGTTCGCGGAAGATAACACCGCCCGGGTCGTGCTCAAACCCATTACCGGACGCTCCCACCAGTTGCGTGTGCATATGCTGGCATTAGGGCATCCGATTCTGGGCGACCGCTTCTACGCCCCGCCACAGGCCCTGGCGTTAGCGCCGCGCCTGCTGCTGCACGCAGAGATGTTAACTATCACGCATCCCGAATACGGCAACAGTATGACGTTTAAAGTTCCAGCAGATTTTTAAACGCTGGCCCCATTTAGGCCGGTGGGCTTCGCTTACCCGGCCTACATTTATTAACGTAGGCCGGATAAGGCGCTAGCTGCCATCCGGCATAACGATTATTTAAAACCTTTCTGTTCTTTAATTAGCTCGTAAGCTTTTTGAATTTCCTGTGCTTTTTGCTTCGCCATTTCCATCATTTCTGGCGGCAGGCCTTTCGCCACCAGTTTGTCCGGATGGTGCTCGCTCATCAGCTTACGGTATGCGCGCTTAATGGTGGTCGCATCATCGGTCGCTTTCACACCCAGCACATTGCAGGCGTCTTCCAGCGTCGGACCGCGTTGCGCCTGCTGCCAGCCACCGCCGCCGGACTGCTGCTGATATCCGCCGCCAAACTGGGCGCCGCCCTGCATCATGCGCAGAAACTGATCAAACTGGGTACGTGAGATCCCCAACTCTTCAGCAATCACATACAGCACTTCACGCTCGTTCGGATGCAACGACCCATCGGCAAAAGCCGCCTGGATCTGAATCTCCAGAAACATGCGGATCAGATCGAAGCGACCAAAACAGACGCTGCGAAACTGACGCATTTTTTCACGTAATGGGTAATTGTCCGATTTTCCCACCCGGAAGGCATGTTGCGCGGCGGTACGCGAGTCGCCGTGCAAATTCATTCGATCCATCAATTGACTGGCGATATGGATATCGGCTTCCGTGACGCGACCTTTGGATTTGGTCAGATGCCCCATCACCTCAAAAGTGGTGGCAAAAAACAGCGCCTGGCGTTCACGCTGGTTGGCAAACCACGCCATTTTGCGCATGCGGGCTTTGTCGAACATGTGGCCAACTAACAGGCCCAGAACCACACCCCAGAAGCCGCCGCCCATCATTAAGGCCACGGCGACACCAATTATCTTTCCCCAATACTGCATAGACTCCCCAAATCTTTCTGCTCTCAGCCAGGATATGTCCCACAATATAAGGTGCTTTTACCGATTTACGGCTGCGGTCAATTGTGGGACATCGCCTATAATTTGCATTATCATACCTGTCATTCTATGCCGTGCCTAACACCACAAACGCTATACCCGTTGGATTTCGAGTTGCAACAAGGCGGCAACGCAGTGACCAATTCGTCTGGAACGAAGATGCAGCTTGAAAGGTGGCGGGATAAAATGGGCAGGATTAATACTAGCGAAGTGAAGATGAGATAAGTTAGGCTGTGACCGTTTGTCACGCGCGACGCTACTGATGATGGAACAATAAATACAACGTATGAAAAAACGTATTCCCACTCTTCTGGCCACCATGATTGCCAGCGCCCTCTATAGCCATCAGGGTCTGGCAGCCGATCTCGCCTCACAGTGTATGCTGGGCGTGCCAAGCTATGACCGTCCTCTGGTACAGGGCGAGACTAATGAATTACCCGTCACCATCACTGCTGACAACGCGAAAGGGAATTACCCGGATGACGCGGTGTTTACCGGCAATGTGGACATCGCACAGGGTAACAGCCGCCTGCAGGCCGACGAAGTGCAGCTTCATCAGAAGCAGGCAGAAGGCCAGCCGGAGCCAGTTCGTACCGTCGATGCGCTGGGCAATGTCCATTATGATGACAATCAGGTTATTCTGAAGGGGCCGAAGGGCTGGTCTAATCTGAATACCAAAGATACCAACATCTGGGAAGGTGATTATCAGATGGTAGGTCGTCAGGGGCGAGGAAAAGCCGATCTGATGAAACAGCGTGGGGAAAACCGCTATACCATTCTGGAAAACGGTAGCTTCACCTCCTGTCTGCCAGGTTCCAATACCTGGAGCGTCGTCGGTAGCGAAGTCATTCACGACCGTGAAGAACAGGTCGCAGAGATCTGGAACGCCCGTTTTAAACTGGGTCCGGTTCCGGTCTTTTACAGTCCTTATTTACAGTTACCCGTCGGCGATAAGCGTCGCTCTGGTTTCCTGATCCCGAACGCAAAATACTCTACCAATAACTATTTTGAGTTCTATCTCCCGTATTATTGGAACATTGCGCCCAATATGGACGCCACCATCACGCCGCATTATATACATCGTCGTGGCGGTATCATGTGGGAGAACGAATTCCGCTACCTCACCCAGGCGGGCGCAGGTCTGATGGAGTTCGACTATCTGAATTCCGATAAAGTGTACGAGGATGAACACCCGAAGGATGACAATTCCCGCCGCTGGCTGTTCTACTGGCAGCACGCCGGTGTAATGGATCAGGTGTGGCGTTTTAACGTCGACTACACCAAGGTCAGCGATTCCAGCTACTTTAACGATTTTGATAATAAATACGGTTCCAGTACTGACGGCTACGCCACGCAAAAATTCAGCGTCGGCTATGCGGTACAAAACTTTGATGCGACAGTTTCGACCAAGCAGTTCCAGGTCTTTGACGATCAGAACAACAGTAGCTATTCCGCTCAGCCGCAGTTAGACGTCAACTACTACCAGAATGACGTGGGCCCGTTTGACACCCGGATTTATGGGCAGGCGGTCCATTTCGTTAATTCCAACGACAACATGCCAGAAGCGACGCGTGTTCACCTCGAACCGACCATCAACCTGCCATTGTCGAATAACTGGGGAAGTATCAATACCGAAGCGAAACTGCTGGCAACGCACTATCAGCAAACTAACCTGGATTGGTACAACAACAACCCGAGTAACGTTAACAAGCTCGATGATTCCGCCAACCGCGTCATGCCGCAGTTTAAAGTTGACGGCAAGATGATCTTCGAGCGCGACATGAACATGTTAGCGCCGGGCTATACCCAAACGCTGGAGCCCCGTGCTCAGTACCTGTATGTACCGTATCGCGACCAAAGTCATATCTATAACTATGACTCGTCCCTGCTGCAATCTGACTACAGCGGCCTGTTCCGCGATCGTACCTATGGCGGTCTGGACCGCATCGCATCTGCCAACCAGGTAACGACCGGGGTCACATCTCGCGTTTATGATGACGCGGCCGTTGAACGTTTTAATATTTCTGTGGGTCAAATCTACTATTTCACCGAGTCTCGCACTGGCGATGACAACATTAAATGGGAGAATGACGACAAAACGGGCTCACTGGTATGGGCTGGCGACACCTACTGGCGCATCTCCGATCGCTGGGGCTTACGCAGTGGGATCCAGTACGACACGCGTCTGGACAGCGTTGCAACCAGCAGCAGCAGTATCGAATACCGCCGCGACGAAAACCGTATGCTGCAGCTGAACTACCGTTATGCCAGCTCTGAATATATCCAGGCAACCCTGCCGTCTTACTACTCTACAGCAGAGCAGTATAAAAACGGGATTTCACAGGTGGGCGCGGTAGCAAGCTTCCCGATCGCCGACCGCTGGTCGATTGTCGGGGCTTACTACTTTGATACCAACGTGAACAAAGAAGCGGATTCCATGCTGGGTCTGCAGTACAACTCCTGCTGTTACGCCATTCGCTTCGGCTACGAACGTAAGCTGAACGGCTGGGATGACACTCAGAAACATGCAGTTTATGACAACACGATCGGCTTTAATATCGAACTACGCGGCCTGAGTTCCAACTACGGTCTCGGCACCAACCAAATGTTACGTTCTAACATTTTGCCGTATCAAAGCTCTTTATGATCTGATTGATTTACAACGTAATCCGCTTTGCGGTTAATTGAAATGGAAAAAGTATGAAGAACTGGAAAACGCTGCTTCTCGGTATCGCCATGATCGCGAATACCAGTTTCGCTGCCCCGCAGGTAGTCGATAAAGTCGCAGCCGTCGTCAATAACGGCGTCGTTCTGGAAAGCGACGTCGATGGCTTAATGCAGTCAGTAAAACTTAATGCGGGTCAGGCTGGTCAACAATTACCGGACGACGCCACGCTGCGTCATCAGATCCTGGAACGTTTGATCATGGATCAAATCCTCCTGCAGATGGGTCAGAAGATGGGTGTTAAAATCTCTGACGAGCAACTGGATCAGGCAATTGCCAACATCGCCAAGCAAAACAACATGACGCTGGATCAGATGCGCAGCCGTCTGGCACAGGATGGCTTAAGCTATTCGACCTATCGTAGCCAGATCCGCAAAGAGATGACCATCTCTGAAGTGCGGAACAACGAAGTTCGCCGTCGCGTTACTATCCTGCCTCAGGAAGTGGATGCCCTGGCGCAGCAGGTCGGCAACCAAAACGATGCCAGCACCGAGCTGAACCTGAGCCACATTCTGATCCCATTACCGGAAAACCCAACTTCTGACCAGGTTAACGCGGCTGAAAGTCAGGCGCGCTCTGTTGTTGATGAAGCGCGTAACGGTAGCGATTTCGGCAAACTGGCTATCACCTATTCCGCTGACCAGCAGGCGCTGAAAGGCGGCCAGATGGGTTGGGGACGTATTCAGGAGCTGCCGGGCATCTTTGCCCAGGCGCTAAGCACCGCGAAAAAAGGCGATATCATCGGCCCAATTCGTTCTGGTGTCGGCTTCCACATCCTGAAAGTTAACGATATGCGTGGTCAAAGCCAGAGCATCTCCGTGACTGAAGTTCATGCCCGCCATATTCTGCTCAAGCCATCGCCGATCATGACCGATCAACAGGCGCGTCTGAAGCTGGAACAAATCGCAGCTGATATTAAGAGCGGTAAAACAACCTTCGCGGCAGCGGCTAAAGAATTTTCTCAGGATCCGGGTTCTGCCAACCAGGGCGGCGATCTGGGCTGGGCTGCAGCGGATATTTTCGATCCCGCTTTCCGCGATGCGCTGACCAAACTTCACAAAGGCCAGATGAGTACCCCGGTGCACTCCTCTTTCGGGTGGCATCTGATCGAGCTGCTGGACACGCGTAACGTTGATAAAACTGACGCGGCGCAGAAAGACAGAGCTTATCGTATGCTGATGAACCGTAAATTCTCGGAAGAAGCGGCAACCTGGATGCAGGAACAGCGCGCCAGCGCCTACGTTAAAGTTCTGAGCAACTAATGACTCGTATTCAACGCGTTGTGATCACTCCCGGCGAACCCGCCGGGATTGGCCCGGACCTGGTGGTTCAGCTCGCCCAACGTGAGTGGCCTGTAGAACTCGTTGTCTGTGCGGATGCCGCACTCCTCAGTGACCGGGCAGCAATGCTCGGTTTACCGCTTTCACTCCTCCCATACTCTCCAGATACCCCAGCCAGACCGCAATCAGCAGGTACGTTGACGCTGTTGCCGATTGCGCTGCGGGCGCCTGTTATCGCGGGTCAGTTGGCGGTAGAGAACGGACAATATGTGGTGGATACGCTGGCTCGCGCCTGCGATGGTTGTCTGCAAGGTGAGTTTGCGGCGCTGATTACCGGTCCGGTGCACAAAGGCGTAATCAATGACGCAGGCGTCCCGTTTACCGGACATACCGAGTTTTTTGAAGAGCGCTCACATGCGAAGAAAGTCGTCATGATGCTGGCGACTGAAGCGCTGCGCGTTGCCCTGGCAACCACTCATTTGCCGCTCAGAGCCGTTGCCGACGCCATTACGCCTGCTCTGCTTAAAGAAGTGATCGGTATTTTGCATCATGATTTGCGCACCAAGTTTGGCATTACCGATCCGCATATTCTGGTGTGCGGTCTTAACCCGCATGCCGGTGAAGGTGGTCATATGGGAACGGAAGAGATAGACACCCTCATTCCGGTCCTTGATGAACTGCGTGCGCAGGGGATGAAATTAAACGGCCCGCTGCCCGCAGATACGCTGTTTCAGCCCAAATATCTCGACCACGCGGATGCCGTGCTGGCAATGTACCACGATCAGGGTCTCCCCGTGCTAAAATACCAGGGATTTGGTCGCGGTGTGAATATCACGCTGGGCCTGCCCTTTATTCGCACATCCGTCGATCACGGCACCGCGCTTGAACTTGCGGGTCGTGGGCAAGCAGATGTCGGCAGTTTTATTACGGCGCTTAATCTCGCCATCAAAATGATTGTTAATACCAATGAATAATCGAGTCCATCAGGGCCACTTAGCCCGTAAACGTTTCGGGCAAAACTTCCTCAACGATCAGTTTGTGATCGAAAGTATTGTCTCTGCTATCAACCCGCAGAAAGGTCAGGCTATGGTCGAAATCGGCCCGGGCCTGGCAGCGTTGACCGAACCTGTAGGCGAACGCCTGGACAAGCTCACGGTCATTGAGCTGGACCGCGATCTCGCCGCCCGCCTGCAAACACACCCGTTTTTAGGGCCGAAGCTGACGATTTATCAGCAAGATGCCATGACCATGAACTTCGGCGAACTCGCACAAACGATGGGTCAGCCGCTGCGCGTATTCGGCAACCTGCCGTATAACATCTCCACGCCGCTCATGTTCCATCTTTTTTCCTATACTGATGCCATCGCCGACATGCATTTCATGTTGCAAAAAGAGGTGGTTAACCGTCTGGTTGCAGGGCCAAACAGTAAAGCGTATGGTCGATTAAGCGTCATGGCGCAGTATTACTGCAATGTGATCCCGGTACTTGAAGTGCCGCCATCCGCATTTACGCCTGCGCCTAAAGTCGATTCCGCCGTGGTACGTCTGGTCCCTCACGCGACAATGCCGTACCCCGTTAAAGATGTTCGTGTGCTGAGCCGTATTACCACTGAAGCGTTTAATCAGCGTCGCAAAACGGTACGTAATAGTCTCGGCAACCTGTTTAGCGTTGAAGTACTGACAGAGCTGGGCGTTGATCCGGCGATGCGAGCGGAAAATATCTCTGTCGCGCAATACTGCCGGATGGCTAACTATCTGTCAGAAAACGCGCCATCGAAGGAGAGTTAAACATGATCAATTCGCCCCGAGTGTGCATTCAGGTACAAAGCGTCTACATTGAGGCGCAATCCTCACCTGATGATGAACGTTACGTTTTTGCTTATACCGTGACTATCCGCAATTTGGGGCGAGCGCCTGTGCAGCTGTTGGGGCGTTATTGGTTAATCACCAATGGTCATGGCCGTGAAACCGAAGTTCAGGGCGAAGGCGTGGTGGGCGTTCAGCCCCACATCGAACCTGGCGAAGAGTACCAGTACACCAGCGGTGCGGTGATTGAAACACCGCTGGGCACCATGCAGGGTCATTACGAAATGATCGATGAGCAAGGGATCGCCTTTACCATCGACATTCCCGTGTTCCGACTCGCCGTTCCTACACTCATTCATTAAAACAATAGCTATGGCAACATACCTCATTGGCGACGTTCACGGTTGTTACGATGAACTGGTAGCCTTGCTGCACCAGGTTGACTTTAATCCAGAACAAGACACCTTATGGCTCACCGGCGATCTGGTCGCGCGTGGGCCGGGGTCGTTAGACGTTTTGCGCTACGTTAAATCGCTGGGCGACAGCGTGCGGTTAGTCCTCGGTAATCACGATTTACACCTGTTGGCCGTGTTTGCTGGCATCAGCCGTAATAAACCGAAAGACCGGCTCACGCCGCTGCTTGAGGCACCGGATGCTGACACGCTGCTTAACTGGCTACGTCGTCAGCCGCTGTTGCAGGTTGATGAAGAGAAGAAACTGGTCATGGCGCATGCAGGGATTACCCCACAGTGGGATCTGCAGACGGCGAAGGACTGTGCTCGCGACGTTGAAGCCGTGCTGTCGAGCGACTCTTATCCATTCTTTCTTGATGCCATGTACGGCGACATGCCAAATAACTGGACCCCGGAGCTGACGGGGCTGGCGCGCCTGCGTTTTATTACCAACGCGTTTACCCGCATGCGTTACTGCTTCCCCAATGGTCAGTTGGACATGTACAGCAAAGAGTCGCCAGAAGATGCGCCTGCCCCGCTGAAGCCGTGGTTTGCCATTCCTGGACCGGTCAGTGAAGCCTATAGCATTGCATTCGGGCACTGGGCATCGCTGGAGGGCAAAGGCACGCCAGAAGGTATTTACGCGTTAGATACGGGGTGTTGCTGGGGCGGGGATCTCACCTGTCTGCGCTGGGAAGACAAACAGTACTTTGTACAGCCATCAAATCGCCATCTGAATCTGGATCCCGGCGAGGCCGTCAACGCCTGATAGTCGTCTGCCGGATGGCGGTGCTTACACCTTATCCGGCAAACGAATGTGCAATCTGTAGGCCTGATTAGCGCAACGCCATCAGGCATCCACATTAACGACGTTCCAAAATCTCGAAGCAGTAGCTGTGGGAGTTTTGCGCGTCAGCATCGTGGAATTCACTGAACACCGATTCCCAGTCATCTGGTTCGTAGTCCGGGAAATGCGTATCCCCTTCAACTTCCGCATCAATGTGTGTCAGATACAGTTTCTGCGCTTTCGGCAGGAACTGCTCATACACACGCCCACCGCCAATAACCATAATTTCAGGTTCATCGCCACAGGCCGCGATCGCTTCCTCAACAGACTTCACCCACTGCACGCGATCGTCGGTGCCAGGCTTGCTGCTGATGACGATATTTTTACGCCCTGGCAACGGTCGCCCGATGGATTCCCACGTGTGGCGTCCCATGACAACCGGCTTGTTTAAGGTATTACGTTTAAACCAGGCGAGATCGGCAGGTAGGTTCCATGGCATGGCATTTTCCATACCGATGACGCGATCTACCGCTAACGCCGCAATCAGACTGATCATTGAATGTTTCCCGGATACAAAAAAATTGTCGCCACTATACGGAAAGCGCAATCTTTCGTCGACTGGCGGAAAGAGGATGAGCATGAAAATTTTCCGTTCTGCTGGCGAACCGACCTATTTAAGGTGGTACGCCAGCATTACAGTAGTTCAAAAACAGCCAATTAGCAGTAAAGTTTGCAGAACATCACATTTTTTACCCTATGCTGACGGTTTCACTTCCGGCTCATCGGCGACGTCGCCCGTATGCTTACCTTCATCCGTGCCTTGCCAGCCATGGCGTTGAATTAATGATAAGTGCTGACGATCTTCCGCAATAATTTCACTCAGCATTTCGCTGGTGCGTTTATATACCGCCGCGCGGGACGTTGCGTCATTTTCCCCTTTCACCATCTCCTCAACCATCAGCGTGTTGAAGCGGCGGAATACATCGGCCCGCTCACGCGCTTCATAGCGTCCAAGCCCAAGACCTTCCAGTGCCAAACGTCCGGTCTTCAGCGCGCCCTCAAAGGTTTCACGTTCCGGCATCTCCACGCCAGCCTGGCGCAGGCGGATGTAATGATCCACGTCGCGCGCACGGGCAATAATTTGCAGATGCGGGAAATACTGTTTCACCATTTCGGTCAGTTGCAGGCTGGTTTGCGGATCGTCAATGGCGTTAATAATAACTTCAGCTTTAGCCGCCCCGGCAGACTCCAGCAGATCCATCCGCGTCGCATCGCCATAGAAAACCTTCATGCCGAATTTACGCAGCGTTTCGATATGGTCCGGGTCATGATCAAGAACCACCATTTTGACCCCGCTTGACAACAACAGACGACCGGTTATCTGACCAAATCGCCCAAACCCGGCGATGATCACCCGAGGTTGTTCCTCGTCGATTTCATCTGCTTCCCGCTCTTCACCGGTCGCCGATTTTTCCAGACGCGTCAGAATTACCAGTAAAATCGGCGTCGCCGCCATCGACAGCGCCACCGCCAGCGTCAGCGATTTCGCCCAATCAGGATCAAGCACGTTTGCCATTTGCGCCGCGCCAAACACCACGAATGCAAACTCACTGCCCTGCCCTAATAACACGGCAAACCATCTGCGCTGCTTGTTCGGCACCTGTAAGGGTTTCGCTATCAGCCACAGCATGACGGTTTTGATAACCAGGAAACCGACCAACAGAATGATAATGCGCAAGGGATTATCAATCAGCGTACCAAAGTCGATAGACATCCCGACGCCGATGAAAAACAGTCCCAGCAGCAGCCCTTTAAATGGCTCGATATCGCTTTCCAGCGCGTGACGATACTCAGAGCTTGCCAGCAGCACGCCAGCCAGGAACGCCCCCATCGCCATCGACAGTCCAACCTCTTCCAACAGCAGACCGAAGCCAAAAACGAGGAACAGCGCAACGGCACTGAATACTTCCCGCAGGCCAGAACGAGCGACAAAACGCAAGGCCGGACGCGTCACATAACGCCCCAGCAACACCACCAGCACCAGGGCGCTCGCCACTTTAAGGGCGGAGAGCGCAAACGCCCCAAGCGTTGTCGATGCGCCACTCGCCGCAAGTAATGGGATCATCGCCACCAGAGGAATAGCGGCGATATCCTGGAACAACAGCACGGCAAACGCGCTGCGTCCCATTTGCGAAACCATCAGGTTCCGCTCATTCATCGCCTGCATAGCAATAGCCGTGGAGGAAAGCGCCAGCGTCATGCCGATCAGTTCCGCTACCTGCCAGCGCAGGCCGAGGAACATACAGAACAAACCAATCAGACCGCCGCATACCACCATCTGCAGCGCACCACCACCGAACACCGAGGCCCGCAGTTTCCACAAACGTTGCGGATCCAGCTCCAGACCGATGACAAACAGCATCAACACCACGCCAATCTCGGCAAAATGCAGGATTGATTCAGCGTCGGTCACCATCCTCAGACCCCATGGTCCAATAATGCACCCTGCGATGAGATACCCCAGCACTGATCCTAGCCCCAGTCGCACGGCAATGGGGACAATCAGCGCCGCCGATCCGAGATAAATCAGCGCCTGTATTAGCGTATGGTTATCCATGATGAACCTCCTGCCACTCCAACAGACGCTGTTTGTAATGACGCGCCTGCGCCTGCAGAGTTTCATCATCACAGATAAACGTACAGTGCATCGCAAACGGCGGCAGCCATTTGAGGCCACAGTAGAGCGCCGTTGCCTGTAAAGGCTGGGAAAGCACATCAAATCCGGGATGGGAGCCAATATCAAAGTGGTTTTCGCCGCCGCCGGTCGTCACTGCCCACAGCAGATGTTTACCGTGGAGCGCAGTCCCGCCGTGGCCATACGCCCAACCGTGCGAAAGGACCTTATCCATCCACAGCTTGAGTAAGGGAGGAGTGCTATACCATTGCATAGGATGCTGCCAGATAATCAAATCAGCGCGCGCCAGCGCATCCTGTTCAGCGGCAATATCGATATTGAAGTCGGGGTAGAGCTGGTAGAGCGAGCGGATCTCCACGCCCTCCAGCATCCTTGCCTGTTCAAGCATCCGCTTATTCGCATGCGAGTGCTGCGGATAGGGATGCGCATAAATGATGAGGATCATGATTAGCCTGTTTCACTGCATTATTGTAATAACAGTGAGTTTAGTCAGTTAATCCGCAGGCTAACAGTCAATATTATTGAGTGGTTGAATGGAGAAAACTGAACTAGTTATCCAGTTCGCTCATATCTTTAACCTGATCGCGGTTAATTTGTTCCGTCTTACCCGTTTGCGCATTTTTGTACGACACCAGGCCTGTATCATCATCGACTTGCGGTTTGCCGTCGGTCACGATTGTTTTGCCATCGGTCGTTTTAACCGCCTGGTTCGAGGAGCAACCGGCTACGGTGAACAATGCTGCTGCGGTAAAAATAGAGGTGATCAGAATATGTTTTTGCATGGTGTTCTCCCTGCTTTTCAGTCGTTTTCAGTGATATACCCGTTAACTGTAGGCTAACTGACTGAGTTGCAGGGAAAATACAGAACACTCCTAATAACCCGCCCTGGTCACGGGTTTACTGCGGATCGTCATTTGGCTGGTTTGCGCCAGCGTCAGACCTCGCGTTTCCGGGGCGAAAGCGATGGACACGAGCAGGCCGATCAGCGAAATGCCCGCCCCCATCAGCATGACATTACTGATCCCGTATTTGGTGATGAACACCGGCAGCGCCCAGGTTGAAACAATGGTGCCGATACGGCTTAAGGACATAATCACCCCGACGGCAGACGCACGAATATCGGTGGGAAACAGTTCGTTAGGGTATAGCCATTGCAGGTTTCCTGGTCCCCCAGAGAAAAATGCGTATACGGCAAACGCCAGCACCACCAGCCACGCGCCCATATCAGGGATTAACCCCAGCACGGCCAGCGCCAGCGTCATCATAATGAAGCTGCCAATTAACAGCGGTCGTCGGCCCGCGCTATTAAGCCAGAACATGGGAGGAATGCATCCCAACATAAAGCACAAGCTGATTACCACATTTCCCAACGCGGCGCTTTTCCCGGCACCAAGCCCCAGTAGCCCCACAATCTGCGGACCAAAGGTATAAATGGCAAACATCGGGATCACCTGACAAGTCCAGATAGCGGCGACAAACAGCACAAACGGGAAATGACGGCGATTAAATAGCTGAAGAAAGCGTGTCTCCTGCGGCGCTTCTTCGTCGAACACCACCGGTTCACCGAACAGTTTGATCATCATCTCCTCACACTCTTTCACCCGACCTTTACGCAGCAGCCAGCGCGGCGATTCAGGAAGATCGAAACGCCCAATCAGGATCAAAATGCAGGGGATCACCGCGCTGCCCAACATCCAGCGCCATCCGCCCTCAACATCATACAACCAGTAGCCGACCAGATCGGCACAGGTGGCGCCGACATACCACATAGCGGCGATAAAACCGATGGAGAAAGCGCGCTGGCGGGTATTGGAAAACTCGGTGATCATCGAGGTGGCGATCGGGTAGTCGGCACCAATCACAATGCCGATCAGCACGCGCATTACCAACAGCTCAACGGGCGAGGAGACAAACATGGTTGCCGCCGATATCACGCCAATGGCGATAATATCGATAATGAACATTTTGCGCCGCCCGACCTTGTCGGAAATGTAGCCAAACAGCGACGTCCCCACAAACAGACCCGCGAGCGTACCGGCACCCAGCAGACCAATCCATTGTGCATCCAGTTTCAATGCTGGCGTGAGCTGTTCCAATGCCACGCCAATCATCACCAGCACATAACCATCCAGAAACGGCCCACCGCTTCCCCACAGCATTATCCGGCGGTGAATAGAGGTGAATTTGATGTCATCAAAGTTCCTGGGCTGCTGCATGGTTATGTCCTGTTTTATTTTAACTTAATGCCTGATGACGTTACGCTTATCAGGCCTACGCATTGTTCCTGTAGGCCGGATAAGGCGAAGCCGCCATCCGGCACCAGGTTTAGCCGTAGCGGAACTCCACGCCAAACGTCCCACGCGGGTATTCCCATTTTTCCAGCGCTGTATCCAGTCCGAGAATGCGGCACGTTCCGCATTCCAGGCATCCGGCATAATCAAAACGTACGCTACCGTCATCCTGCTTTTTATACAGGCCAGCCGGACAGGCCTTAATCAGCACCTCCAGCGCCTGTTTATCAGGATCGGTTTTGAGAATGATATGCGGACTGTCTTCATCCACATTGAACTTATTGACGCCCAGTTTGACGTCCACGTTGACGGGAGATGTCATAATACAGTCACTCCTTTCAGGCCATCTTTCATCAGGTTGATGAAGCCCACTTTCTTCGCATGGCGCAGGATTTTTTTACGCATTGGCACCGGTGCCGAACCATCCACGGTGAACAGGTCGCGCGCAATACTGACCGCCATTTCCGGATAAGCGGTAAACATGCGTGGGTTATCAAGAAAAGCGGGTAGCTTCTGATACATGCGCATATCGCGCATCGGGCCTTCGTCCAGATGCTGACGGTATTCCCCCAGCGACTGCTTGCTAAAATCGTCGCGCTTCATTGCGGAAAGTACCGTTTTCGCCGCCGCTTCACCTGCGGATATGGCGAGATCCATACCGCGAATGGTAAAGCCGAGGTTCATACACATTCCGGCTGCGTCACCAGCAATCAATACGCCGTCCCCCACCAGTTCTGGCTGCATGTTGATACCGGCTTCCGGTACGACGTGCGCGGCATATTCCACCAGCTTGCCACCGGCGATCAGCGGGGCAACCGCCGGATGCTGTTTGAAATCTTCCAGCATTTGCGGAACCGATTTTTTCGCATCTTTCAGATGATGAAGGCCGCAGACCAGTCCCAGAGAAAGGGTCGTTTCATTCGTATAGAGAAAGCCACCACCCATCAACCCATCGGTGGGCGATCCGGCAAACAGACAGGCAGCCCCTTCGTTCCCTTGTAACTGGAAACGATCTTCAATTACCGATTTCGGCAACTCGATCAGCTCTTTTACGCCGACGGCAACATGCGATGCCTCGACGCGCTTTGCCATACCCAACTTTTCAGCCAACAGAGAATTCACTCCGTCGGCAAGGATCACCACTTTGGCTTCCAGAATATCGCCATCGGCTTCCACGCCCACGACTTTGCCCTCGCGCTGCACAACGTTATCCACGCGGATACCGGTGATGAGCTGAGCGCCCGCCCCTTCGGCCTGTTCCATCAGCCAGGCGTCAAATTTACTGCGTAAGACAGAGTAAGAAACCTGCGACGATTTGGCGTCTTCGCCGTTGCAATAGTCGATGGTCATCGCCCCTTTGTCGGTCATAAAGGCGAGTTTTTCGTGGGTGATGATGCGTTCAATGGGGGCCTGCTCAGCAAAGCCGGGAATGATGTTCTCCAGGCTATGCGCATACATGCGCCCACCGGTGACATTCTTCGCGCCAGCAGAATTGCCGCGCTCGATAACCAGCACCTGTGCGCCCTCCCGAGCCAGCACCAGCGCCGCAACCGAACCCGCCAGACCTGCACCCACGATGATGGCATCAAAGATATCTTCGGACATACGTACTCCTGTCAGCGGCAGGACACCTTCGCATCCTGCCCGAAATGGTTTAACGCGCTAAAGCAGCCGTCAGCGCAGGCAGGATCTTCAGCGCATCGCCAACGATGCCAAAATCCGCATACTGGAAGATCGGCGCATTTTTATCTTTGTTGATGGCGAAAATCGTCTGCGCGCCGTTGGCGCCGACCATATGTTGGATCTGCCCGGAGATCCCCACGGCCAGATACAGTTCCGGCTTGAGCATCAGGTTGGAGATGCCGACGTAGCGTTCGTGCTCCATCCACTTCTCGTTTTCCGCCACCGGACGGGAGCACGCCAGCTCGGCACCAATCGTCTGGCACAGCGCCTCCGCCAGCGAGATATTTTCTTTGCTGCCGATCCCGCGTCCCACGCTGACCACCAGACGGGCTTTGTCGAGGTCGACGCTGTTGCTCTGACGTGCCTGAGTTGCCGTACGAGTAACGGCTACAGCCGGAGCCTGCCATGATACGGTGTGCACCTCGCCGCTGCGGGCGGT
>NZ_SZWS01000055.1:79628-82725 GCF_005281245.1 Citrobacter sp. wls826
ATCCGGTTGCTGCGCGTCAAACGTTCCACTGCTTAGCGTTATCACGGCGAACGGCGAAGCGATTGTTTCTGCCCCCATCGCCAGGCCGCCGTAGACCATATGTTTTACCGCCGCTTTTCCGTCCTGCACGGCGACTGCACTGGCGTCATTTGAGACCGCTGCCGACAAGCGAAAACCCAGTTTTGCCGCTAACAGCTTGCCGCGACGCGTATTTGGCAGCAGCACCGCCCCGCCCTCGCTGTGCTGACGAATAGTTTCGGCCATCACATCAGCGTAGTCTTCGACCATACGGTCTTCTGGTTTACCGCTGAGTAACCAGACATCATCTGCGCCTAAATGGCATGCCGTCGCGCAGTCCGCTTCACTCAGCACAAACGTGTTAACTTTTTCACCTAAAGCCCGCGCACCATTCATCAGTTCCGGCAGACGAGAAGGGGTATCGCTGAATACCCAGATACTGGAAAATTTGTTCATAACATCCCCTGATAATTAAATGATTTTGCGAAGATTCTCGACAAACGCGGCAATCTGTTCTTCACCGTCACCTTCAATTACAACGCGCTGACGCTCGCGCTGCTTCGGTGCAGCAACGTGTTGTTCGGAATATGCCTGCGCGCTGTTCAGGCCAATGTCTGCCGGCGACCAGACCTGAACCGGTTTTTTCGCCGCGCCAAGAATGGCTTTCATGGAAGGGATTTGTGGGGTGTTGATGTCCGTTGAGACCGCGATCACCGCCGGAAGCGGAATGCTCAGAGTTTCGACTTCATCTTCCAGTTCACGCTCTACCGTCAGAGTGCTGTCGGTAAGAGAGAGGATTTTACTCACGCCGTTAATCGCCGGAACGTTCAGCGCTTCGCCCACCAGCAGACCAACCTGCTGAGCATAAAGATCGGAAGAACCGTCACCGCAAATAAGCAGATCGAAACCTGCTTTTTGCGCGGCGGCAGCCAGCGCGCTGGCAGTTTGTTGCGGCAGCGCCTGCTCAAATTGATCGTCAATAACAACAATCAGTTCATCTGGGCCACGTGAAAGCACATCTTTTCGCCCTTTTGCATTGGTCAGCGCTTTGCCGCCGACGCTCATGGCCACAACCTGGGCCTCTCCTGACTGTTGTTTCAACTGACAAGCCGCTTCGATCGCATTCAGATCATACTGGCTTATTTTGCCATCCGCTTTGCTGAAATCGAGTGAACCGTCAGCATTATTAATCGCAATATCCTGTTCATCAGGTACGCATTTGTAGCAAGTAATTATCTTCATTGCATCTCCAGAAATCATGAAGGAAACGTATTTATATCGGCAGTGTTAAATACAGATATCACGCTCTTTAATTCGGAAATAAAACCTTAATCACCAATATTGAAAATGTCACACATTGAAATTCGTAACTTTCAATAGTGTTATGCACCTCACCAATATTGAAAGAATCACGTCAAATATGAAAATTTTCAATATTGTCTGCGGGTTCAACAATATTGAACGCCAGTCACTTAAAAAAGTTAAAAAACCACAGCCAACCAATTGATTATAAACAAAAAATATCAAATTTTTGAGCGAATTACTCAGCATAAAAAAGTGTGACGAAGATAACAGAACCACCCGATATGAATACTCATTATGGGTTACTCACTGAGGCGCTCCCAGAGGTTAAAAAGTTATCAACAAATCATTAATAATAAATAAACAAACGATCATGCACGGGCACGCTAAATAAGTTTCGTTTTCACACTGGAATTCACTTATGAAAAATGAAAAGAGAAAATCGGGAATTGAACCGAAGGTTTTTTTTCCGCCATTAATAATAGTTGGGATACTTTGTTGGCTAACTGTAAGAGATCTCGATGCCGCTAACGTCGTTATTAATGCGGTATTCAGTTATGTCACCAATGTCTGGGGCTGGGCATTTGAATGGTATATGGTCGTCATGCTCTTCGGCTGGTTCTGGTTGGTCTTTGGCCCGTATGCCAAAAAGAAATTAGGCGACGAAAAACCAGAGTTTAGTACCGCCAGCTGGATTTTTATGATGTTCGCTTCCTGTACATCCGCTGCGGTGCTGTTCTGGGGTTCCATCGAGATCTACTACTACATCTCCACCCCGCCGTTTGCTCTCGCGCCTAACTCTACGGCTGCGAAAGAGCTGGGCCTGGCGTACAGCCTGTTCCACTGGGGACCGTTGCCGTGGGCAACCTACAGTTTCCTTTCTGTGGCTTTCGCCTACTTCTTCTTTGTGCGCAAGATGGACGTCATCCGTCCCAGCTCCACGCTGGTACCGTTAGTGGGCGAGAAGCATGCGAAAGGGCTGTTCGGCACCATCGTCGATAACTTCTATCTGGTGGCGCTGATCTTCGCGATGGGTACCAGCCTCGGTCTGGCCACTCCGCTGGTAACCGAGTGCATGCAGTATCTGTTCGGTATTCCGCATACGCTGCAACTCGACGCAATCATCATTACCTGCTGGATCATATTGAACGCCATTTGCGTGGCCTGCGGCCTGCAAAAAGGGGTCAAGATCGCCAGCGACGTGCGTAGCTATCTGAGCTTCCTGATGCTGGGCTGGGTGTTTATCGTCAGCGGCGCCAGCTTCATCATGAACTACTTCACCGACTCCGTCGGCATGCTGTTGATGTATCTGCCGCGCATGCTGTTCTATACCGATGCCATCGGTAAAGGCGGCTTCCCACAGGGCTGGACCGTCTTCTACTGGGCGTGGTGGGTCATTTACGCCATCCAGATGAGTATCTTCCTGGCCCGTATTTCTCGTGGTCGTACCGTCCGTGAACTGTGCTTCGGGATGGTGCTGGGCCTGACTGCGTCGACCTGGATCCTGTGGACAGTCCTTGGCAGTAACACGCTACTGCTGATGGATAAAAACATTCTCAACATCCCGCAGCTGATTGAACAACACGGCGTGGCGCGCGCCATTATCGAAACCTGGGCTGCTTTACCGCTCAGCACTGCCACCATGTGGGGCTTCTTCATCCTCTGCTTTATTGCCACCGTGACGCTGATTAACGCCTGCTCTTACACCCTGGCGATGTCCACCTGTCGTGAAGTCCGCGATGGTGAAGAACCGCCGCTGTTAGTGCGTATCGGCTGG
>NZ_SZWS01000055.1:82777-84168 GCF_005281245.1 Citrobacter sp. wls826
TCGTTCTGCTGGCGCTGGGTGGTCTGAAGCCGATTCAGACCGCGATTATCGCCGGAGGATGTCCGCTGTTCTTCGTCAACATCATGGTGACGCTGTCCTTTATTAAAGACGCCAAAGTGCACTGGAAAGACAAGTAATTCTAATTAACCCAATTGATCAAGAGGCTGAAAGATGGATTTCAACTTAAATGACGAGCAGGAGCTGTTTGTCGCCGGTATTCGTGAACTGATGGCCAGTGAGAACTGGGAAGCTTATTTTGCCGAGTGCGATCGCGACAGCGTCTACCCTGAGCGTTTTGTTAAAGCACTGGCGGATATGGGCATTGATAGTCTGTTGATCCCGGAAGAACACGGTGGTCTGGAAGCGGGTTTTGTTACCGTCGCTGCAGTCTGGATGGAACTCGGACGCCTGGGCGCACCAACCTATGTGCTGTACCAGTTACCGGGCGGTTTTAACACGTTCCTGCGTGAAGGGACTCAGGAACAAATCGATAAAATCATGGCGTTCCAAGGAACCGGTAAGCAGATGTGGAACTCTGCCATCACCGAACCGGGAGCGGGATCGGATGTTGGCAGCCTGAAAACCACTTATACACGTAAAAATGGTAAGGTTTATCTTAATGGCAGTAAGTGCTTTATCACCAGTAGCGCCTATACCCCGTACATCGTGGTTATGGCGAGAGATGGTGCATCGCCGGATAAACCTGTTTACACCGAGTGGTTCGTTGACATGAGCAAAGCGGGTATCAAGGTCAACAAGCTGGAGAAACTCGGTCTGCGCATGGATAGCTGCTGTGAAATCACCTTTGACGACGTTGAACTGGACGAGAAAGACATGTTCGGTCGGGAAGGTAATGGTTTCAACCGCGTGAAAGAAGAGTTCGATCATGAACGTTTCCTCGTCGCGCTGACCAACTACGGTACGGCAATGTGCGCTTTTGAAGACGCCGCGCGCTACGCCAATCAGCGCGTGCAGTTTGGCGAAACGATCGGCCGCTTCCAGCTGATTCAGGAGAAGTTCGCGCATATGGCGATCAAATTGAATTCCATGAAAAACATGCTGCTTGAAGCGGCATGGAAAGCGGATAACGGCACCATCACTTCGGGCGATGCGGCAATGTGCAAATACTTCTGCGCCAACGCTGCGTTTGAAGTGGTCGATACCGCCATGCAGGTGCTGGGCGGTGTAGGTATCGCGGGTAACCATCGCATCACGCGTTTCTGGCGCGATCTGCGCGTTGACCGTGTTTCTGGTGGCTCTGATGAAATGCAGATCCTGACGTTGGGTCGTGCGGTACTCAAGCAATACCGCTAATTCAGCACGATTCGTAGGCCGGATAAGGCGTTTACGCCGCCATCCGGCAACATGCCCGGTGGCGCTGCGCCTACCGG
>NZ_SZWS01000055.1:84225-90410 GCF_005281245.1 Citrobacter sp. wls826
GCCAGGAGCAAAATTATGAATCATTTACCAATGCCAACCTTTGGCCCACTTGCCGGGGTACGCGTGGTTTTTTCAGGGATCGAAATTGCCGGCCCGTTCGCCGGACAGATGTTCGCCGAATGGGGTGCTGAGGTTATCTGGATTGAAAACGTCGCATGGGCCGATACCATCCGCGTGCAACCTAACTATCCACAGCTCTCACGCCGCAACCTGCACGCCCTGTCGCTGAATATTTTCAAAGATGAAGGCCGGGAAGCGTTTCTGAAGCTCATGGAAACCACCGATATTTTCATTGAAGCCAGTAAAGGCCCGGCCTTTGCTCGCCGCGGCATTACCGATGACGTGCTGTGGGAACATAACCCAAAACTGGTTATCGCCCACCTTTCCGGCTTCGGCCAGTTTGGTACCGAGGAGTACACCAATCTTCCGGCATATAACACCATCGCGCAGGCGTTCAGCGGCTATCTGATCCAAAACGGTGATGTTGATCAGCCGATGCCTGCCTTCCCGTACACCGCCGATTACTTCTCCGGGATGACCGCGACGACAGCAGCGCTGGCAGCCCTGCACAAAGTACGCGAAACGGGTAAGGGTGAAAGCATTGATATCGCCATGTACGAAGTGATGCTGCGCATGGGTCAGTACTTCATGATGGACTACTTCAACGGCGGCGAAATTTGTCCACGCATGACCAAAGGCAAAGACCCGTATTACGCTGGCTGCGGTCTCTATAAATGCGCCGATGGCTATATCGTCATGGAGCTGGTCGGCATCACGCAAATCAGCGAGTGCTTCAATGATATTGGCCTCGCCCACATTCTTGGCACACCGGAAGTCCCGGAAGGTACCCAGCTTATCCATCGCGTGGAATGCCCTTACGGCCCGCTCGTGGAAGAGAAACTGGACGCCTGGCTGGCAACGCACACCATCGCCGAAGTCCAGGCGCGCTTTGCTGAGCTGAATATCGCCTGCGCGAAGGTACTGACTATTCCTGAACTGGAAGGCAACCCGCAGTACGTTGCCCGTGAATCCATTACTCAGTGGCAAACGATGGACGGCCGCACCTGCAAAGGGCCGAACATCATGCCGAAATTTAAAAACAACCCAGGGAAAATCTGGCGTGGCATGCCGTCACACGGCATGGATACCGCCGCCATTCTGAAAAACATTGGTTATAGCGAAGCAGACATAAATGAGCTGGTCGGCAAAGGCCTGGCCAGAGTTGAGGAATAAACGCGACGCGCTGACCCGCTGGTTGGTTAGCGCTCACGCCTGATTTCAGTGGATAAAGCATTATGGATATCGTTGGCGGACAAAACTTACGTCAGATGTGGGACGACCTGGCCGGGGTGTACGGAGATAAAACGGCGTTAATTTTCGAATCCTGCGAAGGAATCGTTCGGCAGTATAGCTATGCCTCGCTCAATGAAGAGATAAACCGCACGGCGAACCTTTTCCATTCCTTAGGGATCCGCAAGGGCGACAAGGTCGCATTGCATCTGGATAACTGTCCGGAATTTATCTTTTGCTGGTTTGGACTGGCAAAAATTGGCGCCATTATGGTGCCGATTAATGCCCGCTTGCTGGGCGAAGAGAGCGCCTGGATCCTGCAAAACAGCCAGGTGAGCCTGCTGGTCACCAGTGCCGAGTTTTATCCTATGTACCGCCAGATACGGCTGGAAAATACCACTCCGCTAAATCATATCTGTCTGATTGGCGAGCAGCTTCCGGTTGACGACGGCGTGAGCCACTTTACCCAACTGCAAGCCCGCCAGTCGACTAATCTGTGCTATACGCCTGCGTTATCTACTGACGATACGGCGGAAATTCTGTTTACCTCAGGCACCACCTCGCGGCCTAAAGGGGTGGTGATTACCCACTACAACCTGCGCTTTGCGGGCTACTACACCTCCTGGCAAATCGCTCTGCGCGATGATGACGTCTATATGACGGTGATGCCCGCTTTCCATATAGACTGTCAGTGTACGGCTGCCATGGCTGCCTTCTCCGCAGGCAGCACCTTTGTGCTGGTGGAGAAATACAGCGCCAGGGCGTTCTGGGATCAGGTGCGTAGATATCAGGCGACGGTCACCGAATGCATCCCGATGATGATCAGAACGCTGATGGTCCAACCCGCAGCCCCAACGGACAGACAGCATCACCTGCGCGAAGTGATGTTCTATCTCAATTTATCCGAACAGGAAAAAGATGCCTTTATCGAACGCTTTGGCGTCAGACTGCTGACCTCCTACGGTATGACCGAAACCATCGTGGGCATTATTGGCGATCGCCCTTGAGACAAACGGCGCTGGCCTTCTATTGGTCGCGTGGGTTTTAGCTATGAAGCCGAAATCCGTGACGATCACAACCGTCCCCTGCCCGCCGGAGAAATTGGCGAAATTTGCATTAAAGGCGTGCCGGGAAAAACAATCTTCAAAGAGTACTACGCGCAACCCGACGCTACTGCCAAAGCGCTGGAACCTGAAGGGTGGTTACATACCGGTGATTCGGGTTACCAGGATGCGGACGGTTTTTTTTATTTCGTCGACAGACGCTGCAACATGATTAAACGCGGTGGGGAAAATGTCTCCTGCGTCGAGCTGGAAAATATTATTTCTGCGCATCCGAAAATTCAGGACATTGTGGTTGTCGGTATTAAAGACTCGATCCGTGATGAAGCCATTAAAGCTTTTGTCGTCCTTAATGAGGGTGAAACATTAAGCGAAGCTGAGTTCTTCAGCTTCTGCGAAAACAATATGGCGAAATTCAAGGTTCCTTCTTTTATGGAGATAAGAACCGACCTGCCGCGCAATTGTTCAGGAAAAATAATCAAAAAAAATCTGAAATAACCCCTCCGGTCGGAATTCCTCCGGCCGGGAAACCTAATTATCTGGAGATGAACTATGAGTGAATCATTACATCTGACCCGTAACGGCCCGATCCTGGAAATTACCCTTGACCGGCCTAAAGCCAATGCCATTGACGCTAAAACCAGCTTTGCAATGGGGGAAGCTTTTCTTAATTTTCGTGATGACCCGGAATTACGCGTAGCAATTATCACCGGCGGCGGAGAGAAATTCTTTTCTGCGGGCTGGGACTTAAAAGCGGCGGCCGACGGTGAAGCGCCAGATGCCGATTTTGGCCCAGGCGGCTTCGCTGGTTTAACCGAAATTTTCGACCTCGATAAGCCGGTCATCGCCGCGGTAAACGGCTACGCGTTTGGCGGCGGTTTTGAGCTGGCGCTGGCGGCGGATTTTATCGTCTGTGCGGAAAATGCCAGCTTCGCGCTGCCGGAAGCAAAACTCGGGATCGTGCCTGACAGCGGCGGCGTACTGCGTCTACCTAAACTGCTGCCACCAGCTATCGTCAACGAAATGGTGATGACCGGCAGACGAATGAGCGCCGAAGAAGCACTGCGCTGGGGTATCGTCAACCGCGTTGTCAGCCAGAGTGAACTGATGGATAGCGCGCGCGAACTGGCACAGCAGCTGGTAAATAGCGCCCCGCTGGCTATCGCCGCGCTGAAAGAGATTTACCGTGCGACCAGCGAAATGCCGGTGGAAGAAGGCTACCGGTACATCCGCAGCGGTGTGCTGAAGCACTATCCATCAGTGCTGCACTCGGAAGATGCGCTCGAAGGACCACAGGCATTTGCAGAAAAACGCGATCCGGTATGGAAAGGTCGTTAATGTGCCTATGCCGGATAAGGTATTTACGCCGCAATCCGGCAATAAAACCGAGATAAGACAATGAGCTATTACGCCTTTGAGGGCCTGATTCCGGTGGTTCATCCGGATGCCTATGTCCATCCCAGCGCTGTGCTGATTGGCGATGTCATTGTGGGGGCCGGGGTTTATATTGGTCCACACGCCTCATTGCGCGGTGACTATGGTCGCCTGATTCTGGAAGCCGGTTCTAACCTGCAGGATGGCTGCATCATGCACGGCTATTGCGACACCGACACTATCGTGCATGAGAATGGACACATCGGCCATGGCGCAATCCTGCACGGCTGCGTGGTGGGCAGAGATGCGCTGATTGGCATGAACAGCGTGATTATGGACGGTGCGGTGATTGGCGAAGAGAGCATTGTCGCCGCCATGAGCTTTGTCAAAGCCGGATTTCAGGGTGAGGCAAGGCAGATGCTGGTTGGTTCACCGGTTCGCGTACTGCGTGAAGTCACGGACCAGGAGCTGGACTGGAAACGGCTGAACACCAAAGAATATCAGGACCTTGTAATCCGCTGCCAAACAGGACTACACGAAACCTTGCCATTAACACAGGTCGAAAAAAACCGGCCGCGCCTGAAAGGCACGACGGACGTAAAGCCAAAATCAGCACGGTAACTTATGCCGGAGAAGCGCTCACGCCGATCCGGCAAATCACCATTATCGACGCATGCTCTTGGAGAGCATCATCTGCCATTTCTGCTCACGGTTAAGCTCTGTTGGGGGAACCGCTGGCAGTCGCGGCGTTTTCGCCACACTCACCTTTTTTTCCTGCAAATTGTGATTCAATCGTCTGTAGAGATGAGAATCAATACTAATGACTTTCACCAAACGCTGGCACTGGCAGCCGCGACCTGCAATTTGATTAGGGATCATCTTAACTTCACAAACAATTTCTCCCACTTCCGACAGAATATAAGAGAGCGTATTAATTGCTTTGCAGTGTTCAATATCAAAATGGCGGGAAATTTCCTTTGCTGTGATCCAACGATCTTCAGCCATCATCCAGTCAGCAATTAACAAATAAAGCGGTCTTTCAACATATTTTTCACACATAAGCACACCATTTCACAAATTAAAAATCTGGCTACGGCCTGTCCAAATAAATAAAAACTAAGCCATATTAAAATTGTGGATATAATGGATAGTATGCGACTTGAATGTTGATTAGTGTGAGCAATATCGTGCTTATTACATTGAAAATGTGGTTATGAAAGCACGGTTGGCCAGGAATGACCTTATGAGAGATAAAAAAGGGTTTCTTTACAGAAACCCTTTCCCAATTATATTGCAGGCCCGGTTAGCGCAATTATCACCGGGCCTTTTTTTTATGACTTTTTGATCTGCGCGTGCATTTCCTGAACCGAGGTCACCTTCTCGGTAGCATCGGCATTCAGCGCCATCGCCGTTGCGAAACCGCCGTTCAGGGTGGTGTCATAATGCACTTTGTACTGCAGTGCGCTGCGGCGAATCAGCTTGGAGTCTTCAATCGCCTGACGGCCTTCGGTAGTGTTGATGATGTAAGTGTACTCGCCATTCTTGATACGGTCCTGAATGTGCGGACGGCCTTCATGCACCTTGTTCACCAGACGTGGATTGATACCGGCTTCGCCCAGCACAATCGCGGTGCCGTGCGTCGCATCCAACTCGAAACCAAACTTCAGCAGCTTCGCCGCCAGGTCAACCACGCGCTCTTTATCGCCTTCGCGAACGGAGAGCAGCGCACGACCCTGTTTTTTCATGGTGGAGCTGCTGCCGAGCTGTGCCTTGGCGAACGCTTCCGCGAAGGTACGGCCCACGCCCATCACCTCACCAGTAGAGCGCATTTCTGGCCCTAACAGCGGATCAACGCCCGGGAACTTGTTGAACGGCAGCACCACTTCTTTTACCGAGTAGTACGGCGGGATAACTTCTTTGGTGACGCCCTGCTGTGCCAGCGTTTTCCCGACCATCACGCGCGCTGCAACTTTCGCCAACGGTACGCCCGTTGCCTTGGAGACGAACGGAACGGTACGCGCCGCACGCGGGTTCACTTCAATCAGGTAAACTTCGTTATTCTTCACCGCAAACTGGACGTTCATCAGACCGCGAACCTGCAGTTCGAAGGCCAGTTTCTGCACCTGCTGGCGCATCACATCCTGAATTTCCTGGCTCAGGGTATACGCAGGCAGAGAACATGCGGAGTCACCGGAGTGCACGCCCGCCTGTTCGATGTGCTCCATGATACCGCCAATCAGCACCATTTCGCCGTCGCAGATGGCGTCCACGTCCACTTCAACCGCGTCATCAAGGAAACGGTCCAGCAGTACCGGCGCATCGTTAGAAACGCTGACCGCGGTCTGGAAGTAGCGACGCAGGTCGGCTTCGTCGTAGACGATTTCCATCGCGCGGCCGCCGAGAACGTAGGACGGACGCACCACCAGCGGGTAACCAATCTCTTTCGCCTTCTCAACCGCC
>NZ_SZWS01000055.1:90482-100643 GCF_005281245.1 Citrobacter sp. wls826
GCTGGAAGCGTTCACGGTCTTCCGCACGGTCGATAGCATCCGGGCTGGTGCCGATAACCGGCACGCCTGCCGCTTCCAGCGCGCGCGCCAGCTTCAGCGGAGTCTGGCCGCCGTACTGCACGATAACGCCTTTCGGCTTCTCGATGCGCACGATTTCCAGCACGTCTTCCAGCGTTACCGGCTCGAAGTACAGACGGTCGGAGGTATCGTAGTCGGTAGAAACGGTTTCTGGGTTACAGTTGACCATGATGGTCTCGTAACCGTCTTCGCGCAGCGCCAGCGAGGCGTGTACGCAGCAGTAGTCGAATTCAATGCCCTGACCGATACGGTTTGGACCACCGCCCAGCACCATAATCTTGTCACGATCCTGAGTTGGATTCGCTTCGCACTCGTCTTCATAAGTGGAGTACATGTAAGCGGTGTCGGTGGCAAATTCTGCCGCGCAGGTATCCACGCGCTTGTAGACCGGGTGCAGGTTATATTGGTCACGCAGCTTGCGGATTTCCGCTTCGCGTACGCCGGCCAGTTTCGCCAGACGCGCATCGGCGAAACCTTTGCGCTTCAGTACGCGCAAGAAGTCAGCGTCGAGGCCGTTGATGCCAAGGTCTGTGACTTTTTCTTCCAGGCGCACCAGTTCTTCAATCTGCACCAGGAACCAGCGGTCGATGTTGGTCAGGTTGAACACGCCATCGACGGACAGGCCAGCACGGAAAGCATCGGCGATGTACCAGATACGCTCGGCACCCGCGTCTTTCAGCTCGCGGCGGATTTTGGTCAGCGCTTCCGGGTCATCCAGACTTACTTTCGGGTCGAAGCCGGTCGCGCCCACTTCCAGACCGCGCAGCGCTTTTTGCAGAGACTCCTGCTGGGTGCGGCCAATCGCCATCACTTCACCGACAGATTTCATCTGGGTGGTCAGACGGTCGTTAGCGCCAACAAATTTCTCGAAGTTGAAGCGTGGAATTTTCGTCACAACGTAGTCGATGGACGGCTCAAACGAAGCCGGAGTCCGCCCGCCGGTGATGTCGTTCATCAGTTCGTCGAGGGTGTAACCTACCGCCAGCTTGGCTGCGACTTTAGCAATCGGGAAGCCGGTTGCTTTGGACGCCAGCGCCGAGGAGCGGGAGACGCGCGGGTTCATCTCGATAACAATCAGACGGCCGTTTTTCGGGTTTACCGCAAACTGGACGTTAGAACCACCGGTTTCAACGCCGATTTCACGCAGTACCGCCATCGAGGCGTTACGCATGATTTGATATTCTTTGTCGGTCAGCGTCTGGGCTGGCGCAACGGTGATGGAGTCACCGGTATGGATGCCCATCGCGTCGAAGTTTTCGATGGAGCAGACGATGATGCAGTTGTCGTTTTTATCACGCACCACTTCCATCTCGTACTCTTTCCAGCCAATCAGCGATTCATCAATCAGCAGTTCGTTGGTTGGGGAAAGATCCAGACCGCGTTCGCAAATTTCTTCAAACTCTTCGCGGTTGTAGGCGATACCGCCGCCGGTGCCACCCATGGTGAAGCTAGGGCGAATAATGCACGGGAAGCCGACGTCAGCGGCAACCGCCAGCGCTTCTTCCATGGTGTGAGCGATGCCTGAACGTGCGGTATCGAGACCGATTTTTTTCATCGCGATGTCGAAGCGACGACGGTCTTCCGCTTTATCAATGGCATCCGCCGTCGCGCCAATCATGGTCACGCCGAACTCAGCCAGTACGCCCTGGCGTTCCAGCTCCAGCGCACAGTTCAGCGCCGTCTGACCGCCCATGGTTGGCAGCACCGCATCCGGGCGCTCTTTCTCAATGATTTTGCGTACCACTTCCCAGTGAATCGGCTCGATGTAGGTGGCATCGGCCATTTCCGGGTCGGTCATGATGGTCGCCGGGTTAGAGTTCACCAGAATAACGCGGTAACCCTCTTCACGCAGGGCTTTACAAGCCTGCGCGCCGGAATAGTCAAACTCACACGCCTGACCGATAACGATCGGACCCGCGCCCAGAATCAGGATACTTTTTATGTCTGTACGTTTTGGCATGGCTCTTTTACTCCTGATTATTTCGCGGACTGACGGTATTGCTCAATTAACTCGATAAAGTGGTCGAACAGCGGCGCAGCGTCGTGTGGACCCGGGCTTGCTTCAGGGTGCCCCTGGAAGCTGAACGCCGGTTTGTCGGTACGATGAATCCCCTGCAGGGTGCCGTCGAACAGCGACTTGTGGGTCACGCGCAGGTTGGCAGGCATGGAGGCCTCCTCGACCGCAAAACCGTGGTTCTGAGCGGTGATCATCACGGTGTTGTTATCAATATCTTTTACCGGATGGTTGCCGCCGTGGTGGCCAAACTTCATCTTAATGGTCTTCGCACCGCTTGCCAGCGCCAGCAGTTGATGGCCGAGGCAGATGCCAAATACCGGAATATCGGTTTCGAGGAATTTCTGAATCGCGGTAATCGCGTAGTCGCACGGCGCCGGGTCGCCAGGGCCGTTGGACAGGAAGATACCGTCCGGATTCATCTTCAGCACATCTTCAGCAGAGGTTTTCGCCGGCACAACCGTCAGGCGGCAGCCGCGATCCGCTAACATACGCAGAATGTTACGTTTAGCGCCAAAATCGTAGGCCACTACGTGGAACGGCAGTTCATCGGCGGATTTAGCTTCCGGCAGGTCACCGGCCAACGTCCAGCTACCTTGCGTCCAGCAATAAGGCTCCGCGGTGGTCACTTCTTTCGCCAGATCCATGCCGTTCAGACCCGGGAAGGCTTTCGCTTTTTCCAGCGCCAGCGCCGCATCCGGGTTATCACCCGCGATAATGCAGCCGTTCTGTGCGCCCTTTTCACGCAGCAAACGCGTCAGCTTACGGGTATCGATATCGGCAATTGCCACAATATTATGGCGTTTGAGGTAAGAAGAGAGGTCTTCGGTATTGCGGAAGTTGCTGGCAATCAGCGGCAGGTCGCGGATGACCAGGCCTTGCGCATGTACTTGAGAAGATTCTGCATCGGCTTCATTAGTGCCGACATTACCGATATGAGGATAAGTAAGAGTGACGATTTGGCGGGAATAGGAAGGATCAGTGAGGATTTCTTGATAACCGGTCATTGAAGTATTGAAAACGACTTCCCCAACCGCCGAACCTGTTGCCCCTATGGCCCGACCGTGAAACTGGGTTCCGTCTTCCAGAACCAATAGCGCTGACTTAATCAAAACACCCTCCAGAGAATATTCACTCACTTTATTTGCATATTAATTCATTAACACCACATGAATCAATGCAAATTTGCTTACCTATGGATTTCTGGCAAACGGCGGCATTCTAGAGATAGCCCACGTAAAAGTCTACCCAAAAGGGCATTTTTTATTATTATTTTACGCCACTGGGATAAAACACACGATTTAACAGGCAAAAAGATCAGCTAACTTGGGGTGGAAAACGCTTGCGGAAGATAAAGAGTGTAAAAACAGGAAGCGCGATAGATAAAAGTGGACCATTTGGTCAAAATTTACATTGAAATAACAAAATAACCCTGCAAAACATAAACAAATAGGTCATTAAATAAAAAATCAAATTAAAAAGCGAAAAATAAAAGGGCAATAAAATATTGCCCCATGTAATCAAATAGTTATGATTACAATAACCACATCACGAAGGGTAATAAAAGTTATAAACTGCGTAAATCAAGCACATCTTTCATATCAAAAAGACCGTTTGACTTTGATTTCAGCCAAATTGCCGATCGTACTGCGCCATTGGCAAAGGTCATGCGGCTGGAGGCTTTATGCGTGATCTCAATGCGCTCGCCAATATCGGCAAACATCGCGGTATGCTCACCAACGATATCTCCCGCCCGCACCGTGGCAAAACCGATCGTACCGGGTACGCGCTCACCGGTGTAACCTTCACGCGAATAGACGGCACACTCTTTTAAATCTTTATCCAGCGCCCCGGCAATCGCCTCCCCCATCGCCAGCGCAGTGCCTGACGGCGCATCCACTTTATGACGGTGATGGGCTTCAATAATCTCAATATCGGTGTAATCACCCATCACTTTCGCCGCCTTCTCCAGCAGCTTAAGCATGACGTTAACGCCAACGCTAAAGTTCGCGGCGAAAACGATAGCAATGTCCTGCGCAGCATCACGAATAGCCTGTTTGCCCGCGTCATCAAAGCCAGTGGTGCCAATCACCATCCCTTTACCGTGCAGGCGGCAAAACGCCAGATGCGCCAGCGTGCCTTCCGGGCGAGTAAAATCGATGAAAACATCAAAATCATCTTTCACCGCCTCAAGACTACTTTGCACGGTAACGCCCGTTTTACCGGCTCCCGCTAATTCTCCGGCATCGCTTCCCAGCAAAGAAGAACCTTCGCGCTCCAGCGCCGCGCCGAGCTGTACGCCATCCATGCCAAGAGTGGCCTGAATCAACTGACGCCCCATGCGCCCTCCGGCTCCCGCGATGGCAACGCGGATTTGTGCATCATGCATAGCTATTCTCTTTTGTTAATTTTACGTAAATCGTTTTCAGATTAACCAGCACATCGCTGCGCCGCCAGCCGAAAACGTCGATAATTAGAATTTAATGATAAACAGGGAGAGATATCAGTAAAAGGCATGACGATCAGCGAAAACCACATGATTCTCTGACCACCAGCGCAGGTGGCAGAATAATGCGTTTCGGAGGTTCGTCATTTCCCTGAATGCGACTATAAAGTAGCTCCCCAGCCTTGCGACCTATCTCTTTTGCGGCCACCGACACGGTGGTGAGCGCAGGTTGTACCAGCGCCGCTTCGGTGATGTCATCGAACCCCACCAGCGCAAAATCGCGCCCTGGTTCACGCCCCATTTTGCGTAATGCCTGCATAACCCCAAGCGCCACAATATCCTGATAACAAACGGCGGCGGTAATTTCCGGGAACCGCATAAGAAGCGACTCTGCCACTTTTGCGCCGTCAATCTGGCTGGCCTGCGTCGCCACTATCCATTGCGGATTCGGCGATATTCCCTGCTCCAGCAACGTGCTGGTGAATCCACCGATACGCTGTGCCCGGCTCCCGGAACTTGGGCTACCACCGATAAACGCAATATTTTTATGCCCCATTTTGACTAAATGGGTGGTGGCCATTTGCGTACCGAGAAAGTTGTCGGTTCCCACAAAATCAAAATCAGGGTCGCTAAGAGGGCGGACCACCATGATGGCGGGAATATTGCGCCTTTTCAGCGCCTCGAAGAAGGAGGTCGGTGTTTCGCGCGCCGCGCAGAGCACCATGCCGCAGGCATTATTGCGCATCAACGAGTCGACAAATTTTTGCTGCCTTTCTCCTGACTCTTCACTGTTTGCCAGAAACAGAAGCAGGTCATGCCGCTCCATCTCATGGCTTAGCCCTGCAGTCATCTCACCGTAAAAAGGGTTAGTGATATCGTGTAACAACAATCCGACCTGATTACTGCTCCGGTTACGCAGGTTGGCGGCGGTTTGATTATAAACATAGCCGGCATCGTCCAGCGCTTTGAGCACCCTGTCACGTGTGGCCTGAGAAATGCGCCCCCGGTTACGCAACACCATTGAAACGGTTGCCGTGGAGACTCCCGCGCGTTCAGCAACCTGCGCCAGCGTGACTGTAGTCATGACCTCTCCTGTTTATTTCGAAGGTTAATCGAATAACCGAAATATTGCCTTTTTACGTGTGATTCACATCACGCTAACGTGCATTTCACCGCACTGGATTCTGATTATGGCGGGTTAATCGCGTTAACCACACTATGAAAATAAGGTTAATCGATTAATCTTAAATAAGCCAACACGGAGACAGAATATGCGTACAACCTATAATAAATTCCCTGAGGTTAACGTTCAGGGCTATGACAACCACGCCTGGCAGGGTTGGTCGTCAATTCATTCAGTGCTTAACACCAGGGTTTCTACCGCCGCCAAAACCGTATTGATCGTGGATTGCTATCCGGGCGTGCGGCTTGACGAGCTGGAGCAACAGCTTGTTACGACATTAGATACCGCACTGGTGCTGAATATTGAATCCGCCCGCCGCGATGAGCAGGCCCTGCATGATTTACTGGCGCGTAACCTTACCGACGATCGCGTATTCGGCGTTCTCTCCTGTCATCACCTGGATGAATTTTTTGATAGCGACAAACTCAGCCAACTCCGCCAACAGATTGATGCCGTTACCTCAGGGCTGGTTGTCGTGTACGGCTCAGGCGCTGCGCTGGCACACCCTGGTGACGTACTGGTTTATGCCGATCTTCCGCGCTGGGAAATTCAACAGCGTATGCGTCATAACGGGCTGGGTAACTGGGGTGCAGAAAACCAGGATGAAGATATTCTTCGTCGTTACAAACGTGCTTTTTTCATTGAATGGCGGGTATTCGACAAACATAAAACGCCGTTACTCAAACGCGCCGATTATTTGCTCGATACCACGGTAGAAAATAGTCCCGCGATGGTCAGCGGCGACGCGTTACGCGCCGGTCTGCAACAAACCACCGAACAACCGTTTCGCGTTGCCCCTTTCTTTGACCCAGGCGTCTGGGGCGGGCAATGGATGAAACAACGCTTCGATCTCGATCCCTCAGCCCCCAATTACGCGTGGTGTTTTGATTGCGTGCCCGAGGAAAACAGCCTGTTACTGCGTTTTGGCAACGTGCGGATCGAGATCCCCTCTCAGGATCTGGTGCTGACCTGTCCCCGCCCCCTGCTGGGTGAAAAAGTTCATGCGCGCTTTGGCGCGGAATTCCCGATCCGTTTTGACTTCCTCGACACTATTGGCGGCCAGAATTTGAGTTTTCAGGTTCATCCGCTCACAGAGTACATTCAACAGCAGTTTGGTATGCACTATACCCAGGATGAGAGCTATTACATTCTCGAAGCCGAGCCGGACGCCGTAGTGTATCTCGGGACCAAAACCGGGATCGCACCGCAGGATATGCTCGACGACCTCCGGGCCGCGGGTCGTGGCGAAAAAACCTTTGATGATGAACGATTCGTTAACCAGATCCCCGCACATAAACACGATCACTTCCTGATCCCCGCCGGAACCGTACACTGCTCGGGTGCAGGAACCATGGTGCTGGAGATCAGCGCAACGCCCTATATCTTCACCTTCAAGCTGTGGGATTGGGGCCGCTTAGGGTTAGACGGCTTACCGCGTCCGGTGCATCTGGATCACGGTCAGCAGGTTATTGACTGGCAGCGCGACACGCAATGGGTGCACGACAACCTCGTCAACCGTATTGAACCCCTGGCTGAAGGAGAGGGTTGGCGGGAAGAAAGAACCGGAATGCACGAACGCGAATTTATCGAAACGCGTCGCCATTGGTTTACGGCACCGGTCACTCACCATACCCATGGCGGCGTCAACGTCCTGAACCTGGTCGAAGGTGCGCAGGCCGTTGTTGAAAGCCCGAGCGGCGCGTTTCCCCCGTTTGTCGTCAACTATGCAGAGACCTTTATCATCCCTGCCGCCGTCGGAGAATATCGTATTTCACCGTTTGGCAAAGGCGTCGGTCAACAGCTCGCCACGATTAAAGCCTGGGTTAGAGGATAAGCGCATGATTAACGTAATTGTTGCCACCCATGGTCCCCTGGCGGACGCGCTTCTCGCCAGCGGTCGTATGGTTTATGGAGAATTACCGCATGTTTACCCCGTCACGCTGAGTGAACAGGCAGGTATCGAAGGGTTTAAAGCGACGTTCTCTCAGGTTCTCACCAGTGCCGGAAAAGACGCTGACGGCGTACTGGTGCTGTGTGACATGCAAAGCGGTACGCCGTGGAATGTCGCCTGCCATCATGCTTTTTCTTCACAAACGGTTCCTCCCGTTGCCGTCGTAGCGGGGGTCAATTTCCCGATGCTGTTACAAAGCGAGGAGATTTGCCATTTAACGGATGTTCACGCCGCAGCCGTCGAGCTGTTGGCGCTGACGATACCCACGCTGATTAAAGCCGCCCCGGTTTTATCCGTTCAGTCCGACGATTTTTAAAGGAAACCACTATGAGTATTTCTTTTGTACGTATCGATGACCGCGTAATCCATGGGCAGCTCGTGACACGTTGGGCCAAAGAGCTGCCCTGTGATGGGATCGTCGCTATAGACGACGCCGTCGCGGCCGACCCTTTGCTCTCTTCGGTGATGAAAGGCGCCGTACAGGACACCAAAGTTTGGTTGTTTGATACGGCCACCGCGATTGAAAAATTGCCAAAAGTCATTGCCAGCGAGAAACGTTATTTCGTCATTGGCAAATCACCCGTCACGCTCAAACGCATTGAAGAAGCAGGTATCAGCCTGAAAAATGCCAACGGCAAGATTAATGTGGGTCCGATGAGCGCGCGTGCTGATACCACCACCATCGGCCCGAATCAGTCGGTCAACGTGGATGAAATTGCCGCCTTTGACTGGCTGACGCAACATGGGCACCTGGTTGAGTTTCGCCTGGTTCCTGATGCCAGTTGCTACAGCTGGCAGGACGCACGTCAGAAGCTGAAATAAGGAGCGCACGATGATTATCGAAGCTACGTTGATTGGCATACTTTGCTATCTCGGCGCCCTCAGCAGTCCCTGGCTTCTGGGGCTGACCGGCGGCTGGTATCTGATCACCCGCCCGCTGATTTCCGGAATGCTGGTCGGGATTATTCTCGGCGACATTAAAACCGGGATCATGATTGGCGTCGCGGTTCAGGCGGTATATATCGCGATGGTAACGCCTGGCGGTTCGATGCCGGCCGATCTCAACTTTGTCGCTTACCCCGCAATCGCTTTAGGGATCCTTTCAGGAAAAGGCCCCGAGGTCGCGGTCGCGCTAGCGGCGACCATCGGTATCGCCGGAACCATTTTGTTTAACGCGATGATGGTACTGAACTCCTTCTGGAATCACCGGGCAGATGTGGCGCTGGAACGGGGTGACGAACGCGGTATTTACCTGAACAGCGCCATCTGGCCACAGGTGACAAACTTTGTCCTGCGTTTTGTGCCAACTTTTATTGCGGTTTACTTCGGCGCGCAATATATCAGCGGTTTTATGGACAGCTTGCCGAAAATAGTTCTGTCAACGATGAACGTACTGGGCGGCATTTTACCCGCCGTCGGGATCGCGATTTTGCTGAAGCAGATCATCAAAAACTACACCATGCTGATCTACTTCCTCGTCGGTTTTGTCTGCATCGTATTTTTAAAACTCAACATGGTCGCGCTGGTGATCGTCGGTTCGCTGTTGGCGTTGATCCATTACAACTACAAACCGGAACCGCCGCAGGCCGCGAATGCAAAGTCGGTAGCCGATGATGATGAGGATGAATTCTGATGGAAGAACGTACACTTACGCGTAAAGATCTTCGCCGCTGCTGGCGCGCATGGATGATGCACAACTTGTCATCGATGAGTTTTGAACGTCTGGAATCTTTTGGCTTTTGTCTGAGTATGCTTCCGGTGGCGAAAAAGCTCTATCCCGACGCAGCCCAACGTACTGAAATGCTGCGCCGTCATGCCTCATTCTATAATACGGAACCCCAGATAGGCGCGATCGTAAACGGCATGGTGCTGGGGCTGGAGGAGAAAAAAGCGAACGGTGAACCGATCGATGGGGAGACCATCAATACCCTGAAGGTTGGCCTGATGGGCCCTATTGCCGGGATCGGCGATTCAATGATCCCTGGCATGCTGATCCCTATCCTGCTCAGCATCGGCATGGCCCTGGCGGCCGGCGGTAACATTCTGGGGCCGCTGTTTTATACCGTTGCCTGGCTGGCCATCATCATTCCCGGTTCGTGGTTCTTGTTCCTGAAAGGCTACAAAATGGGTTCTGGCTCGGTGGAAATGCTGGTGAGCAGCAAGTCTGCCCGTCTGCGTGAAGCGTTATCGCTGCTGGGTGTGTTTGTCATGGGGGGCGTGGCGGCCAGCTACGTTAAGCTTGGCACCGGGCTGGAGTTTATTACCAAAGATGGGGTGAATATCCATGTTCAACAGATGCTGGACGGTATCTTCCCGCAGTTACTGCCGCTGATTGTGGTGCTTGGTACCTGGTATCTGATGGCCAAGCGCGGTGTATCACCAGTGAAAGCGATGATTTTACTGTTGATACTGGCCGCCCTCGGCGTCGCCACGGGCCTGTTTGCGGGATAACACACAGAAAACGGTACAACCGGGGCTATGCCCCGGTT
>NZ_SZWS01000055.1:100710-103068 GCF_005281245.1 Citrobacter sp. wls826
GGTGCTTGTCCGGGCGTGAGATAAATTGGAAACGTGCCGGGTCCTCGATGAATTGCTGATAAACAGGTGCGGAGGTAATCGAGAATTCCGTATATTGTCTGGGCGTAACGGCCTGCAGTCGTCCAGGGATGTAACGCGGATTATGCTGCCAGATAACGTTGTTGCCCTGCAGCAGCGGATACCATGCCAGTCCTTTATGCGCACGCACGGCGTCGTACTCAAAACCATATTCACGATCGCACCACGCGCCAAAGGTTAACGGTACATCCGGGTCTGCGGATATAGTCGCATGCCCCCAACCGGGTGGTACCAGCACTTTCTCACCGGGTCCGGCAATTACAGCAAAACAGCGGCCTGGGTCGTCCTCAACATATTCCTGCATATAAATGATCGCTTTTCCCTGCCAGATTTCATAAAGCTCCGGCGGAGACCAGCCGCTGTGCTGACTAATACGATGAATATGTCCCTGACTACGCACCGGCTCTTCCCCCAGCCGTCCCGCCGCATAGGTCACCACGCCAAACAACAGCATCCGCTTTTTCAACTCTTCGCGATCCTGCATTCGCGCCACATCCATCGCTATGGCATACACTTCTTGCGGCCCTTCACAGTGCGGATCGCGCAGCGAGGCGCGAATCTGGTCGAGTTGACGAATCTCCGGCATCGGCCCGGTAACCTCATCCCCATAGCTAAAACCAAGCGGGTGATGATGGACCGTCATATCCAGGCCGTAAGAATGCGCTAAGTCACCCATTCTGTACCTCCTTCGCCTGAACCGTCTTATTTTCCTCAAAGACCCTTATTCTGAAGCCGCTGGCGAGCGCTGCATAATCATGACCCGCAATCCCTGGCCATACGGCGAGCGCCGACAGAACCTCTTCCCCGGTGTTGATTAACCGATGCGCGGTAAAGCCGGGGATAATGTGGACAGATCCCGCGAATACTTTTTCCAGCCTCGCGTCGCCCTGCTCAGTTTGCAACAGCAGCAAACCGGTGCCACGCAGACCAAAATAGACTTCCCCCTGTTCGCGGCGCGCATGGAAATGCCCGCGGGTCATAAAATACTCACAGCCGACCCGGCCAGGGTAAAGATGGGTAACGCCGGTGTAGAGTTCACCTTCAGCGGGAGACGTATCCAGCATCTCAACGTCATACACGACCTGCTCGCCAGTCAGCTGTTGACGGGCGTGTTCATCGGCAAAAACGTCTGGAAGATCCTCAATACGGGTGGATTTACGCAATAACAGGCCATCAGCTAAAGCGCCGCTTGCCCACGCCACCTGCGGTGGCTGGATAAAAGAAAGGTTCATATGTGTCTCCGGCCCGAGGAGAACAACAGGATCAGATTAGCAGATTAATCGATTAACCTGCTATCGCTATCTGCATATTGCGGGCCGGATCACAGCCTCAAGGTGCCAGCGTCAGTACCTCTGCCACCCACTGCTGGAACCCCTCAACGTCCAGCCCCAGCGCGACCTGGGCATTTGCCGGATGCCCTAAACGTCCTTCAATGTCCACCACCGTCGTACCCGAGGTATATTCCCCCTGGGTTTCAACCGCCACGAAGCACGGCTGCAGGGTAAACAGTTCCGGGCGCACCAGCCAGGCAATAGCGCACAGGTCGTGCATTCGTAGCCCCGTATTCATACTGCCGCTACGGTAATGGCTAAACAGCGCGTGCAGCATTTTTCCCGTCTGGTTAAGCTGCGGCAACGTCGCCAGGTAGTCAGGGGTGAGCATGGCCTGATTAGTGACATCCAGCCCGCACATCACAATCTCCAGCCCGCTCTGGAAGACTTTTGCGGCGGCCTCGGGATCAATAGCAATATTAAACTCGGCGTTTGGCGTGAAGTTCCCGCGCCCGGCAGAACCGCCCATAATCACCAGACGGTGAATGTTGAATATGCATTCAGGATAATGAGTCAGCAGCAGCGCAATGTTGGTCAGGGGGCCAATTGCCACCAGCGTCACAGGCTGCGGGGCATGCATCAACGCATCGCGAATGGCCTGGAAGGCGGGTTTTGCCATCACCTGGCGGTCGTGTTCGACAAATTCATACCCTTCCATACCTGATTCACCGTGTACGGAAGCGGCATCTCGCAGCGGTCTCACCAGCGGCATCGATGCCCCCTGCGCCAGCGGAATATCGGCATTCCAGAAGTGCAGCAGTTGCAAGGCATTACGGGTGGTTTTTTCCACCGACACATTACCTGCTACCGTGGTCATCAGTTGCAGATCCAGCTCAGGGGCAAACAGCGCGGCGGCAATAGCGGCAGCATCATCAATGCCGGGATCGGTATCAAGAATGATCGGTAAGCGCATGGTTTCTCCATAAAAAAATGCCAGACGTTAAGTCTG
>NZ_SZWS01000055.1:103136-108783 GCF_005281245.1 Citrobacter sp. wls826
TTACTCTACTTCACGAACATCCACACGCAGCTCTTTCGGTACTTCGAAAACGATGTTTTCTTCACGCCCTGCCAGCGGAATAGCTTCCCCACCGCCAAGCTCCTGCAGGCGAGCAATCACGTTTTGCACCAGGATATCAGGCGCCGAGGCACCGGCCGTCACGCCCACGCACCTGGCTTCTTTCACCCACGCTTCCTGGATATCGGTCGCATCGTCAATCAGATACGCCGCTTTCCCCATTCGTTGGGCCAGTTCAGCCAGACGGTTGGAGTTAGAAGAGTTTTTCGAGCCGACCACCAGCACAACATCGGCCTGCTCCGCCAGCGCACGGACCGCTTCCTGACGGTTGGTCGTGGCATAACAGATATCGTCTTTGCGCGGCCCGACAATTTTCGGGAAACGGCTTCGCAACGCGTCAATAACGTCAGAGGTGTCATCAACGGAGAGAGTAGTCTGCGTCATGAAGGACAATTTGCCTTCATTTTTTACATTCAGTTTCAGCACATCTTCAGGTGATTCGACCAGATACATTCCCCCCTGCGGGTTACTGTACTGGCCCATCGTGCCTTCAACTTCCGGATGCCCGGCGTGACCAATTAAAATTGACTCTTCACCGCGACGGCTGGCGCGGGCAACTTCCATATGCACTTTCGTTACCAGCGGGCAGGTCGCATCAAAAACCGTGAGGTCGCGGCCTTTGGCTTCGTTACGCACCGCCTGAGACACGCCATGAGCAGAGAAAATCAGGATCGCGCCATCCGGTACTTCACTGATTTGCTCAATAAAAATAGCGCCGCGCTCGCGCAGGCTATCCACCACATAGCGGTTATGCACCACTTCATGACGGACATAAATCGGTGCGCCGTAAATAGCCAGCGCGTTTTCCACAATGCTGATAGCGCGGTCTACGCCAGCGCAAAAACCGCGCGGGTTGGCCAACAGGATCTGCATTTTACGCCTCCAGTGCCGGTTCGACTTCCAGCACTTCAATATCAAAATGAACGGTATGCCCGGCCAGCGGATGGTTGAAATCAACCGTGATCGAGTCACCGTTGATTTCGCGGATCACACCAGGCATCTCACTGCCGTCCATTGCGGTAAAGAGCATGATAGCGCCAATTTCTGGCTCGCCCGCGTCCATAAATTCCCGACGCGAGAAATACTGAATCAAGTCCGGGCTTGACACGCCGAAGGCGGCATCCGGCTCCAGAGCAAAAGTGGTTTTATCACCTTCTTTTAACCCCAGCAGGTGTTGTTCCAGTCCTTCAGACAGAGAACCGTCGCCCAGGCGAAACAGCGCAGGCTTGCCGTTATTGCGGGTTGACTCTGCGGTGGAGCCATCGTCGAGCTTAAGGGTGAAGTGCACCAGCACCGCACTGTTACTCTGTACTGATTTAGACATGCAGGTTGCTCTTTAAAATTGCTGCCGCCTGTTTGCCCGATAGCGCTACGCTTACCGGGCCCACAAGGATCGCAGTATATTGTAGGCCGGATTAGCATAGCGCCATCCGGCATTTTTTTATGCGGCTTTTTTCTCTTTCGACGGTAAGAAGCCTTCGAGGACAATCAATGCCGCACCGATACAGATCGCCGTATCAGCAAGGTTGAATGTCGCGAAATGCCAGTCACCGACGTAAAAGTCAATCATATCAACCACGAAGCCGTGCCACAGGCGGTCGAACAGGTTGCCCAGCGCACCGCCAATGATTAACGCATACGCGATGTTGTTCAGCTTCTGCGTCGCCTTCGAGCGATACATCATCACCATCAGGATAACGCAGATACCAATGGCGATACCGGCAAAGAACCAACGTTGCCAGCCACCGCTGTCGGCTAAGAAGCTAAACGCCGCACCATAGTTACGCGCGTAGTGCAGATTAAGCGACGGGAACAGCGACACCGTATCCCCCAGAGCAAAGTTCTGGAGGATCAGGTATTTGCTGCCTAAATCGATAATCAGCACGACTACCACCAGCCACAGCCAGCGTAGTCCTGTTGAACAAAGAGGCTTACTCATCAGGCAAACTTACGTTGTTCGCCATCACCGGCGATGTTGCTGACACAGCGTCCGCAGATATCTGCATGTTCCGCCACCTGGCCGACATCGGTAGTGTAATGCCAGCAGCGCGGACATTTCTCACCTTCGGCTTTGCTTAGTACGATTTTCAGACCTTTGAGCAGTTCGCTCTGCTGAGCATCAGCAGGGGCCGCTGCATAATCCACAACCGTTGCACCGGAGGTCAGCAGAACAAAGCGCAACTCTTCGCCCAGCGCGGTCAGTTTCGCCGCCAGTTCTGGTTCAGCGTACAGAGTAACCGCTGCTTCCAGCGAACCACCGACTTTCTTATCCGCACGCGCCTGCTCGATGACCTTGTTCACTTCGCCGCGCACTTTCAGCAACTCGTCCCAGTAGGCGTCATTCATCGCTTCGGTTTCGCCTAAGCCAAACAGACCTTCGTACCATTCACCGGTAAAGACGTACTTCTCACGATCGCCCGGCAGGTAACCCCAGATTTCATCAGCGGTGAAGGACATGATCGGCGCCATCCAGCGTACCAGCGCTTCTGCAATATGGAACAGCGCAGTCTGGCAACTACGACGCGCCACGCTGTCCGCTTTCGCGGTGTACTGACGGTCTTTGATGATGTCGAGGTAGAACGAACCCATTTCTACGGAGCAGAAGCGCATCAGGCGCTGTACTACTTCGTGGAAGTCATAGGCTTCATAAGCTTTCAGGATCTCTTCCTGCGCAGCTTGCGCACAACCTACCGCCCAGCGATCCAGCACCACCATCTCTTCCGGTTTCACCATATCTTTTACCGGATCGAACCCGTTCAGGTTCGCCAGCAGGAAGCGCGCGGTGTTACGGATACGACGATAGCTGTCGGCAGCACGTTTCAGGATTTCGTCAGAAACGGCCATTTCGCCGGTATAGTCGGTAGAAGCGACCCACAGACGCAGAATATCCGCGCCCAGTTTGTTCATTACGTCCTGCGGGCTTACGGTGTTACCGATAGACTTGGACATTTTACGACCCTGACCATCAACGGTGAAACCGTGGGTCAGTACCTGACGGTATGGCGCTTTGCCCTTCATTGCAGTGGAGATCATCAGAGAAGACATGAACCAGCCGCGGTGCTGGTCAGAACCTTCCAGATACATATCTGCCGCATGGCCTGCAAACTCAGGACGCACGTCCACAACGGATGAGTGGGTTGAACCGGAGTCGAACCACACGTCCAGCGTATCCGGGACTTTGACATACTGGTCAGCTTCATCGCCGAGGATATCTTTCGGATCGAGATCCCACCACGCCTGGATGCCGTCAACTTCAACGCGTTTGGCCACTTCTTCCATCAGTTCGATAGCACGCGGATGCAGCTCTTCGGTGTCTTTGTGAACAAACAGAGACATCGGCACCCCCCACGTACGCTGACGGGAGATACACCAGTCAGGACGGTTGGCAACCATCGATTCAATACGTGCCTGGCCCCAATCCGGGATCCATTGCACGCCTTTGATCTCTTTTAGCGACTGCGCGCGCAGACCTTTCTGATCCATGCTGACGAACCACTGCGGAGTCGCACGGAAGATGATCGGCGATTTGTGGCGCCAGCAGCACGGGTAGCTGTGCTGCATCTTCTCAACGTGCAGCAGAGCGCCTTTATCGCTCAGCAGCGCAACGATTTTGTCGTTGGCTTTAAAGACGTTCACACCGTCCAGATCCGGATAGGTACCCGCCAGATATGCGCCGTCCGGACCAACCGGGTTAGCGATTTCCAGACCGTATTTCTGGCTAATGACGTAGTCATCCGGACCGTGGCCGCCGGCGGTATGGACCGCACCGGTACCAGCATCCAGCGTAACGTGATCGCCAAGAATAGCCGGCACGTCAAAGCCCATAAACGGATGGGTAAAGCGCAGCAGTTCCAGCTCGGCGCCTTTTACGGTGCCCAGAATAGTGTATTCAGCCGCACCAATACGCTGCATGACGCTTTCAACCAGATCCTTCGCCAGAATCACAGCCTGCCCGTCAATCTGCACCAGCGCATAGTCAAAATCAGGCGCCAGAGAGATTGCGCGGTTCGCCGGTAACGTCCACGGGGTGGTAGTCCAGATAACCAGTGAGATCGGGCCATTGACGTCAGAAACGCCAAATTTCGCTTTTACCGCGTCCTGATCGGCGGCGTGGAACGCAACGTCGATGGACGGGGAGGTTTTGTCATAATACTCAACTTCCGCTTCCGCCAGCGCGGAACGGCAATCAACGCACCAGTGCACCGGCTTCGCACCTTTGTGCAGGTGACCGTTACCGATGATTTTACCCAGCGCACGAATGATGTTGGCTTCAGTTTTGAAGTCCATGGTCAGGTACGGATGCGACCAGTCGCCCAGCACGCCAAGACGGATAAAGTCTTTACGCTGACCGTCAACCTGCGTCGCTGCGTATTCACGGCATTTGGCGCGGAACTCAGCGGCGGTGAACTTCTCGCCCGGCTTGCCGTATTCCTGCTCTACTTTCAGCTCGATAGGCAGACCGTGGCAGTCCCAGCCCGGAACGTAAGGCGAGTCGAATCCCGTGAGTCCTTTGGACTTCACGATAATGTCTTTCAGAATCTTGTTAACCGAGTGACCAATATGAATGCTGCCATTCGCATAAGGAGGGCCATCATGCAGAATGAAGGTTTTTTTGCCTTTTTTGGCCGCACGAATGATGCCGTACAGGTCATCATCAGTCCAACGCGCCAGCATTCCCGGTTCACGCTTGGCGAGATCGCCGCGCATCGGGAACCCTGTTTCCGGCAAATTCAGGGTTGATTTATAGTCACTCATCAGATTCTCGGTTCCGTATTTAAAACTCGTATAGGCATTAAGCCGGTTTTGTTAGCCCAAAAAATTCACGGGCAGTCAACTCATCACGCGCAATCTGCGCTTTTAGTTCATCCAGCGAGGCAAATCGCTGTTCGCTGCGTATTTTTTTACGCAGTACTACATCTATATGGCGACCATACAGGTCCATTACAACGTCCAATAGATGCACTTCCAACTGTTGGCGTACGCCTGCTACCGTCGGGCGTGTGCCGATGTTGGCGACGCCGGGGAAAGGTTTGTCACCCAGCCCCATTACTTCAACCGCATAAACCCCTTTCACCGGAGAAACCTGGCGACGAAGCGGTAAGTTTGCCGTCGGAAAACCGATAGTGCGCCCTAACTCGTCACCGTGAACTACGCGTCCTGAGATAGTAAAAGGATGCCCAAGCAGGCTTTCGGCCAGTTGCAGGTTATCTTCCGCCAGCGCCTGACGTACCGCGGTGCTGCTGATGCGCACACCGCCTTCACAGAAGGTTTGGGTGCTGGTGATATCAAAACCATACTCAGCGCCCGCTTCCTGTAATAACAAGAAATCGCCCGCACGGCTAGCGCCAAAGCGGAAATCATCGCCAACGGCAAGAAATTGTACACCAAGGCGCTTCACCAGCAGATCGCTGATGAAGGTCTGCGCCGTTAATGCAGCGAAGCGCCTGTCAAAACGCACGCACAGCACGTAATCAACGCCGCACTCCGCCAGATAACGCAGTTTTTCCCGCAGGCGGGTGAGGCGCGCAGGTGACTTGTCCGTCGCAAACAGCTCCAGCGGCTGCGGCTC
>NZ_SZWS01000055.1:108829-112847 GCF_005281245.1 Citrobacter sp. wls826
TCACCATCACCGGTAAATTGCGTTTGCGCCCTTCTTCCCGTAAGCCCTGCAGCAACGCACGATGGCCACGGTGCACGCCGTCGAAATTACCAATAGTCAGCACACACCCATGCGGGGCCTGACTGAGATTATGTATGCCTCGTATCAGCTTCATGTCTGGCTCAAAACAGTGAAAATCGTGAAAGTATACCCTGTACCGCGTTCAACGTTAACCGGCGATTGTTTCTACGAAACAGAAAGAGGATGGTTTTCATCGTTATGAAACAAATTGACGCCCTTCACGGGCACACCAATGCAATTTTTCTCGTGGAAAGGCTGTATTCACGCCCCGCAAGCTGGTAGAATCCTGCGCCATCACTACGCAACGAGTGCTGCAATTTAAACGGCGCTTATTTGCACAAATCCATTGACAAAAGAAGGCTAAAAGGGCATATTCCTCGGCCTTTGAATTGTCCATATAGAACACATTTGGGAGTTGGACCTTGGCTAATATCAAATCAGCTAAGAAGCGCGCCGTTCAGTCTGAAAAGGCCCGCAAGCACAACGCTAGCCGTCGCTCTATGATGCGTACTTTCATCAAGAAAGTATACGCAGCTATCGAAGCTGGCGACAAAGCTACTGCACTGAAAGCATTTAACGAAATGCAACCGATCGTGGACCGTCAGGCTGCTAAAGGTCTGATCCACAAAAACAAAGCTGCACGTCATAAAGCAAACCTGACTGCACAGATCAACAAACTGGCTTAATCGCCTGCTTGTTGTTGCTTTGTGAAAAAACCCGCGTAAGCGTAGCATAATAAGCCCCATCATTTTTGATGGGGCTTTTTCATACATTCAACCTGTCGCTATGCGATACAACCTGGGCTGAACCCGAATCTCTTTCCTCTTTTCGGCACTCAATACCTCCTGAATGTCTCTCAGGTCCTTCGCTCCACAGATAAAGCCAGTATCAGAAAGCATAAACTCTCCGCGGAACTCGTTATCTGGTTAATTATCGGAATGGGCTTCATTATGATCTCTACATCACCGATGCGGTGACAAAACTCGAGCTTGTTCTGGATGGCTCTCTGGCTGCCAGCTCTATTAATCAGACCTGCTGGAAATTCTGTGATGCACCACTTGAGGCATTATTTCATCTAACCGGCTCATCACTGGACGCATCATCTTGCCGAACGACGGTTAACCGAGCTTTTCGGTGGCAAGATGACGCTCTCGCCTTATCCACCAAACGCATAATAAACTTAAGTTGCATTACGTAACGAAAAATATCATGAAGTCACTTTTTTACATATATATTCATGATTTTTGCAATTTTCGCTTGTATCGTACTTATTGCACTGGCACAGGATAAACCCTTTTTGTCCATGACTATCTTTTCCCGTTTCAGGATTTAAATACAAGTTTTTTCCGCCATTATGAAGACGTAACTCTTCCCTGTAGAAAAACACTGTCAGGAGTACTAATACTGTAGTCAATACAAATGTCAGGAACGCTAAAATAACCCTCGCCTTATGCAGGGAGAGATTAACGGCAACGTCTGTTTTTTTGCCTTCGGTTTTTTTCTGAATTTCATAATGGGCACTGAGAATATCAGTGTCAGAAGGACAGGAAAATACCTCAGTGGCAGCAGGTTCATTTTTTTCAGCGCCTAATTCAGCAACCGGTGTAACGCTATAGGCCGGATTGATCTGGTAGCCCAGTCGGGGATGGGTAACGATTAAATCCGTCATCTCTATATCCCGCAAATCCCGCCGCAAGGCATAAATCGTCTGCAATAACGTACTATCGCTGGCGAATAAACCAAATTGTCCCCATACCTCATCGCAAATTTGCTTTTTTGTCGTTATATCTTGTTGGGTATGTGAGATGAGACATTTCAAACAGCGACCTTTCACGCCGGATAAATGAATACTTTCCCCATCCTTAAGATGATGAAGAACCATTTCACTTGTATCAAACAATAAATCATTTCCAATCATGAATGATGTAACCATTTGAAAATCCATTAACTATTGAGATGCGTTATTTTAGTACCAAAAATAATCATCTAACTGAGAGAATTGTCAAACCTGATGTAAAAAACCATAAAAAAATCTAAAAATAAGAAGGCAATGTCATAAAATGTAATATAAATTTACTTATTCAATCCAAAATAATAATTCACCTGATACACAATATTTATTTACTTATCTATGTTTTTTACACGATTGAGACAGCCGAAAATGTCCCCCTTTACAGGGGGACATGAGCGCTTACTTCGTAATACCTTTAAAATAGAACGGTCTCATATCAACAGTTTGCCGCGTCATTTCGCAGCCCAGCCCTTCGCGAGCCGCATTCACCAGCGGACCGCGATCCAAATCCGCCGTCCAGGTAAACAGGCCACCCAGGCCGCGGGATTTTACGTACTCGGCTTTGGCCTTCACGGTGCGCGGGGTATCCAGCGACATAAAGACTTTAGACTGTGGGTTATACAGGAAATCCGCATCCGCCACTTCATCGGTGTAAACAATAAAATTATTGCGACCGGTCTGGTTTTCCAGATCAAGATAATTTGCGATATGGTCGTACCATTCCGTTGAGCCGGATTCAAATGTTCCGACCGTCGTGCCGTATCCTGGCGTGTAAGTTCCTTTCAGCGGAGATACGCTCTGGATCGTCGCATCATGAGCATTACGGCTATAACCGGCATAACCGATAAAGACCTGTTTAAGCGGCACCCCAATCGACTCCAGATAATTAACGGCGGTCTCTACGCTCCAGTTATTCGCGCTGCCATTCGGGTAGAGATTGGTATGATGCGCCAGCTCGGTAGCCCACGGCGTACCAAAGAAGTCGTAGGTCATTAAATTAATGCCCCAGACCCCCGCATCAATGAGCGCTGGAATATTGGCTTTTTTCAGTTTCTCGATGTCACCAGCAGCGGCAACGCTAATTTTCACATCACTGCGATTGATTTTATTCAGCGCGGCTTTCACATCCTTAATCAAGGCAGCAAAATTTGGTGCGTCAGTATCATCGTAGGTATTACCGGTATTTCCCGGTGCCCCCGGATATTCCCAATCCAGATCGATTTCGCTAAACATCGGGAATCGGGTGAACAGATCGGTCAGGCCGTCGCAGAATAGCGCGCGTTTATGTGGATCTTTAGCCATAAAGTGGAACGCTTGGCTCATGGTCCAGCCGCCGATACTCATTGAAAGATGGAGATTCGGGTTCTTTTTCTGTACATCGCGTAACCCCCCCAGAACGCCCTGTGCATCGTACTGATGGAAAAGCGCCATGTAATCATTGCTTACCCAGCCCGCAAAGCCGCAGTTGCGATAGGAGGCAACATCTCCCCACGCATCGACAAAAGTGGGTTGCCATTGCGTACGCTGGAAGTCGACTGCGGCATTGTTGATGGTCGTCGCTTTCTCGCCGGTATCGCCGACAATCCCGCAGAAACCCAGCGTAATTTTATCGTAAGCAAAGGGGTCTAATAACGCCAGGTCAACGCCGCGCCCACAGCTGGAAGGCGCGAAATCACCATCGAGACGGCCGTCATATTGCGACCAGTCAGTCCAGTAACCGGACACTTTAAACTCGTTGGGCTTGTACTCGTTATAGGCTACCTTCGCAACACGCGCCGATGTATAGCTAAACTCATTGGTTTCCGTGGCCGCCACAAATCCGTTCTGCTCGTACTCTTTTGTACTGAGCGAATCATTTTGTACCAGTTTGCTGTTAGTCATAATGCTTACCTCGTTAATGAGTCATAGAAGAAATAGTGTGTCCCATCCGTCCGGTGGGACACCTATGTAATGCTCCCATTATGCGAGGGGTGCTAATCACAAACGCTTTGAAACCATGAGATATCGATTTGATGAGATCTCATTTTCTGTATAAAACAGGTTATGAGATAGGGTAAGAAGCGAGCTGGAGGGTCTCAGAAAATCTCTTTCTGTTTGATTTGCTACATCTTTTGCGTCGGTGCATCCACTTTGCTCAGCACTCACCAGTGACCCTGCCACAAGGTG
>NZ_SZWS01000055.1:112899-116458 GCF_005281245.1 Citrobacter sp. wls826
ACCGACTGGCCGAGTAACCCCCCCACAATATGAAGTATGACGAGTGCGCCTTGATTATTTACCCGCAGAAATAAATAGTGCCGAGTAATCAGTATTGCAAATACGCTGCACCGCTGGATGCTGGATCATTCTTTCCGCAAATATGGCGTGATACTCCTCCATCACATTCTCTACGCGTCCAATTTCAACAATTGAATCATCGGCATAGAAATTGTGGGAATAAAGCGTAGGCGCAACAAAAATAGCGTTATGCGTTGCGCCAAACGCTTTCATCAGCGCGGCGTCATCAAACTCGCCAAGGATTTCAACGTTCAGCCCTTGTGAGTTAATCCAGTTCAACAGCTTACGCCCGAGCATCGAACGGCGTCCAGGGATCAGCAATCGACGCTCTTCTAGGCAGGCCGGAAATGGTTTCTCAGGCAATGGCTGGGTGCACCAAAAGCTCACGCTGCATTCGCCAATCCGCACTGAGAACAACCCTTCCTGCTGCGTAGAATCGATCGGGCAGTCGGAGATAATCATATCCAGTTTATGCTGGCTGAGCTGATCAAGCAGCATCTCGTGCGTTGATTCAAAACAACGCAGATGGATTTGTTCATCTTCAACGACTGCGGCATTCAGCACGCTGCTGACCAGCTGTTTGGACAACGCATCCGCCACGCCGACATCGAACAGTAAATTCGACTCTTTGCGGTAGTTCACGATATCCAGCATTTCCTGGCTTAGCGTGAACATCTTATCCGCATAACGAAAAACCAATTCGCCTAATTCGCTGGGCTCCAGTCCACGCCCCTTCCGCTTGAACAACTTTCCCTGTAAGCGTTCCTCAAGCGCTTTAATCTGCCCGGTAATGGTCTGCGGTGTCAGATAAAGCGCCTCTGCTGCACCAACCACCGATCCTTCTTTATAGACATGCCAAAAGTAGTACAGGTGGTTGTAGTTTATATGAGACATACTCTCTCCCTGAAAATTGTCACGAAAGGGTTATCCCGTCAGGCTGCTGCGTTCAACCGGGTACGTAACCAGCAGTAACCTATTACCGCCGACAGCAAAGAACCGATCAGGATCCCCAGTTTCGCCCAGTTAATCAGCTCAGGATCGACGGTCCCAAACGCCAGGCTGGCGATGAAAATCGACATCGTAAAGCCAATGCCGCACAGAATGCCGACCGCCATAATTTGCTGGAAATTCGTTCCCTCCGGCAATTGCGCCACCCTGAAGCGTAACGCCAGCCAGCAAAAGAGGCTTATACCCAGTGGTTTCCCGATTAACAGGCCAGCAATGATCCCCAGCGGTAACACCGAGGTCAGTCCATCAATGGTGACGCCCTGCAGTGAGACGCCCGCGTTAGCGAAGGCAAACAACGGTAGGATCAGATATGCCACCCACGGGTGCAGAACATGCTCCAGACGCTTCGCCGGTGAACGCCCGTGTTTTTCCTTCAACGGAATGAAGAAACCGACGATCACACCCGCCAGAGTTGCATGCACGCCAGACTTCAGTACGGCCGTCCACAGCACTACACCAACCAGAATATAAATACCGGTACGTCTTACACCGCACAGATTCAATGCTGCCAGGACAAGGATCGCGCACGCGGCAACGCCCAGCGACAACAGCGAGAGATCGCTGGTGTAGAACAACGCGATGATCACAATAGCGCCGAGGTCATCGATTATCGCCAGCGCCATCAGGAAGATTTTCAACGCCAGTGGGACACGGCTGCCCAACAGCGCCAGCACGCCTAATGCAAAAGCGATATCCGTTGCCGCCGGGATCGCCCAACCCTCACGGGTGATAGGGTCAGCATAGTTGAATGCCAGATACAGCAGCGCCGGGACAATCATGCCCCCGATAGCGGCAATGATCGGAAACGCCGCCTGGCGCAGACTGGCCAGCGAACCTTGCATTAACTCGCGCTTCACTTCCAAACCGATCAACAGGAAGAACACCGCCATCAACGCGTCATTGATCCACAGCAGCATATTTTTGTTGATCTCAAGCGCGCCAACCCGCAGTTGAACGGGCGTTTCCAGAAAGGCGTGGTACCATCCACTGGTAACCCCGATATTTGCCATCAGCATAGCAACCACGGCAGCGATGATCAGAATGATGCCCCCGGAGGCGTCACTACTAAAAAAACGATGCAGATGTTTCACTTTTATTCTCTCTATTGGGTGAATACTTCGTAAATACTATCTTACACCTTCAGAAAGCTCGTTAAAATTAGATTATTCATGATGAATAGATCGATTTTAACGAGCTATTAAAATAAAGTCGTTCAGGATTTTCCGAACGGAAAACAGAAATAAAAAAGCCTGAAACTTTTCAGTCCCAGGCTTTTTATCAAAGATTATTGAGTCGAGAATTAGCGCGTCAAATCGTCAAAAAATTTCTTCACACCGTCGAAGAAGCTTTTAGAGCGCGGACTGTTTTGCTCGCCGGTCGGGCCGCCAAAGCTGTCCTGCAGATCTTTCAGCAACTGCTTCTGCTTGTCGTTGAGGCCTACCGGGGTTTCAACGACCACACGGCACAGCAGATCGCCCTGTGCGCCGCCGCGTACTGACTTAACGCCTTTACCACGCATGCGGAACAGTTTGCCGGTCTGCGTTTCGCCCGGAATTTTTAACTTCACGCGACCGTCCAGCGTCGGCACTTCAATCTCGCCGCCCAGCGCTGCCATCGCAAAGTTAATCGGCACTTCGCAGTACAGGTTATTGCCTTCACGTTCGAAAATTGGGTGCTGTTTTACCTGCACCTGAACGTACAAGTCGCCTGCTGGCGCGCCATGTTCACCGGCTTCACCTTCACCCGCTAAACGAATACGGTCGCCAGTATCAACCCCTGCCGGGATCTTAACGGACAGCGTTTTGCTCTTCTCAACGCGACCATGACCATGGCATTTGTTGCACGGGTCTTTAATCAACGTACCGCGGCCCTGACAGTGTGGACAGGTCTGCTGTACGGCAAAAAAGCCCTGACGCATCTGCACCTGACCAGAACCGTGACAGGTTGGACAGGTCTGGGGTTGCGTGCCCGCCTTCGCACCACTGCCGTGGCAAACATCACACTCTTCCAGCGTCGGAATACGGATCTCTTTGGTGACGCCACGCACGGCTTCTTCCAGAGTGAGATCCATGTTGTAACGTAAATCAGCACCACGTGAGGCGCGCTGACGACCGCGACCGCCGCCAAAGATATCGCCAAACACGTCACCAAAGATATCGCTGAAGTCGGCCCCGCCGCCAAAACCGCCACCGCCGCCCATACCACCTTGCTCAAACGCTGCATGGCCGTACTGATCATAAGCCGCACGTTTTTGCGCATCGGTGAGGATCTCGTACGCTTCTTTGATCTCTTTAAACTTGGCTTCGGCCTCTTTATCACCCTGGTTGCGGTCCGGGTGATATTTCATGGCCAGGCGCTTGTAGGCCTTTTTGATTTCACGCTCTTCCGCTGATTTGGAAACGCCTAAAATCTCGTAATAGTCTTGCTTAGCCATCTCTTTTTATCTGCCCCTAACATGCGTGCACGGGCGGAGAGGAAACCTCTTCGCCCG
>NZ_SZWS01000055.1:116525-125363 GCF_005281245.1 Citrobacter sp. wls826
TTTTTTGTCTTTCACTTCTTCAAACTCAGCGTCGACAACGTCGTCATCTTTCGCGTTGTTTGCAGAAGCATCAGCACCTGCTGCGCCAGCCTGCTGCTGTGCGTGCTGCTGCTGAGCGATTTCCATCAGTTTCTGGGAAACCTGTGCCAGCGCCTGCATTTTCGCTTCGATATCCGCTTTGTCTTCGCCTTTCAGAGAAGTTTCCAGCGCGGTCAGTGCAGACTCGATGGCAGTTTTGTCATCAGCCGGCAGTTTGTCGCCTGCTTCTTCAACCTGCTTGCGAGTGCTGTGCAGCAGGTGGTCACCCTGGTTACGGGTCTGAACCAGCTCTTCAAACTTACGGTCAGATTCTGCGTTCGCTTCTGCTTCACGAACCATTTTCTGAATTTCTTCTTCGTTCAGACCAGAAGAAGCCTTGATGGTGATCTTCTGCTCTTTACCGCTATTTTTGTCTTTCGCGGAAACGTGCAGGATACCGTCGGCATCGATGTCAAAAGTAACTTCGATCTGCGGCATACCGCGCGGAGCCGGGCTGATGCCATCCAGGTTAAATTGACCCAGATCTTTGTTATCAGCGGCACGTTTACGTTCACCCTGCAGCACATGGATGGTTACCGCAGACTGGTTGTCTTCAGCAGTAGAGAACACCTGGCTGTGCTTGGTCGGGATAGTGGTGTTTTTCGCGATCAGTGCAGTCATCACGCCGCCCATGGTTTCGATACCCAGAGACAGCGGGGTAACGTCCAGCAGCAGCACGTCTTTCACATCACCGGTCAATACACCACCCTGAACGGCAGCACCGATTGCCACAGCTTCGTCCGGGTTAACGTCTTTACGCGGCTCTTTACCGAAGAACTCAGCTACTTTCTTCTGTACCATCGGCATACGAGTCTGACCACCGACCAGGATAACGTCCTGAACGTCGGAAACAGACAGACCAGCATCCTGCAGAGCAACTTTCAGCGGCTCGATAGAACGGTTAACCAGGTCTTCAACCAGGCTTTCCAGTTTCGCACGGGTCACCTTGATGTTCATGTGTTTCGGACCAGTCGCGTCTGCAGTGATGTACGGCAGGTTCACGTCGGTCTGCTGAGCGGAAGACAGTTCGATCTTCGCTTTCTCAGCGGCTTCTTTCAGACGCTGCATCGCCAGCGGGTCGTTACGCAGGTCGATACCCTGATCTTTCTTAAATTCGTCAACCAGGTAGTTGATCATACGGCTATCGAAGTCTTCACCACCCAGGTGGGTATCACCGTTGGTTGCCAGAACTTCGAAGGTTTTTTCACCGTCAACTTCGTCGATTTCGATAATAGAGATATCGAAAGTACCACCACCCAGGTCATAAACCGCGATAGTACGGTTGCCGACTTCTTTATCCAGACCGTAAGCCAGTGCAGCTGCGGTTGGTTCGTTGATGATACGTTTTACTTCCAGACCTGCGATACGGCCGGCGTCTTTGGTTGCCTGACGCTGAGCATCGTTAAAATATGCAGGTACGGTGATAACTGCTTCAGTTACCGGTTCACCCAGGTAATCTTCAGCCGTTTTCTTCATTTTTTTCAGCACTTCAGCAGAAATCTGCGGCGGTGCCATTTTCTGACCTTTTACGTCAATCCATGCATCACCGTTGTCAGCACCGATGATTTTGTACGGCATGATGGCTTCATCACGCTGCACTTCTTCGTCCTGGAAGCGGCGGCCAATCAGGCGTTTAATCGCAAACAGGGTGTTTTGCGGGTTTGTCACTGCCTGACGTTTAGCCGGCTGACCAACCAGAGTTTCACCATCCTGGGTATAAGCAATGATAGAAGGCGTAGTGCGATCGCCCTCGGCGTTCTCCAGCACACGTGCAGTAGTGCCATCCATAATCGCTACACAAGAGTTGGTAGTACCCAGGTCGATACCAATAATTTTACCCATCTAAACGTCTCCACTAAAAATTCGGTCATCATGTGGTTGTGAATCTGTAATAAGGGCGAAACGTGCGGTTTCAACTACCCTGAATCGTTTTTTTTCAGACTCACCACTGCGGTTGTCTACAAGATGGGGTCGTAACCCACGTCATCAAGGGGGGCATGAAAAATTTTTTTAGCCTTGTGGCAATAAATTCACAGAAAAAAGGCAAAAAGAGATAAAAATGAATAGTCGCCAACCAGAATTAATTCATACAACCAATTAAATCAGGAAAGCCATTCACATAAAAATTGTAATAAAAATAAAAGATTACGAGCATGAATCGTTTTTATGACGACGGTAATCTGGTCTGAATTCACACACTTTTGCAGCCGTCAAAGAGAAACTCCATGAAATCCGTGTTAACCCTTTCCGCCAGCCTGCTTATGGGCCTTCTGCTGAGCAGCACCGCCGTAACTGGCTAGCGTGATGCCCATCACAGGGAAAATAATTCATTTTCCCTTCGTTAGATCATAGACAGTGCCCTCTCCCCTGATTATCATGCCGCGCCCCGAAGACAGCGATCGTTATTCGGGGAAACTATTTCACCATTCAATCAATGATGATTTTGAGGAATTATGGGCAACACTAAGTTGGCTAATCCGGCACCGCTGGGCCTGATGGGCTTTGGCATGACCACCATTTTGCTTAACCTGCACAACGCGGGTTTCTTCGCTCTGGACGTTATTATTCTGGCGATGGGCATTTTCTACGGCGGTATCGCGCAAATTTTTGCCGGACTGCTGGAATATAAAAAAGGCAACACCTTCGGTTTAACCGCCTTTACCTCCTACGGTTCGTTCTGGCTGACGCTGGTTGCGATCCTGCTGATGCCGAAAATGGGCCTGGCGGATGCAACCAATGGTCAGTTCCTGGGCGCTTACCTCGGTCTGTGGGGCGTGTTCACTCTGTTCATGTTCTTCGGTACGCTGAAAGCCGCGCGCATGCTGCAGTTCGTGTTCCTGAGCCTGACAGTGCTGTTCGCCCTGCTGGCCGTTGGCAACATTGCGGGTAACGAAGCGATCATTCACGTTGCTGGCTGGGTAGGCTTAGTGTGTGGCGCAAGCGCCATTTACCTGGCGATGGGTGAAGTGCTGAACGAACAGTTTGGCCGTACCATCCTGCCGATTGGTGAAGCGCACTAATCTGATGCTATCCCCCCTGACGGGGGGATATTCCTTACAAGCGCCGTAACTCTGCCTGTACGCTCGAATCGCGATGATAAAGATCCTGTCGCAGCCAAATCCCCAAACCTAGCCCTACCAGCGATAACGCCAGCACATACCAGGCCGGAGCCATTGGCGACACGCTCATCAACATCGTGACGGCGATTGGCGTCAGACCACCAAAAATGGCGTACGACACGTTGTAAGAAAAGGATATTCCGGTAAAGCGGACTTCCGCCGGAAACGCGCGCACCATCACATAAGGCACAGCCCCCACCACGCCAACGCATAACCCCACCAGCCCGTATAACAGGAACAAATGCTGGGGATGGCTGCCGGTCAGGTGATAGAAAAACCAGCTTGAACAGGCCAGCAGCAGGCTGCCGACAATAAAGGTTTTGCTGGCGCCGACCCGATCGACAATAAACCCGGCCAGCAGACAACCGACGCACAGCATAATGGTAGCGACACTGTTGGCTTGCAACGTTAGCGCCGGCGCAAAGCCATACTGCTTCTGCAACCAGACTGGTGACATCAGGATCACCACCACAATCCCAGCCGATAGCAGCCAGGTCAGCAGCATTGAAATAACCACCGCTTTTTTATGTTTGCTCACCACTGACTTCACCGGTAGCTCTTGCGCCAACGCTTTACGCTGCTGCATTTCGAGAAATATGGGCGTCTCCTGCAGCCAGCGACGCAGGTACATCGCCACCAGCCCAAACACGCCCCCCAGCAGGAAAGGAATACGCCAGCCGTAATCATGCACCGCCTGCTGCGTCAGGCTGGTGTTCACCAGCGTCGCAACCACTGACCCCAGCAGAATTCCCACCGTCAGGCCGGCAGTCAGCGTTCCGCAGGCAATGCCGATGCGACGCTCCGGTACATGCTCCGCCACGAACACCCACGCGCCCGGAACTTCTCCGCCGATGGCAGCGCCTTGCAAAATACGCATCAGCAGTAACAGCAGCGGCGCGAGGATCCCCATTGAGGCGTAAGTAGGCAACAGGCCAATCGCCAGCGTCGGTATCGCCATCAGCAAAATGCTCAGGGTGAACATTTTCTTGCGCCCGACCAGATCGCCAAAGTGCGCCATGATGATGCCCCCCAGCGGACGCGCCAGATATCCAGCGGCAAAAATTCCGAAGGTTTGCACCTGACGTAGCCATTCAGGGATGTCTGCGGGGAAGAAGAGCTCGCCAACAACAGCGGCAAAGAAGACAAAGATAATGAAATCATAAAACTCAAGCGCACCACCAAGGGCAGCAAGCGTAAGGGTTTTATAATCCTGGCGATTCAGCGGTCGAGTGTGTTGTGACATAGCAAACCATGAGTCAGTGAAGTAATTGAATCTGTTTGTTGATATATGTAAAGCAAAAATTACTATATCGTAAACAATTCAATACTCCACTGTCATTGGCACTTATGTCACGATCGGGCTACTTTCAGGCTTTTGTATCGCGTATTGCGCTTTTAGGACGAAAAGATGCTACAACAGTCGGTGCGGTTTCCACATACGGCCCATCCAATAGCTGTATACAATACGGTACACTTGCAAAAATACCCGGCACGATAACCTTACCGTCGGCATCTTTCACACCTTCCAGCGTCTCTTTGATCGATTTTGGCTGCCCAGGCAGATTCAGGATCAACGCCTGCTTGCGAATCACGCCAACCTGACGGGAAAGAATCGCCGTTGGCACAAAGTGCAGGCTTATCTGGCGCATCTGCTCACCAAAGCCCGGCATCTGACGGTCGGCTACGGCAAGCGTCGCATCAGGCGTAACGTCACGACGGGCCGGACCCGTTCCGCCGGTAGTCAGCACCAGATGACAACTCATTTCGTCAACCAGCTCGCATAAGGTCTGTTCGATGATCGCCTGTTCATCCGGGATCAACCGCGTTTGCAGCTCAAAAGGGGTGGTAAGGGCAGACGCCAGCCACTCTTCAAGGGCCGGGATACCTTTATCCTGGTAAACGCCGCTGGAAGCACGGTCAGAAATGGAAACCAGGCCAATGCGTAAAGTATTCATGATTATTCCGTTTAAACAGTCTCGTTAAACAGAATGATACACTGCGAAGGGAAGGACAGACAGGTTTCAGAAGAGGTAGCGTGACCCATATCAGGGCCACGCACTAATGATTACAGCAGATCGCCGATCATTTTTTCCAGTTTACCCTGGTCTACAGCAAACTTACGGATACCGTCCGCCAGTTTGTCTACAGCCATCGGATCCTGGTTATGCTGCCACAGGAACTCAGCTTCGGTGATGCGTGCAGGGCGCGCTTTCACTTCGCCGGAGAAAGACAGTTTACGTTCGATAGCGCCTTCGCTTTCTGCCAGTTCTTTCAGCAGTGCCGGAGCAATCGTCAGACGATCGCAGCCTGCCAGCTCAATGATTTCGCCGATGTTACGGAAGCTCGCACCCATAACTACGGTTTCGTAACCGTGCTGTTTGTAGTACTCGTAAATTTCCGTTACGGAAACCACACCCGGATCTTCTGCCGGTGCATACTCTTTCTTGTCGGTATTGGCTTTGTACCAGTCAAGAATACGGCCAACGAACGGAGAAATCAGATATACGCCAGCTTCTGCACATGCACGCGCCTGCGCGAAGGAGAACAGCAGAGTCAGGTTACAGTTGATGCCTTCTTTTTCCAGCTGCTCAGCGGCACGGATGCCCTGCCAGGTTGAAGCCAGTTTAATCAGGATGCGATCGTTGCTGATGCCAGCATCGTTGTACATTTTGATCAGGCGTTTTGCTTTAGCGATGGACGCGTCGGTGTCGTAGGACAGACGAGCGTCAACTTCAGTGGAGATACGACCTGGGACCAGTTTCAGGATCTCCAGACCGATATTTACTGCCAGCTTGTCGGTCGCGTCGACGACCTGCTGCGCACGGTCGTTGCTCTGCTGCTTAGCCCAGGCTACAGCGTCATCAATCAGCTTGCGGTATTCCGGGATCTGCGCTGCGTTAAGAATGAGAGAAGGGTTAGTTGTGGCATCCTGAGGCTGATACAGCTTCATTGCCGCGATGTCTCCGGTGTCGGCCACTACTGTGGTGAACTGACGAAGGGAGGTCAATTTGTCCGTCATGATAGCGATTCTCTTTAAACAGCTTGTTAGGGGGATGTAACCGATCTTCCCTGATGATAGCACGACGCACTCTCAGCGCAACCGCCTGGATTGTCCGACCAGCCGCTCAGCCCTGATTACGCATCGCCAAGCCTGTGATGCGCAATTAAGGGATATAACGATTGTTATGATAAACTCCCGTAATCAATCACCTTATAAGGTATATACTGGTCGATTATTGGTAGCGCTTACATGGGAATATTCGCGCTTACCGGCATCAACAAGAGGGATGTTAATGCCTGATTTTTTCTCATTTATTAATGAAATACTCTGGGGATCGGTGATGATCTACCTCCTGCTTGGCGCAGGATGTTGGTTCACCTGGCGTACAGGGTTTATTCAGTTTCGCTATATTCGCCAGTTTGGCAAAAGTCTTAAAAACAGCATCAGCCCGCAGCCGGGCGGTTTAACTTCCTTTCAGGCTTTATGCACCAGTCTTGCCGCACGTATCGGTAGCGGAAATCTGGCGGGCGTGGCGTTGGCGATTGCCGCTGGCGGCGCGGGAGCCGTGTTCTGGATGTGGGTCTCGGCGATCATTGGTATGGCGACGTCATTTGCCGAGAGCTCTCTTGCCCAACTGTATAAAGAGCGCGACAGCAAGGGACAGTTTCGCGGCGGTCCTGCGTGGTATATGGAGCGTGGGCTGGGCATGCGCTGGATGGGCGTTCTTTTTGCCATCTTTTTACTCATTGCTTATGGTCTGATTTTTAACAGCGTTCAGGCAAATTCGGTCTCTCATGCGCTGACCTTTGCTTTTGATATCCCTCCCCTCTTTACCGGTATCGCACTGGCAATAGTGTCATTATTGGCAATCATTGGCGGCATTAAAGGCGTTGCCCGCCTGATGCAATGGTTCGTTCCGATGATGGCGCTGTTGTGGGTCGGTTGCAGCATCGTCATCTGTCTGTGGCATTTCGGACAGCTCCCCGGCATTATCATGACCATTATAAAAAGTGCCTTTGGCTGGCAGGAAGCCGCAGCCGGTGCCGCCGGGTATACACTAAGCCAGGCCATTGCCAGCGGCTTTCAACGCGGTATGTTTTCTAATGAGGCCGGAATGGGATCAACTCCGAACGCGGCCGCGTCAGCAGCATCCTGGCCTCCGCATCCTGCGGCACAAGGCATTGTGCAAATGATCGGAGTATTAGTTGATACGCTGATTCTCTGTACGGCCAGCGCGATGATTGTTCTGTTGGCTGGTAATGACGCCAGCTATGTACCGATGGAAGGCATCCAGTTACTCCAGAAAGCGATGGTTTCAGTAACGGGAGAATGGGGTGCCGGATTCGTGGCGTTAATTGTGATTCTGTTTGCTTTTAGCTCTATCGTAGCCAACTACATCTATGCGGAAAATAACCTCGTTTTCCTGAAGCTGGACAATATCCGCGTCATCTGGCTATTACGGATCGCCACCGTTAGCACCGTTATCGGCGGAACGTTAGTCAGCGTTCCGCTGATCTGGCAGTTGGCGGACATCATTATGGCGTGTATGGCCATCACTAACCTGACGGCGATTCTGCTGCTTTCACCGGTTGTGCAGACTATCGCCTGCGACTATCTACGCCAACGCAAACTCGGGGTGCGCCCAGAATTCGATCCGCGCCGTTATCCTGATATCAGACAACAACTTGCGCCCGAAAGCTGGGATGAGCCGCCGCGCGGATAGCGCGGCAATCGCAACCATCGATCAATTCTGTCGTTTTTTTTGCTAAAGTCGCAGTAAATTTCCTGCAAGGACTGGATATGCTGATTCTGATTTCACCTGCAAAAACGCTCGACTACCAAAGTCCGCTGGCAACGACGCGTCATACATTGCCCGAACTGCTGGATCACTCTCAGCAGCTTATTCACGTGGCGCGCCAACTCTCTGCTCCGCAAATTGGCAAGCTGATGGGAATTAGCGACAAGCTGGCGGATCTGAACGCCACGCGTTTCCATGACTGGCAGCCTGATTTCACGCCGGAAAACGCACGCCAGGCCATTCTGGCATTTAAAGGCGACGTGTATACCGGACTGCAGGCTGAAAACTTCAGCGAAGCGGATTTCGACTTCGCTCAGCAACACTTACGGATGTTGTCCGGGCTGTACGGCGTTTTGCGTCCGCTGGATTTGATGCAGCCTTACCGTCTGGAGATGGGTATTCGTCTGGCCAATGCGAAAGGTAAAGATCTCTACCAGTTCTGGGGAGATACCATCACCGATAAACTTAACGAAGCGCTGGAAGCGCAAGGCGACAGCGTAGTGATTAACCTCGCCTCGGATGAGTATTTTAAATCCGTGAAGCCGAAAAAGCTCAATGCGGAGCTTATCAAACCGGTCTTCCTCGACGAGAAGAACGGTAAGTTCAAAGTCATCAGCTTCTATGCAAAAAAAGCGCGCGGCCTGATGAGTCGCTACATTATTGAGAACCGCTTAACGCAGCCAGAACAGCTGACCGCCTTTAACAGCGAAGGCTATTTCTTTGATGAAGAAGCGTCAGGAAATGGCGAACTGGTGTTTAAGCGCCAGGAGCAGTAGTAAAAAGGCCGGATGGCGGCGAACGCCCGATCCGGCCGACAGGTTTTGTAGGCCCGCTAAGCAAAG